>JANXMS010000575.1 GCA_025354525.1 Acidobacteriota bacterium
CGATGACTATATCCCACCGCAGCCAAATCTATTCAGTGAATGCGAAGTTGGACAGCATAACAACCCAATAATCGGCTCCGATAACCAACCTCAACCGCAAATAGAGAATCGCACCGAAGCAAATGCTTTGCTTTCAACGCCCCTAATCACGGTTTTTGGCTAATTTGGACAACAGTGACCGCAAACAGAGAATCGCACGGACACAAATGCTTTGCTTTCAACGCCCCTAATCACGGTTTTGGGCTAATTTGGACAACAGTGAGCCAGACTGGCATGAATCCGGGTTCCGCAGGTGGTATAGCAACTTGGCTCAAGCGAGACAGTAGTTGGCATACGGAGCTTTTTCAAGACACCAATCCGCGAAGGATCGTTCCGCTTATTCACACACTCAGTTGTATCATGCGGGATTAGTAACAACCCCGAGTGTCGGCGCGCTCGCTCGGCAGTCGCGGCAAAGTGACCCGCCAGGATCTGCTGCTCATCGACGCGCGGATTGCTGAGGAGCCGATAGGCTGCCGCTGTGCTCTCCCAATCCTGACAGGCCAGCGGAACCGATTGACCGAGGTGATTCCCCTGTTGTTGCATGAAGATCTGAACTCGCTTGCGAACTCGCAAATCGGCAACATCGCACTGTTTAAGTTTGTCTTCCAGCCCAAAATAGGTATCCACTTTGGCCGGAGGGACAGGTTCAGATTGCGGCAACATCGGGGGAGGTAATTGTTCCGTCATCCTGAGCGCCTAGGCTATCTCATTCATTCTATGAAGTAAATCGCAGTTTGTTGCCACTCCGAAACCATTCCAAGCGCACTCTAGGTCCACAGCACGCCACTTCAGCGATCTGATCTGTGGGTTATTGAACGGTTGGTCGTTCGCTTACGGGCGGACCTACCCATGTGGCTTCTGATGCGTCGTGCTGTACGAGTTCGTCCGCAAGTACCATCACTTAGTGAACCACCTTACTCTTCCGAGTCATATAATCCAGGAGTAAGTATTGCCCCAGAGTATACGGCGTCGTGAAGTAAGCCTTGCCTTTGCATAACTCGGATATTTTCTTCACGAAGCTGATCAGGCTGTAATCCTGGGCTAACATGAACGTGTTAATCATGATCCCTTGGCGCTTGCAACGGCTCACCTCTTCGAGGGTTTTGGCGATAACGAGAGGGTCGAGGCCGAAGGGGTTCTTGTAGATCTGGCCGTCGTCGAGGGTCAAGGCCGAAGGCTTGCCGTCGGTGATCATGATGATCTGCTTCATGTCCTTCTTTTCCTGGAGCAAGAGTTTCTGCGCCAGGATGAGACCATCGCGGGTGTTGGTGTGATAGGGGCCAACCTGGACGCGGGCGAGGTCCTGCATGCGTAGCTCTTCGGCCGTATCGTGGAAGAGAACGCAGCGGAGGGAATCGCCCGGATACTGGGTTTTGATGAGATGAGCGAGGGCGAGGGCGACGCGTTTGGCGGGGGTAAAGCGGTCCTCTCCATAGAGGATCATGGAGTGAGAGCAGTCAAGCATCAGGACCGTTGCGCAGGAGCTTTGGTACTCGCTCTGGTGCACGTGGAGGTCCTCGTACTCGAGGTTAAGTGGGACCTTGACGCCCTCGCGTTGCATGGCGTGGAAAAGAGTCGAGTTCACGTCGAGGTTCATGGTGTCGCCGAACTCGTAGAGCTTGGAAGAACCGCTGGTCTCGACGCCGGTCGATAGTTCTCGGGTGTCGTGGGCGCCGAAGCTCGCCTTGCCGAGGGACCCCATGAGGTCCTTCAACGTCTTGTAGCCGAGGAAGTCGAGTGCCTTGTCGGTAGCCTCGACCTTAATCTCCTGCCGCTCGCCTTCCTTACCTGAACCCTGGGGCGGAGTAGTTACGTAGCCTTCGGTTTGTAACTTCTCGAGGAGCCGGTCGACTAAGTCTTCGAACTGCTCTTCGGAGAGTTTTTCCAGCTCCTCGATCGGCACAAGTTCCCCGCTCAGCAGAGCTTGGCGAATGGCTTCGCGCAGGTCTAAGGGCGGGGCCCCATACGGATCCTCGAAGCCGCTCTGGAGGAAGAACTCGGAGAGCGCTTTCATGAGGTCTTCGGCACTGAGGCCGAAATCCTCTTCGGTGAATTTCGAATACCGTATGGAGCGCATGGGCTTAGTTGAACTGCTGGCGTCGTTTATTGCGGGGCTGAGGGTTGTCTTCGGGAGTCTCTTCCTGGCGGCTGCCGCTGCGGCGGTCTTCGCCCATAAAGCCCATTTCTTCACTGCGACTAATGCGGCGATGGGCATAAAGGCCTTCGAGGACGAACTCGGCGGCGGCGGCACGCATGGCGTCAGTTTCGCCGACGCCGATGCCGAGAGGGGCGGTCTTTTCAAAGAGACCATCGACGGGCATCATCTGGGCGATCATATCGGCCGAGGAGGTGCCTTCGTCGAGTTTGAGCGCCCCGCCGCGTTCGAAGTATTTAACGATCATGCCGACGTTGACGCCATCGAAATACTGAGTGAAGACGCGGCCGACGGCGGCTTTGATGAGTTCGCGGGCGACGGCTTCCCCGCCCTTCAATTCGCCTTCGTATTCGAGTTCAATTTTGCCGGTCATGGAGGGCAGGGCCGCGTAGAGGTCAACGACGCGGGGAACGGCCTCGACTTCCATGGCAGCGAGGGCGCGGCGTTCGGCGTTGGAAACGACGGACTCCATCACGGAGATGGGCAGACGCTGGGAGACGCCGGATCGCTTATCGATTTTCTTATCTTCGCGAGCGATGAAGGCGAGGGCTTCTACGACTTCGCGAATGAACCTAGGAACGGTGACGGCGACGCCACCGGTTCGTTTTGTCCAGGCTTCCTGCTGGGTGATGGCGATGCCGTGTTCGAGCGTGTGGGGATAATGGGTACGGATCTCGCTGCCGATGCGGTCCTTCAACGGGGTGATGATTTTGCCGCGGGCGGTGTAGTCATCGGGGTTGGCGGTGAAGACGAGGACGATGTCGAGCGGCAGGCGGACGGGATAGCCTTTGATCTGGATATCGCCTTCCTGCATGATGTTGAGGAGGCCGACCTGAATTTTGCCGGCGAGATCGGGGAGTTCGTTGATGGCGAAGATGCCGCGGTTTGCGCGGGGGAGGAGGCCATAGTGGACGGTGAGTTCGCTGCCGATTTCGCGGCCTTGTTTAGCGGCTTTGATGGGGTCGATGTCACCAATCATGTCGGCGATGGTGACGTCGGGGGTCGCCAGTTTTTCGACGTAGCGGACGTCGCGGTGCATCCACGAGATGGGCGTTTCGTCGCCGAGAGCGGCGATCTGTTCTTTGGCTTGTTGGGAGAGCGGGGCGAGGGGATTATCGCGGATTTCGGAGCCGGCGACGTAGGGCATCTGCTCGTCAAGCAGGGTGGTCAACATGCGGATCAGCTTGGTTTTGGCCTGGCCTCGGGTACCGAGGAGGATGAAATTGTGTTTGGCCAGAACGGCGTTGATAACCTGCGGAACGACGGTATCTTCGTAACCGACGACGCCGGGAAAGAGTCGTTCACCGGAGCGAATTTTGGCGATCAAATTCTCTCGTAACTCGTCTTTAACCGAACGATCTGGCGAGCAGCGCCTCGCCCAAGCACTCTTCTTAAGTTCACCCAGCGTACAGGGAAGCTGTTCCATATCCCCTATTGATGCACGAAACCTATCCAGGCACTTGAATTCTTTGATATCTTTAGGAGTTAATGCCGAATGATTTGCCCGATGCAGAATACCAGCGATTCTGGAAACGGCTGCAACAAATTGGTCTCAACCTTTACGAAGCACGCTCTTATTTGGTTCTGGTCGGTCACCCCCGGTTCAAGGCCCTTGAACTAGCCGCCCGGTCGCACGTGCCTCGGCAGAAAATTTACGAGGTTCTCGACTCTTTGGTGGAGAAGGGGTTCGCCCAAGTTGTTCAAGAGAAGACCAAGTTGTTTTCGGCCGTTGAGCCGTCGCTAGCGATTCCGAGCTATTTTGCTCGGCGTGCGCAGGCGATGCAGACCGAGCTTTCCGAACAGTCCCGCTCAGCGACGGACCTGATCGAGGACCTGAACGCGTCGTACTCTGAGGGACAGGGCGGACGGGGTACTTTAGACTTCCTGCGCATTGTGTCAGAACCGTTGCAGACGGCGACCGAGTACCGGCGCATGATGTTGGACGCGCAGCATGATTACCTCGAGTTTTCGCGGCCTCCGTATGCAATTGACCCGGTGGACGACCAAATGGTTCGGGACTCGCTGCACCGGGGGGTTCGGTGCCGGTTGATCGTAGAAATGGGCACGTTGGACGATATTCATCGGCGGCGGTTGATCGAGTTTATCGAGGCTGGCGTGGAGGTGCATCAGGTGCCTTCGCTGCCTTTGAAGCTGGCCTTGTTCGATGGCCGGAAGGGTTTGCTTGCCTTGCTGGATCCGGTGATTACGAAGCCGTCGTGGACGGCGGTGGTGTTTGACCACAACGGGTTAGGCGAGGCGATGAAGGGGTTGTTTGAGCAGTATTGGCAGTCGTCGACGGCGATGCCGATGCCGCATTAGCAGCCGCGTTGAGCAGTGGCTGATGGATAGCTGGACGAGGGAGGGTGGTGTCGGTTGAATGATGTCGACTAGGTTCGTCGTCGGCGGTGCATTGGGTGCTTTGAAGATGGCTTTGTTCGACGGTCGGAAGGGACGGAGATGGCGATGCTGCGATGGGAGGCAGTGAGGCCGACGCAGTCGATGGCGGTTGATCGTTGTGGACGAATTGCGTGCCTCCGCTGGCTTTTAAAATGCTGGAGCAGTATTGGAAGTCGTCGACGGCGAAGCCGATGCCGCGTTAGGGTGTCAGTAAGACTTTGAGGCAGCCGCGTTGGGCGGCGCGTTCGAACGCTTGGGCGGCAGCGGCCAACGGGTAGCGGTCGGAGATCATAGAGCGGACGTCGATTTTTCGGCTTGCGAGCAGGCGTAAGGCCGGGGCGAAGCGACCGCAACGGGAGCCGATGAGGCTGATTTCGTTGACAATGACCGGGGCCATGTCGAGTTGAACGCGTTCGGCGACCGTGGACTTCATGACGACGCGACCTCGGGGGCGGGTGATCGATACGGCTTGGGCGAGGCCGGAAGCGGAGCCGGTGGCATCGACGGTGACGTCGAAGAGGCCTGTGCCTGCGATCTGAACCCCGAGGCGTTCGGCTATGGCGATCTTTTCGGGGTGGCGGCCGAAGAGATGGACCTGCGCCCCGCCGACCTGGAGGACTTGGGCGATGAGGAGGCCGAGCTTGCCGTCACCAAGAACGGCGACCCGTTCGCCCTTCAGCTTGCCGAGTTGCTCTTGGATTTCGCAGGCGGCGGCGACGGGTTCGCAAAAGACGGCCTCTTCGTCGGTGAGGGTAGCCGGGACGGGGAGGAGGTTCACTTCAGGGAGGGTCAACCACTCGGCGAAGGCGCCGGGGTGCTTGACGATGCCGAGGACGGTGCGGGTGGGACAGTGGCGGCCGAGACCCTGGGCGCACGTGGCGCAGTTGCCGCAGGCGAGGTTGATTTCGCCGACGACGCGGCGGCCGATCCAAGACGGGGAATCGGCTTCCTCGACGACGCCGACGAACTCGTGGCCGGGGCGGCCGACGAAACCGTAGTAGCCGCGGAGGAGTTCGAGATCGGTGTTGCAGATGCCGGCGAGGGTGACGCGGACCAGCGCATGATTTTTGGGGCGGCGGGGGCGGCGGGCGGGTTCGACGTGGACGCGGCCTTCGGCAAGGCGGACGGCTAACATTTACCGGCCTTGCGGAGGCGGGACCAGTACCACCAGTCGCACTGTTCAAGGGGAAGATCGGGATTTTTGGCTTGGGCGATGGCGCAGCGGAAGACGTCGAGGACGCAGGGGTCTTGGGGGCTGCCGGTTAGGCGTTGGAGTTCGAGGTAGAGCTGTTGGCCATCTTGCTGCGCTAAGCCCTGTATGCTCGTGACACCAAGGAGATCGAAGTCGCGGAGCATGGCCCGTCCGATTCCCGCCAGATCCGCCAGCTTCTTCATGGGTCGAGGATAGCACTCCGAAATATACTCATACCAGCTCCGTTTGTCTTGTATTTATTCTCGGAGTTCTATATCCTCATTTACAGGAGGCTGAATGTTCCTCATTTCAATGCTGATCTGGGCGACCGCACTGTTTGGTGCCGTCATGACGGTCTGGGCACTGGCCTGGGCGGTACAACGCGGAGAGTTCCGCAATTTGCGCCAAGGTGCGGCGTCAATATTTGACGACGGCGAACCGATTGGGCGACAGACGGACTTTTTCCCGGGGGCGAAGCGATGACGAGTCTTCCCGAGGGTCCCAACGAAAACAAGTTGGAGCAGATTTCGCGAATTTTGATCGATGACTCCAGCCGGGTGCCAGTTTCGCTGTGGTTTGCGAGCTCTGTTTTTTGGTTGCTGATGGGTTCAGTGGCTGCGATGATTAGTTCGGTTAAGTTACACCACCCGGACTTTCTGGGCAATATCGAGTGGCTGACGTTTGGCCGGATTCGCCCCGTGCATTTGGATATTGTCTTTTACGGTTGGAGTAGCATGGCAGCGGTGGGTTGCCTGCTCTGGTTGCAGGCTCGTTTGTGCCACGTCAAATTGCCGTGGCCGTTGTTGTTGAGCGGATTGGCGATGGTTTGGAACGTGGGAGTTTGCGTCGGCGTGGTGGCAGTGTTGGCGGGGCACGGATCGAGCATTGAATATCTAGAATTCCCGGCCTATTGCGCGCCGTTTTTTGCAATTCCGGCACTGGGAGTGCTGGCTGCGAATGTCAAGATGTACGTGACAAAGGAGAGCCAGCATACTTACGTTTCGCAGTGGTACTTACTCGCCGCAACGGTGTGGCTGCCGATTCTGTATGTTACAGCGATGGCTTGCACTTACTTCGGCTTAGTGCAGGGCGTGTCGCAAGCGATTACGAACTGGTGGTTTGGGCACAACGCGCTGGGCTTGTGGGTTACACCGATTGCGGTGGCGACGGCTTACTACCTGATTCCAAAAGTGACGGGCAAGCCGGTGCATAGTTACCATTTGTCGCTGCTGGGTTTTTGGTCGCTGGCCATTTTCTATAACTGGGCCGGGACGCACCATTTGACGGGGGGGCCGCTGCCGGCGTGGACGATTACCGTGGGTGTGGTCGGATCGATGATGATGTTTATCCCGGTTATTACGGTGGCAATTAACCACCATATGACGATGCGGGGCGTGTTCCACATGCTGAAGACGAGTCCGACGTTACGGTTCACGGTGTTTGGATCGGTGATGTATACCGTGGCGAGCTTCCAAGGGTCGCTGGAAGCGTTGCGGAGTCATCAGGAAATTACGCACTTTACGCAATACACGATTGGGCACGCGCATCTGGGCCTTTATGGCTTCTTTTCGATGATCATGTTTGGGGCGATGTACTACATATTCCCGCGGATTACGAACAATGAGTGGTCTTCGGCACGACTGATTAAAGTCCACTTTTGGGGGTCTTCGATTGGGGTGCTGGCTTACGGTGCGGGCCTTTGCTGGGCGGGATGGTGGCAGGGGATGATGATGATCGACCCGGGGATTCCGTTTTTGGAGACCGTGGCATACATTCGGCCTTACCTGATTATGCGGAGTGTATCTGGCGCGGGGATGACGATTGCGCATATCGCGTTTGCGATTTCGGTTTGGCGGATTTTGTCTCGTCACCATTTTGTGATGAGTGGGCCGACGCTGTTTACGACGGCGAGGCCGGCGTGGCGCGAGTTCGTTAATGAACAAGAGAAGCGTGAGCAGGCCGAATTGGAGGCACAATCATGAACCGGACTCCCTTTATTATTTTCGGGGTGTTTCTGACGATTGCGTTTTCACTGAGTGGCTTAGTTTTGATTCCGAACTGGCAATTTCAGGATCATAAGCCGGTGATCAATACCCGAGACGGGAGCCAGTATCCGGTGCCTTACTTTGGGATGGCGCTGCAGGGTCGGGATGTCTATGTCGACCAGGGTTGCACTTACTGTCATACGCAGCAGGTGCGGGCCAAGGGATATGGCGGAGATATCCGGCGTAACTGGGGCAATCGGCGAACGGTGGCACGGGACTACATGTACGAGTTTCCGGTTCTACTGGGTACCATGCGAACGGGGCCGGACTTGGCTAACATTGGGGCGCGGCAGCCATCGCGGGATTGGCATTACTTACATCTATACAACCCCCAGATCACGTCGGCGGGTTCGATCATGCCACGCTTTCAATACCTATTCCGTACGATCAAGGCGGGCGAGTTGGCACCATCCGGAGCGATTCCACTGCCACCGGCGTTTCAGGCCGACGGCACGCATATTGTCCCGACGGCGCGGGGCGAGCAGTTAGTGGAGTATTTGCGGGCGCAGAACCGCACCTTTCCCTTACCGGAGGCTAAGCAATGAGTTCGCATTCCGATAACTTACCTGACCGCGTGTTATCGATGCACGAACAGGCGGTCCGAGAGATGGAGGAGCCCAAGGACGGGTCTACGGCAACGCCAGTTGCGTTCATCCTGATGTGCTTCTTCTTTACGGCCTGGGGAGGGTATTATATAGCCGATAATCCCGGCAGTTGGTCTGGGCAGGAGTACAACGAGCAGCCAAACCATACAGCGTTTTCGGGGCCGGCTGCACCGACGGATCCGATGCTGCTGGGGAAGGAAATTTTTAGCGCTTGCACGCAGTGCCATCAGTCAGACGGCAAGGGGGTGGCGGGGATGTATCCGCCGCTGGTGGCGAGCGAATATGTGACGGGCGACGAGCGGCGGTTGGCGGCGATTCTTGTGAACGGGATCAATGGGCCGCTTGTGGTGAACGCTAGTACTTACTCGAGCGAGATGCCGAATTGGCGGAGCTACTTCAACGACGAAGAATTGGCCGCTTTGATGACCTATATCCGCAACACCTGGGGCAATAAAGCCTCGCCCGTTTCGAAGGACATCGTTACCAAAGTCCGGGCCGAACTCGCCGCCAACGCCAATGCTTGGACGGCTGAGACATTGGCCACATTTACCAGAGGAGAAGCGAAATGAAACTTCCTAATTTGATTAGCACGCCCGCTCCGGCGGTTCCGTGCAAGAACTGCCGTGGTGAGTGTGAAAAGAAGTAATTAACTCAGTAGTCAGGCGAGAGCCGAGCGAGGCGTTTACTTCGAAACCCGCGCCGGAGCGGGCGCTTGGAAGGGAGAATCGAAATGAAAGTGCATATTCTGCCAAGTATGGCCGCCGCATCGGTGTCGCGCAGAAGCTCTTGTGGCGAAGGCCTTAGGCGACAGTCGGCTAATTAAGATGCCAACTGGAGCAGAACTTTGCGCTTGCTTTGATCCTCGGTCTGGAGCCGGGGCTTGGTGGCGGCTGGGGTCGTCGGCGTTTTTGGCCGTGAACGCGATGGTTTTGGGTCTGGCGGTGAATGGGTCAGAGGTGACAGTGGCCGAGCGATTCGCGCTCGAGGCGGCGACGGGGTGCATTTCGGCGGGGATTGCGATCTTACTAGGGGGCGAGTTGGTGGGAGCGGCGTGGAGGGAGTTGCGGGCGCGACGGATGAGTCTGGAGCTGTTGTTTGTGGCGGGGATCGCGGCTAGCTTTACGGCTAGCTCGCTTTCGCTTTTTCAGGGGATTGGTGGGACTTACTTTGACGTTGCTGGGTTGTTGCTACTGATTTATTCGTTGGGGCGAGAGGTGGGGCGGTATGGGCAGCAGCGGGTATTATCGCAGTTAGCGTTGCCGGTGGCTGGGGTGGTCGTGAAAGTGGGGGATCGAATACAGGTTCTGCCGGGGGAACCGGTGCCGGCGGATGGACGGATTCTACGGGGTTCGGCGCTGGTGCAGGATCATAACTTGACGGGGGAATCGTTTGCCCGGCCGATGCGGGCGGGGGACTTAGTGAGGGCAGGTTCGTTTCCGATTGACGCTTCGATTTGGATAGAGGCGACGGCGACTTCGGCGGGGAGCGAGATTGAGCAGGTGCGGGCGCTGATTGTGGACCGATTGCTGCGGCCGGGGCGGACGCTGGAGTTTGCGCAGCGGGTGTTGCGGTTCTTTATTCCGACTGTTACGGCGTCGACTTTAGGGACTTTTTTATGGCACTTGCAGGGGAATGCATGGCCGGTGGCGTTGAGTCATGCGATGGCAGTGTTGGTGATTGCCTGTCCCTGCGCGCTGGGGTTTGCGGCTCCGCTGACGGTTTGGAGCGCGATTGCACGGCTGCGGCAGACAGGGATTTTGTGCCGTTCGGGGGAGGCGCTGGAGCGGTTGGCGGAGGTGGATACGGTGGTATTCGATAAGACGGGGACGCTGTCGGCACCGGAGGCTTACGCGGCGGCGTTGGACATAGAGCAGGAATGGTCAGCGCAGCAACCGTTGTTACTTCGCTTGTTAGCAACGGCGGAGCGGGCGAGCGCGCATCCGATTGCGCGGGCGATGGCACCTTTGTGGGACGGGGTGGAGCCGGCGCATTTGGAATCTATCAAGCTGCTGGCGGGGCGGGGGTTGGCGGCTACGGTGGTGGATGAGGAGCTTACTTACAAGTTAGTAATTTCGCTGGATGCGGACGAGAGTCGTCATGCGATTGCGGTGACGATTGACGGGCGCCGGGCGGCGACGGTCTATCTCGATGAGACCCTGCGACCGGCGCTGGCGGAGACGATTGATTCGTTGACGGCCGACCGGTTGCAGTTGGTGTTGGCGACGGGGGACGGAGCGGCGCGGGCGGCTTTGATTCCGATTGCGGACCAACATTCGCGACAGAGTCCTCGGGAGAAGTTGGCTTTGATCGATGAGTTGAACGGGCGGGGACAGTTGATATTGTTCCTGGGGGACGGGTTGAACGATGGGCCGGCGATGGCTGCGAGCCATGTGGGGATGACGGTGCCGACGGCTTCGCCGGCGATTCAGGATGTGGCGAGTTTGTTGAATTTGAACGCGGATTGGCGGGCATTGCCGGTGGCGCTGCGGATTGCGCGGCAGGCGGTGAAGGCGCTGCATCGGAACATCGCGGTGGCGTTGGCGTACAATTTAGGGGGGATGGCGGTGGCGGCGGCGGGGTGGTTGAATCCGGTGACGGCGGCGTTATTGATGACGGTTTCGAGCATTACGGTAATCCTGATGGCGTTGAACGTTTTGAACATTGAGGTGGCGGGTGAAGATCGCGTTTTGGTTGACTAGTTTGGCGCAAGTGATGGTGTTGGGTTTGCAGTATCCGGCGCATCCTCAATGGCTGGTGTCGGCGGTTTTGGTGGCCGTGGTGGTGGCGCTTGCTTGGCAGATTCGGGGGGTGCTGCCGGTTCATGCGGATATGTTTTTGATCATGACGGCGTTCGGCGGGTTTGGGATGGTGGTGGGGGGGTATGGGCAGCCGATTTGCCACCATTCGTGGGCGGGAACGGTGGGGATGTTAGTTTGTGCGGTGCCTCCGTCGCTGGGTTATGCGCGGTGTTTGCAGGGGCCGCGGCGGTATTGGTGGCTGGGGTTGGATCTGATGGGGATGTTAGGGGGGATGGAGTTAGGACATCGGCTGGCGTTGGGGACCGCTGATTCTTGGATCATGCATCTTTCGATGTTAGTGGGGATGAATGGGGGGATGACGCTACGGCTTGGCTTGGAGAAGCTGACGCGCCGCTTGCAGGGGAGTGATGTCTCCTTGGCGAACGGCGGCCTCTAGAGTTCGGCGGAGGGACTGGACGGAGGTTTGGTTTTCGAAGCTGGAGATGAGGGATTCGTTGATAGTTTCGTTCATCCAGGCGAGTGCTTGGGCGGAGCGACGGGCGGGGTTGGCGGTGGTTTGGATGGCTTTCCAGAGAGAGGGGAGGCCGGCTTTTGTGAGGGCCGAACAGGTTAGGACGGGGGGAGCGGTGGCCGCAAAAAGATGGAGGGCGGAGGAGTAGGCATGGCGGGCGTCGGCGGCCTTTTGTAAGTTGTCTCCGTCGGCTTTGTTGATGGCGATGATGTCAGTAAGTTCGAGGATTCCGCGTTTCATTCCTTGTACCTCGTCTCCGGCTCCGGGTAAGATAAGGAGTAAGAAGCAGTCGGTCATGCCGTGGACAGCAGTTTCGGATTGGCCGACGCCGACGGTTTCGACGATGATGGTTTGGAAGCCGGCGGCTTCGCATAAGAGGATAGTTTCACGGGTGCGGCGGGTGACTCCGCCGAGGTGGCCACGGGCGGGGCTGGGGCGGACGAAGGCGCGGGGGTTGAGGGCGAGCGATTCCATGCGGGTTTTGTCGCCGAGAATGCTGCCGCCGCTGGCGGGGGAGGAGGGGTCGACGGAGAGGACGGCGATGGAGCCTTCGATTTGGGCGGAGAGGGCTTCGATGAGGGTGCTCTTCCCTGCCCCGGGGACACCGGTGATGCCGAGGCGGAGGCTGCGGCCGGTGTGCGGGAGGAGGTCGGCGAGGAGTTGTTGGGCGAGGGGTTGGTCGGCGGGGAGATCGCTTTCGATGAGGGTGATGGCGCGGGCGAGGGTGACGCGGTCGACGGCGAGGATGCCGTCGCGGTAGGCGGCGAGGGTTAGGCGTGGGAGGGACATAGGAGGTCCAGGATTTGGATGGCGGCAAGGGGGATGACGGTTCCGGGGCCGAAGATGGCGGCGCAGCCGGAGGCGAGGAGGGCGGGGTGGTCGGCGGGAGGGATGACTCCGCCGGCGATGGTGAGGATGTCGGAGCGGCCGAGGGTTTTGAGTTCGGCGATGACGGCGGGGACGAGGATTTTGTGGGCACCGGCAAGGGTGGAGATGCCGAGAATGTGGACGTCGTTTTCGACGGCGTGGCGGGCGACTTCGGCAGGCATTTGGAAGAGAGGGCCGATGTCGACGTCGAAGCCGAGGTCAGCGAAGGCGGTGGCGATAACTTTGGCGCCGCGGTCGTGGCCGTCCTGGCCAAGTTTGGCGACGAGAATGCGGGGTTGGCGGCCTTCGGCGGCGGCGAAGGCGGCGGTGCGGGCGCGCGCTTGCACGAAGGCCGGGGCGCTGGCGGACTCTTGCCTATAAATGCCGGTGACGGAGCGCGTGGGGGCTTGGTAGCGGGTAAAGGTTTTTTCGAGGGCGAGGCTGATTTCGCCCAGGGTTGCCCGGTGGCGGGCGGCGACGATGGCTAGTTCGAGGAGGTTGGAGCGGGCTAGGGTGAGGGCTTCAAGGGATTGGGCTACGGCACCGGGGTCTCGGTTGGCTTTGAGGTGGGCGAGGCGGGCGGTTTGGGTTGCGAGGACGGCTTGGTTGTCGATCGAAAGGGTGGGGATTTCGGTGGGGACGGGGGGAAGGTACTTATTCACTCCGACTATGGTTTCTCGGCCGGAGTCGAGTTGGGCTTGACGGCGGGCGGAGGCTTCGTCGATGCGGGATTGGGGGAGGCCGGCTTCTATTGCCTTAGTCATACCGCCGCGGGCTTCTACCTCGGCGATTAGTTGACGGGCTTCCATGAGTAAGTCGCTAGTCAGTTTCTCGACGGCTTGGGAGCCTCCCCAGGGGTCGATGGCTTGGGTAATGTTGGTTTCGTTTTGGAGGATGAGTTGGGTGTCGCGGGCGATTTTGGCGGAGAAATCGGTAGGGAGGGCGAGGGCTTCGTCGAGGGCGTTGGTGTGGAGGGACTGGGTGTGGCCGGCGACGGCGGCGAAGGCTTCGAGGGTGGTCCGGGTGACGTTGTTGAAGGGATCTTGGGCGGCTAGGCTCCAGCCGGAGGTTTGGCAGTGGGCGCGGAGGAGGCGGGATTTGGGATTTTTGGGATTGAATTGTTGGACGATTTCGCACCAGAGGACGCGGGCGGCACGGAGCTTGGCTACTTCCGAGAACAGGTTCATGCCGATGCCCCAAAAGAAGGAGAGGCGGGGGGCGAATTCGTCGATGGCGAGGCCGGCGGCGAGGCCGGTGCGGATGTATTCGAGGCCGTTCGAGAGGGTGTAAGCGAGTTCTTGGGCGGGGGTGGCGCCGGCTTCTTGCATGTGGTAGCCGGAGATCGAGATGGAATTGAATTTCGGGAGGTTTTGGGCGCAATAGCGGAAAATATCGGCGACGATGCGCATGGAGGGGGCGGGGGGATAGATGTAGGTATTACGGACCATGAACTCTTTAAGGATGTCGTTCTGGATGGTTCCGGAGAGTTGGGAGGGGGAGACGTTTTGTTCTTCGGCGGCGACGATGTAGAAGGCGAGGATAGGGAGGACGGCCCCGTTCATGGTCATGGAGACGGAGATGTCGCCGAGGGGGATTTGGTGGAAGAGGAGGTGCATGTCTTCGACCGAATCGATGGCGACTCCGGCTTGGCCGACGTCGGCTTGGGCGCGGGGATGGTCGGAGTCGTAGCCGCGATGGGTGGGGAGGTCGAAGGCGACGGAGAGGCCTTTTTGGCCGGCGGCGAGGTTGCGGCGGTAGAAGGCGTTGGAGGCTTCGGCGGTGGAGAAGCCGGCGTATTGACGAATGGTCCAGGGCTGGTGGACGTACATGGAGGGGTAGGGGCCGCGCAGGTAGGGCGCTTCGCCGGGGGCGGAGCCTTCGGGGGAGTAAGTAGTCTCCGGGAGTTCCGCGAGGCGGTGGGTTATGGTGTCGATATAGTAAGAGCCGGTGACGGGGCCGGAGGGTAAGTTACACTCTTCGTTTAATATGTGGTGAATGTTAGTTGCTAAGTGGAGGGGGAAGGTGGTGGGCGTTAGTTGGGTGGCGTCGGCTCCGCCCAGGCGGGCGGCCAGAGCGTGGAGGGTTAGTTGGATTTGGGAGGCGTCGGGCGGAGGGACGGCTTCGAGATAGAGGGGGCGGTTGGCGATGAGGCGGGCGGCGCGGAATTTGGCGACTTCGAGATAGAAGTGGGGGCCGACGGGGAGGGCGATGGCGGTGGCGGTGGATTGGCGGAGGGCGGCTAGTTGGGATTCAGGGGAGGCCAGGTG
>JANXMS010000602.1 GCA_025354525.1 Acidobacteriota bacterium
AGTGAGAAAACCTGCTTTTGGTTTTCCTCGCTTTCCACCGCCCGCCATTTCCACGGCCGGTCTTGCGGGCCGAATGCTCCTGCCACTGTAGGCTACCCTCATCACTGGCGATCTTGCGCCGGCTCTTCTACCCACACCAAATAGCGAAGAACCCTTATATCCTTGCTCTATTCCTCGCTGACATGAGGTGAAGGCGTTAGAGCCGTAGCCTATTCCCTCTCTGATGGAGTTGATCGAGATGATACTCCAGACAGCCAAGCGGTACTTCGATGGGCACAAACACCAACCCCCGCTTGGCGTCCACCCGGATCAAGCTCCACGCGTTCGCCCCACCCAGCTTGCCTTCCGTCGGGTGCCACGTCCAAACCAGCTTCCCCGTCGGCGCATCCACTCGGTTGTTGTCCGCAATCGCCGCCCCGTTATCACCAGATTCCCAATCACCGCCGGCGGCGACGTCTGTTCGTACTCCCTCCGATAGTCCGGTCCCCGCCGCAACCCCTTCGTCAAATCCGGCGAAACGAACCCAGCGCACGGCACTCCCGTCATCGCATCCAAAGCCACCAACTGCGCGTCAATCGTCGCCACAAAAATCCGGTCTTTCCACACCGAAACGCCCCGGCTCGCGAAGTCGCCATAGTTCCCGTTCCGGTCGATCGCAATCTGCCGCTCCCATCGAACCTTCCCCGAATCCGGCTCCAACGCCACCACCTTACCGAACGGAGACGAAACATACAGCAGCCCATGCGCGTAAACCGCCGTCGCCTCGAATGCCGGTGCCCGTCCCTCGCCCGGCAGCGCCGTCAAAGGCTCCCCGGTCCGATACGTCCACGCCACTTGCAGCCGCTTCACGTTTGCCTTGTTCACCTGCCGCAGCGGCGAATACTCCCCAGCCCACAAACCCGCCGCCACCATCAATCCGAAAACGAAACGCATCCTACCTCCGCACGAGCACCGAATTCACCGCCTCCCCTTTCTCCGGGTAGTCGCTCCGATAGTGCCCACCCCGGCTCTCCTTCCGCGCCAACGCCGCTTCCGCAATCAACAACGCCACCTGATGCATGCTCCGCAACTCATAATCCAACCGCCCAGGCTGCTTCCGCTTCTCAATCGGAATCGACCGCAACAGTTCCAGCGCCTTCCTCATCCCCGCTCCGTCCCGCGTAATCCCGCAATATTCCCACGTAATCGCCCGCAAATGGCTCTCGCTAATCGCCGGGAACCGCTCCGCCAACGGGGCCTCGCCCTCGGCCTTGGTCGGCCCCAATCCCTTCATCGCCTCCGCCGCCCGCGCCCCAAACACCACCCCCTCCAGCAACGAGTTACTCGCCAACCGGTTCGCCCCGTGCACCCCCGTGCACGCCACTTCCCCCGCCGCAAACAACCGCCCCACCGTCGTCCTCCCATCCAAATCCGTCTGCACCCCGCCCATCGCATAGTGCGCCGCCGGATGGATCGGTGCCGGGCTCTCTCGCAGGTCCAACTTGTACAGCAAACAAGTTTCAAAAATCCGCGGAAAATGCGCCTCCATCGTCCCCGGCGCAAAATGCGTCATGTCCAAAAACATGTGCGGAGCCCCCGTCCGCGCCATCTCTCTTACGATCGCCCGGCTCACCACGTCCCGCGCCGCCAACTCGTCCTGAAACCGCTCTCCCGCCGCGTTCCGTAGAATCGCCCCATCCCCCCGCAACGCCTCCGACAGCAGAAACCTTGGTGCCCCATCCAAATGCAAAGCCGTCGGATGAAACTGCACAAATTCGATGTCCTGAATCGCCGCCCCAGCCCGGTAGCTCATCGCCACCCCGTCCCCCGTCGCCACATTCGGATTCGTCGTCTCTTTATACACCCGCCCCAATCCACCCGTCGCCAGCAACACCGCCCGCGCATAAATCGGAATCTGCTGCTCATGCCGCGCGTCGAACGCCAGCACCCCCCGCACCTCGCCGTTCTGCAGCAATAAATCCGTCACCGCCGCAAAACTCAGGAATCGCAAATTCGCCATCGACGCCGCCTTCCGATACAGCGCCCGCGAAATCTCCCGCCCCGTCGAATCGCCATGCGCATGCAGAATCCGGTTCCGCGAATGCGCCCCCTCCCGCCCAAACACCAACTCCCCGCCTTCCCGGTCAAATTCCGCGCCCCATCCGAGCAGCTCTTCAATCACCCGCGGCCCCTCGGCCACCAACGTCCGCACCGCCTCCGCGTTGCACAATCCATCTCCAGCCAGCAGCGTATCCTGCTCATGCAGCGCCACCCGGTCGTCATCACTCAGCGCCGCCGCAATGCCCCCCTGCGCGTATTCGCTCGCCGATTCATGCAGCGTATCTTTCGCCAACACCAGCACTTGGCCCACCGAAGCCAATGTGATCGCCGCCCGCAAACCCGCCACGCCAGCGCCGACTACCAGGAAATCCGTTGTGATCTGCAAGCCCTATGGTACAAAAAATTGAGTGCCCTCCCACGTCGTAACCACCGCCACCCAGTCCTACACCTGCACGGTCCAGAACGGGATTTCTTTAAAAATTCGCGAATTCCTGCCCTCCGGTGCCGGCAAGGTCTTCGTCGTAACCACCCCTGACGTCCACGCCCTCTACCCTGATCACCTCGCCGGTTTCGAAGTCCTCCACTTCCCCGGCGGCGAACCCAACAAACGCCTCAGCGTTCTCGAATCCCTCGCCGACCAAATGCTCGCCCGCGGCGCAGACCGATCCAGCGTCCTCGTCGCCTTCGGCGGCGGCATCTGCGGCGACGTCGGCGGCTTCCTCGCCGCCATCTTCATGCGCGGCATCCCCGTCATCCAAGTCCCCACCACTCTCCTTGCCCAAGTCGACGCCGCCGTCGGCGGCAAAACCGGCGTCAACCTCCAAGGCGGCAAGAACCTCCTCGGCTCCTTCCACCAACCCCACGCCGTCCTCATCGACCCCGCCGTCCTCCACTCTCTCCCCCCCCGCGAATACCGCGCTGGCCTCTTCGAAGTCATCAAACACGGCATCATCGCCAGCCCCGAACTCTTCTCCATCCTCGCCCACCGCTCCGCCGACGTCCTCGCCCAACACCCGGAAATTCTCGAAAAAATTATTGACGAAAGCGTCCGCATCAAAGCTGCCGTCGTCTCCGCTGACGAAAAGGAAGGCGGCCTCCGCCGCATTCTCAACTACGGCCACACCCTCGGCCACGCCCTCGAAGCGGAAACGAACTACTCCCTCCTCCTCCACGGCGAAGCCGTCGCCTACGGCATGCTCGCCGCCGGCCACCTCGCCGTCATCACCGGCCACCTCGCCCCCGAAATCGCCGCCGAACTCAGCCGCGTCATCCACCTCTACGGCCCACTCCCCGCCCTGTCCGGCATCACCCCCGAAGCTCTCGCCGCCCACATCTACAAGGACAAAAAAACCATCCAAGGCCAAACCCACTTCGTCCTCGCCACCGCCATCGGCCAAACGCAAATCGTCCCTGGCATCCCCCACTCCGCCGTCGTCGCCGCCGCCGCCGCAGCCCTGGCATGAACAGTTTTGACACCAACAAGGGCACCACCCCGCCCGGTGCCCAAACCGAACAAGAGGCCGCCCTCTGGGTCCGCGGCATGTTCGCCGACGTCGCCCCCCGCTACGACCTCCTCAACCGCGTCCTCTCCCTCCAAATCGATCAACTCTGGCGCGCCCACACCGTCCGCCGCGTCCGGCCCTATCTCGATAACCCCGCCGCCCGCATCCTCGACCTCTGCTGCGGCACAGGCGACCTCCTCCTCGCCCTCGAAAAAGCCCGCCAAGGCCCCGTCCTCGGCTCCGACTTCTGCCACCCCATGCTCACCGCCTCCCAAGCCAAACGCTCCCGCTCCCCCCTCTTCGAAGCCGACGCCCTCTCCCTCCCCCTCGCCGACTCCTCCCTCGACCTCATCACCTGCGCCTTCGGCTTCCGAAACTTCGCCAACTACCGCAAAGGCATCGCCGAACTCCACCGCGTCCTCCGTCCCGGCGGCACCGCCGCAATCCTCGAATTCTCGACGCCGCCCAACGCCGCCTTCCGCGCCGTCTACAACTTCTACAGCCTCCAAATCCTCCCCCGCATCGGCGCTCTCCTCAGCGGTCGCCCCGACGCCTATACCTATCTCCCCGAATCCGTTCGCAAGTTTCCCGGCGCCGAAGCCCTCGCCGCCGATTTCCGCTCCGCCGGTTTCCCTAACGTCACCTTTGATCGCCTCACCTGCGGCATCGTAGCCCTCCACCTCGCCCGAAAATCATGAACTCCGTCCTCGCCATTCTCAACATCTTCATCGACCCCGCCTCCTCCGTCGCCTACCAGCGCGCCCAGGGCAAACTCGCCTGGCTCCCGCCCATCCTCCTCGCCGCCGCCATCTCCGCCGGAGTCTCCTTCCTCCTCCGCCCTTTGTTCGAACAGGCCATGTACAACGACTTGCTCGACAAAATGAGCGTCGAGAAGGCCCGTGAAGCCATGGCCTTCGTCAACGGCACGCTGACCTTCTCCGTCGTCATGACCCCCGTAATGCTAGCCATCATGCTCGCCATCAGCTCCGCCCTCGTCCTCGGCTTCAGCACCATCGCCGGCGTCCGCACCGCCTTCACGGACGTGTTCACCCTACTCGCCCACTGCTCCCTCGTCCCCCTGCTTGCCCAAGTCGCACAGTCCGTCGTCGTCAAACTCCGCGGCGAACTCACCTCAATGGCCGGAATGCAGCCCGCCTTCGGCCTCGACCTCCTCCTCGACGACAATGCCCCCCGCCTCCTCCAAGGCCTGCTCAATTATTTTTCTTTCTTCACCCTTTGGTACATCGTCATCCTCGCCCTCGGCTACGCCGCCCTCACCGGCGTCTCCAAAGCGAAATCCTTCGGCGTCACCTGCCCGGTTTGGATCCTCGGCCTCATCTTCGCCCTGGCTGGCTCGCTAACCCGCTAATTGGGTCAGGAAGTTTCCTGAAACTTGCAGGAGACGAATCATCCTCTCCGCCCTTCATCTCGCCGCTGCCCGCTCCGCTTCGACCGTCATCTTCAACATTCCCCAAGCACGCACCCCGCATCTCGGATAAGTAACTGGCGGCACGCCCCTCATCTCCGGTGCCGATATCGGGCTCGTGTTGGCTCGGCGTGATCACGAGTCCTGCCGCTGGCCTCGCCAGAATCGTTCCGCCCTCCGGGCCAGAATTTGCGAGGCATTCGTCTCTATCGATCCGATCTGCTTCGGCCTCGTCGCTTCTGAGGCACCAGCCAGAAAACGCACCGCTTGGCCCCACTGCGGTCTCATCGCTCGGTCCGTCCACGCGCCCTCGAGTCCGCCCTGGGAGCAACTCGGTACTCCTCCCATTGCAGTCGAGCCGATACATTCTGGCGGTGGTTCTTACCAGGACTACCCTCTTACCTTTTTTTGCCGCCAACTTCGGCGGCGCCGCCGCCGTGACGTTTAGCTATGACATCGCCATCTCCCCCCTCGCGACCGAAACGGCTCACTTCGTCGCCCCCACGCTGAACCAATCAGCAGGCAGCAATGCCGCTCGCAATGGATTCCCCGCCGCCCAAATGGCCCTAACTTGCCCAAACCCGCAGCCCGCCACAAGTCTTCGAGTGCCGTCGACCAGTTGTCCGCCGAGAGCCTGCCGCAGATGAGCGAAGGCAACGGCAACGCCAATATTCCTCCCTTCGTAAACCAGTCCAACGCCGCCCTCACAGCCTCCTCCACCACCGAGCCCCCCGAACCCTCCACCTTCCTGCCGACGCGCCTAACCCGCTCCGTCCTCCCCCATCGGGTCGCCCTTGTACTTCGGCTTCTTCCGCTTGTCCTTCGGTTCAATCGGCTGTGAAGCCTTCACAATTCCCACCACATTCCGCGCTACGCGCCGGACGGTCTTGCCCATGTCTGGAGGCTTGGGTTTCTTCCGGGTTGCCATATGGTTATAATAGAGTCGTAAATTCCAAAGGAGGCCGTATGAGAGGATTTGGCTGGCAAGAATTATTGGTCATCCTGGCGATCGCTGCTTTGTTGTTCGGCGGGAAGAAAATTCCCGAAGTAGCAAAGGGGCTCGGCGAGGGTATCAAAAACTTCAAGAACGCTCTCAAAAGCGACGAAAAGGTTGCAGAGCCGCAGCCCGAAGAAAAGAAGCAGGCGTAAGGCTTCCTCTGGTCGCCCGCACTTTGGGCGGAACGGAAACGGTAATGAAAATAAACCCCGCTGGTTCACCCAGCGGGGTTTGTAAGTTTTGGAACTGGAAAAGACGGACCGAACTAAACTACTTCGCGGCTTTCTCGGCCTTCTCGGCTTTCGGCGCTGCTACTTTCTCTTTCTTCGGCGGCACGATGGCGTCTTTAACGGCCTTGGCTACCCGAAACTTCACGACCTTCTTAGCCGGAATCTTGATCGTCGCGCCCGTGGCAGGGTTACGACCCGTGCGCGCCTTCCGCTCCTGACGGACCAAACGGCCCAAACCAGGCAGAACGGCCACACCGTTCTTCTTCGTTTCTTTGATGGCGATATCGGCATACAAAGTCACCAATGCCTTCGCCTGCTTCTTGTTGATCCCTTCAACTCCCTCAACGAGGGCCGCGACCAATTGCGTCTGCGTCATGCGTGTTACGACAGCCATGTTGCTCCTTATCTGATTCTCCCGGAGAATCGAAACCAACTTAAAACGTTTCAATCATTTTCATGCTGAAATGTTCCAAATGATCCCTTTGCAGTTGCAATCATACGGCAGCCGCCACATCGAAGTAAAGGGAAAAACGCTACCAGATGCCCACTTTTTCACGATTTTACCGCTTCACCCTTCCAAAACCCCTAATTTTCGGCCTCTTGACCCTTCTCACCCTCTCCAGAGCCCCACAGGATAAGCTTCCGAGCGTCGTCCTCTCCACGTCCATCGGCGACATCACCCTCGAAGTCGACACCCGCTCCGCTCCCGCCACCGCCGCCAACTTCCTCCTCCACGTCGACGCGGGGCTCTACGACCAGGGCCGCTTCCATCGCACCGTTCGTCCCGATAACCAGCCCGCCAGTCCCAACCGTATCCAGCTCGTCCAAGCCATGGCTCGGGAAGCCAAAACCTTCCCCCCAATCCTCCTTGAACGCGCCTCCGGCACCGGCCTACGCCATCAAAACGGAACGATCTCCAAAGCCCCCGAAAAACCCGGCTCCGCCTCCAACCAATTCTTCATCTACCTTGCAGACCACCCCAAATTGACTTGGGTGACCGCCGCAACCCCGACGGTCAAGGCTTCACGGCCTTCGGCCGCATCGTCTCCGGCCCCGAACTCGCCCGCCGCATCCAATCCGCGCCCGCCGTCTAATCCAGAAAGTGGCCCTACAGCGGCCAGTACCACCCAACTCCCCTCCTACGGCCTCACTCCATCCAGGCTTGAAAGCGCCTACCTTGCTACGATCATGCAGATCTCTGGTGCCTTCAATCGCGCCGGCAAGTTTTTCGCCCAAATGATCACCTCGACCATCCGGAGAAAAATCGCGTTCCATCTCTTCGTCCCACGCTTCCCCGATCACTTCCAAGGTCAGACCATCGCCATAATCTGAACGACCGATCAGTGCAAACCCGAACGAACTGTTCACCCCACCCCGTCGTTATCCCCCGCCTTCAACCGCAGTACCCGCAAATCCTCCCCGTCCGCCAATACCTGCAACGTATCCCCCGCCTGCAATCGCGTATCCCCCCGCGGCACCACAAACTCCTCGCCCCGCGTCACCAAAACCACCAACGCTTCCTTCGGCATCGCCAAATCCA
The DNA here is from genome assembly GCA_025354525.1 of Acidobacteriota bacterium. Classification (GTDB taxonomy): domain Bacteria; phylum Acidobacteriota; class Terriglobia; order Bryobacterales; family Bryobacteraceae. The sequence continues at coordinate 7,736 of JANXMS010000602.1, forward strand.
TAATCCGCTGCCCTACCATCGCCGCCCCGACTCCCACCCTCAACTCCGTCATCACCGGTTTCGTCTTTGCCGCGACGGGCGCAACTAACCCCAATCGCCCGGCCAACCATCCCAACGTCGTTCCCTGCACCAGCACCGACGTCAACACCACAAAAAACACCACGTTAAAGTACAACTCCGCATTCGGCATCTTCGCCAGTAACGGAAACGTCGCCAGCACAATCGGCACCGCCCCCCGCAGCCCCACCCAGCCCACAAGCGTCTTTTGCCGCCACGTCATCTTCGCTAACGCCAGGCTCACAAAAACCGCCACCGGCCGCGCCGCCAAAATCAAAAACAAAGAAATCGCAAACGATGGTCCCGCCACCGCCCAGAGTCGCGATGGAAAGCATAGCAATCCCAGCGTCAGAAACATGCCAATCTGTGCCAACCACGCCACCCCATCGTGAAAACGCACCAAACTCGCCTTATGCACAAACGAAGCGCCGTTCATCACCACCCCAGCCACATACACCGCCAGGAAGCCGCTGCCATGCCCCAGCATCGTCCCACCGAAAATCCCCAGCGCAATCGCCACCGTCGCTACCGGGTACAGTCCCTCGCTCGAAAGTTGGATCCGATTGATCGCCCAAACCCCGAATCGCCCTCCCGCCAACCCCAGCACCAATCCCAACACCATCTCCACCACAAACCCACCCAACGCCTCCCCCCATCCTGCCCCCGGAACGGTCAAAAACCGAATCAAAGCCACCGTCAAAAACACCGCCATCGGATCATTGCTGCCACTTTCTAACTCCAGCAGCGGTCCCAATCTGGCCCGCAGCGTGATCCCGCTCGAAGCCAACACGGTGAACACTGCTGCCGCATCCGTTGAGGCCAAAATCGACCCCAACAACAACCCCTCACCCAGCGAGATTCCCAGCATCACGCTGGCAAACCACCCCGCCAGACACGCCGCCACAATCACCCCCACCGTCGCCAGCGACACCGCCCGCCACAACAGCCGCCGAACATGCTTCCACGACGTCCCCAACCCCCCCGAAAACAAGATCAACGAGAGCGAAACCACCCCGACGTTCTGCGCCAAACTGGCATCATTAAAAACGATCCTGCCCAGCCCTTCCTCCCCCGCCAACATCCCCAAACCCGCAAACAGCACCAACGCCGGAATCCCAAACCGCGAGGACACTTTGCTCGCCACAATAGCCGCCACCAGTAGTAACGAAAGCAAAACTAAGATTTGTGGCAACAAAGTGCCTCTAGTATCGCCTACTCTCGATCCAATCTAGCCTGCCCCGGGCAACGTAATCGTAAACTTAGCCCCCCGCGATTCCCGATTCTCCGCCGTCACCTCCCCCCCGTTCTCCCGCACAATCGACGACACAATATGCAGCCCCAACCCCGTCCGGCTCCGGCTCCGCTTCGTCGTAAAACGCGGTTCAAAAATGTGTGGCAAAATCTCCTCCGGAATCCCCGGCCCGTTGTCCGCCACCGTAATCTCTAACGCCTCCCCCGCTCGCCGCGCCCTTATCTCAATCACGGCATCCTCCGGCTTCATCTGCACCGCGTTCAAAAACAGGTTCACAAACACCCGCTCCCACGCCCCCGGTGCCCCCGGCAGCCGTAACCCCGCTTCAATCTCGCTGTTCCAAACCACCGTCGCCGCCCGCGTCACCTGCAAAAAATCGTCCGCATGCAAAATGGCGTTGTCCAAAACCCCCTGCACATCGCCCGAATCCCGTGCCGTCTCCGACAAACTCTCCACAATCCGCCCACCCCGCGTCACACACCGCCGAATCGTCCCTGCCAACCGCGCCCACTTCGGGTCCCGACCCAATAACTCCGCCGACTCCGCCAACGTCTCAAACACGTTGTTCAGATCGTGCGCCAACCCCGCCACCGTCAGCTCTGTATCGCGCTCCACCTCAGCCCCGAATCCGCGCCACGGTCTCGTAAAACTCCGCGTACGACACGCTCGCCGCCTCCGCCTCGTTCACCGTCGTCTCCCCATCCGCAAACAAACCCGCCACCGCAAACGCCATCGCTATCCGGTGGTCCCCAAACGAATCCACCTCCGCCGCCCGAAACTGCTGCTTGCCCGGAATCCGGAACCCATCGTGCGAAGTATCAATCTCAATTCCCATCCGCCGCATGTTCTCCGCCACCGTCGCAATCCGGTCCGTCTCCTTCACCCGCAACTCTCCCGCATCCCGCACCGTCAGCCCCTCCTCGCTCATCGCCCCCAACACCGCCAACACCGGAATCTCATCAATCAACGCCGCCGTCAGCCCCTTCTCAATCACCCCACCCTGAAACCGGCTCGCCTGCACCTGCAAATCGCCAATCAACTCACCACCCGAACTCCGCATATCCAGCACCTTGATCTGCGCCCCGCCCCCCACCAAAAAATCAATCAACGCCGTCCGCGAAGGATTCAACCCAACGTCATAAAGAACCAAATTCGATTCCTTAGCCAAAATTGCCGCCACCAGAAAAAAGGCCGCCCCCGACAAATCACCCGGCACCACCAACTCCCGCCCCGTCAACGTCGCCCCGCCAGTAATCGACACCGTCGTCCCCCGCGCCTGTATATTCGCCCCAAACTCTTTCAGCGCCAACTCCGAATGGTCCCGCGTCTTGTGCGACTCCCGCGTCACCGTCGTCCCGTTCGCATACAACCCCGCAAACAGCACACAGCTCTTCACCTGCGCACTCGCCACCGGCAACGTGTAGTCAATCGCCTGAATGTCCGCCGTCCCCTGAATCGCAATCGGAGGATACGTCCCGTCCACCGCCGATATCTTCGCCCCCATCAGCTCCAACGGAGTAATAATCCGCTTCATCGGCCGACGCGCGATCGACGAATCCCCCTCCAAGCAGCTCAAAAACGGCTGCGCCGCCAATATCCCGCTCAGCATCCGAATCGTCGACCCAGAGTTCCCCACGTCCAGCGTCTTCTCCGGCGCCGTATAACCCCGCAGTCCCTTCCCATGGACTTTGATCTCGGTACCGTCCCGCTCCACGCCAATCCCCAGCGTCTCTACGCACCCCAACGTCGAGTGCGGATCGGCGCCGGTCGAAAAATTCCGTAGCGTCGACGTCCCCTCCGCAATAGAAGCCAAAATGGCGAAACGGTGAGAAATCGATTTGTCACCCGGAAGGCGGATGGCCCCACTAATTGTGGAGGCCGGTTGAATCTTTACCTGCATGAGAAAACCCCTATTGTAGAGGGTTTCGCCGCGCTAAGCTCCGATTGCGAACGCCGCCGGCGAACTCAACTGTAACGGCCGCGCTGCCCGCAAGCGTACAAACCGATAACCAACCCCGAAGATCGTTTGAATATACTCCTCCCCGAACCGTCCCAATTTCCGCCGCAGACGACGAATGTGGACGTCCAAAGTCCGCGTCCGCGTACCGATCCGGTAGCCCCACACCGTCTCCAGCAACACAGTTCGGGGCATCGTCTCGCCCTCATTCTGCGACAACATCGCGAGAAGTTCAAACTCCTTCCGCGTCAGCGTCAGCTTCTGGTTGTCGAACCGGACCGCGGTCCAGTCAATCGAAAGATGGTCATCAAGGAAGATTGTCATCAGGGCTCCCAAACTTCTACTGTCGATACTACGGTGTAGATCCCCCTCCGGTCGTCTCCAGGTTGTAAAAATCTTGTAAAAGTCGTCAACTCCTGTCGAGGAACCCGTAAGCCTCTTGCCGCACCTCCTCTGGGAAATCGTGGCCACAATCCGGATATGCCGTCACCAACCGCCCCCGCCGAAACATCCTTTCCACTGCCCGAACGCAATCCTTCACCCCGCTGTTGTCGAAATTGTCGTCTCGCAACGGAGCGTTAATATAGAGCGCCCGCCCGGCCATCCGCCGCAACAGATCCGGGAAATCCCAAGGCAACTCCGCCGGGCTGTTGTGAAACACCTCCCTCACCCGCGGCATATACCGATCCTGATCCCAACCCTTCAAGTTCCCTCCCTTATACTTCGCCATCGCCGTAAACCCACAACTTGTCACCGCCGCCCGAATCCGTTCATCAAACGCCGTCACAAACAGCGTGTTGTGCCCCCCCAGCGAATGCCCAATCGCCACCACTCTCTTCGCCCCTCTCTCCAACAACAAATCCACCCCCCGCCGATGGTTCACCACCCCCTTCATCGTCCCCGAAGCCAGCCCCACCCCGAACACCTCTTTCGCAAAATCGGTCTTATCGTCCCCAAACGAAGGATAGTCCGGCGCCAAACACAAATACCCCCGCTGCGCCAACTCATGCGCATATTGCAAATTCGGCTTCCCTCCCAATCCCACCGGCTCGTCTTTGCCGATCTTCGTCGTCTGGTGCAGACACAGCGCCGCCCGCCCAGCAAACTTCTCCGGCGTCAACAGCCACGCATACACCGAATTCCCCGGCTTAGCCCCATACCGAATCTTTTGCCGCCGATACCCCTTCCCCGCCTGGGCCTCCCCCAACAACTCCACCACCACCCGCCCCGTCTCGCGCGGCGGCAGAGCCCCCGCCGCTTGTTCAAACCCAGTCACCTTCCCAAACGCCGGCCCCGCCAGCAGAAAACCCAAATCACGCCGAGAGATCATTCCTCTCTTATAGCGAACTACCAAACGGAACGTCCTTCCCTCCAGATCTCACCGCCACTAGCCGTTCTCCCCGTAGGAAGCGAAGCGGATTGAACATCACCCCGCTCACCCCAATCCCCAAAGCCAACGAATCGGCCAAAAGGCCAAGCGAAAATCTTGCAGCTCGGGCTAAACTACGAACCGTTTCTTGCGAAAATATCGGCTCCTTGGGAAAATACGAATCACCTACTCGGTGCCTACCGCCAAGCTTCGAGGGGCAAGTCCAGGGATTCGCTCAAAATGCCGGTCTCTCGACACCAGCGTCAAATCATTCCGCAAAGCAATCGCCGCGATCCAAATATCGTTATCGGGAATCGGTGTTCCTTGCTTGCGGAGTACCGCCTTTAATCGCCCGTACTCCCGCGCCACGGCAGAATCGCAAGGAAGAACCTCTTTCTCCAACAGCAGCCTTTCGATTGTCAACCGATTCATTTCCGGACGTCCCGACTTCGCCGCACCAAAATAAAGTTCGCCCACTGAAGTCACCGCGAGGTAGGTCAGCTCAGCACTATCTTGACCGCGGCTGATCCCCGCGTCGCCCGCCAGCATCTGACTGACGGCGTTTGTGTCGAGCAAAAATTTACCACCCACTCTCGTCAATTTTCCCGCAACCTTCTTCAATCGCTGCCATCATCTCTCGCGCGTCTATCGGATCAAAGGTTCCCACACGCTGGAGCAGCGCTGCGGTGTAGCCCGTCAACGGAGGTTCAATCGGAATCTGGTCCAAATAAGCCAACAGATCTACCTGCGCCTTCAAAGGAAGTGCCTCAACTCGCCTCATGATTTCCGTCGGGATGTTCATCTATTGCTACCTCCTCGTCCGATACTACCGAATCCTGAGCCCCCCAGCCAATCTCGCGGAGAGGTCGCCCGATCCTTGCTCGAAAAATCCACGCTCGACGTTTCGACGAATCGGCTGCCGATGCCAAACTCTTGCCCGGATTAGAGAGAATAGATAGGAAGTATTCGGCTGGGCTCGCCTATCGTCGCTAGATCCAGGACGAAGGTGGACCCGACCCAGCTCGATCCACTACACTTGAGCCCGACTCCACACACCTTGTCAACCGTAGCCGTCATCGCCGAAAAACCCTCCGTCGCGCGAGACATCGCCAAAGTCCTCGGTGCCAACCAGAAAGGCGACGGGTATCTCCACGGCCCCGGCTACATCGTCACTTGGGCCATCGGCCATCTCGTCTCCCTAGCCCAACCCCACGAAATCCACCCCGAATGGAAGCAATGGCGGCGTAATACCCTCCCCATGCTCCCCGCCGACTGGCCCCTCGTCGTCTACGAAAAAACGAAAAACCAATTCGAAACCCTCCGCAAAATCATGAACTCGCCCAAAGTCGACCGCATCATCTGCGCCACCGACGCCGGACGCGAAGGCGAGCTCATCTTCCGCTATATCTACGACGCCGCCGAAACTCAAAAACCCGTCGACCGCCTCTGGATCTCCTCCCTCACCCCCGACGCCATCCGCGAAGGCTTCGACAAAATCAAATCCGCCCAAGCCTACGACGGCCTCGGCAACGCCGCCCGTGGCCGCTCCCGCGCCGACTGGCTCGTCGGCATGAACCTCTCCCGCGCCTACTCCCTCGCCTACAACGAAGAACTCTCCGTCGGCCGCGTCCAAACCCCCACCCTCGCCATGATCGTCGAACGCGAACTCGCCGTCCGCGCCTTCGTCCCCGAAGAGTATCGCGAAGTCGTCGTCACCTTCTCCCCCACCGACGTTAAGTCCAAACCAACCTATCTAGGTACCTGGTTCCGCCCCCCCACCAAAGGCGAAACCCTCGACCAAGCCAAACGCCTCCCCGCCAAAACCGACGACGCCAAAGACGTCGTCTCCCGCGCTAAATCCGGCCAAGCCAAAATCGCCTCCATCGAATCCGAAGCCAAGCGCATGGGCCCCCCCGGCTTCTACGATCTCGCCGAACTCCAACGCCACGCCAACCGCCTCCACGGCTACAGCGCACAAAAAACCCTCGACATCGCCCAAGCTCTCTACGAGTCCCACAAGCTCATCTCCTACCCCCGTACCGACTCCCGCCACCTCGCCAAAACTGTCGCCGTCGGCCTCCCCGCCGTCATCAAAGCCATCGCCCCGCAATACCCCAACCTCATCGCCGAAGGCACCGGTCAACGGCCTCTCTCCAACCGCTTCATCGACGACGCCAAAGTCTCCGACCACCACGCCATCATCCCCACCGCCACCTCCCCCGCCCGCGCCAACCTCTCCGTCGAAGAACGCAACCTCTACGACCTCGTCTGCCGCCGCCTCCTCTCCGCCTACCACGACGACTACATCACCGACGTCACCACCGTCATCACCCACATCACGAACGAAGCCATCCTCGACCAGTTCCACTCCGCCGGCACCGTCATCCGCCAAATGGGCTGGAAAGTCCTCGACGTCGTCACCGAAAAGAAAGCCAAGGAAGCCGACGCCGCCGACCAAACCCTCCCCCCCGAACTCCGCCCCGACCAGCCCCAGGACGTCGTCAAAGCCGAATCCATCCTTAAGAAAACCCGCCCCCCAAAACGCTTCAACGACGCCACCCTCCTCACCGCCATGCAGACTGCCGGCAAAACGCTCGACGAAAAAGAGCTCTCCGACGCCATGAAAGAAACCGGCCTCGGCACGCCCGCCACCCGCGCCGCCATCATCGAAGTGCTCCTCAAACGAGGCTACATCCAGCGTCAAGGCAAAGCCATCGAAGCCACCGACAAAGGCATCCATCTCATCGAAGTCGTCCACCCCGAAGTCAAAAGCCCCATCATGACCGGCCAGTGGGAAGCCTACCTCAAACGCATCGAACGCGGCCAAGCCGAACTCGCCCCCTTCGTCAAAGGCATAGAAGAGTACGTCACCGAAGTAGTCGGCAAAGTCGGCCAAGCCCCGCCCTCTGCCCCCATGGCCTCAACCTCCCCCCAACCCCTCCCCGATCTCCCCCCGCTCACGACCACCGACCTCCCCACCCTCCTCCACGAGGCCTTCGGCTTTAAGGATTTCCGCCCCAGCCAGGAAGCCGTCTGCCGCGCCGTCGTCGACGGCAAAGACGTCCTCCTCGTCATGCCCACCGGGGCAGGGAAATCCCTCTGCTACCAGCTCCCCGGCCTAGCCCGCGGCGGAACAACCCTGGTCATCAGCCCCCTCATCGCCCTGATGGAGGATCAAGTCGCCAAGCTCCAGCAGCGCGGCTTCGCCGTCGAACGCATCCATTCCGGCCGCGACCGCGCCGCCTCCCGCCAAGCCTGCGTCGACTACCTCGCCGGTCGCCTGCACTTTCTCTTCATCGCCCCCGAACGCATGAGAGTTCCGGGCTTCCCGGAAATGCTCGCCAAACGCAAGCCTTCCCTTGTCGCAGTGGACGAAGCCCATTGCATCTCTCAATGGGGCCACGATTTCCGCCCGGATTACCGGACCCTCGGCCAGCACCTTCCCGCCCTCCGCCCCGCCCCCATCATCGCCTTAACCGCCACCGCCACCCCCATCGTCCAAAACGATATCGCCGCCCAACTCAACCTCGGCACCGGCGGCCGTTTCATCCAAGGCTTCCGCCGCGACAACATCGCCATCGAGGTCGTCGAAGCCTCCCCGACGGAGCGGCCAGACCTCGTCCGCCAACTCCTCACGGACCCCGCCCGCCGCCCCGCCATCGTCTACGCCCCCACCCGCAAGCAAGCCGAAGAGTACGCGGCAAATCTCAAATCAATCGTTCCCGCCTCCTCCTACCACGCCGGCCTCTCCGCCGAAATCCGTGGCCGCGTGCAGACCGGCTTTCTCGACGGCCGCCTCGACGTCATCGTCGCCACCATCGCCTTCGGCATGGGCATTGATAAATCCAACGTCCGAACGGTAATCCACACCGCCCTCCCCAGCAGCCTCGAAGGCTACTACCAGGAGATCGGCCGCGCCGGCCGCGACGGAGCCCCCTCCCGAGCCGTCCTGATGCACTCCTACGCCGACCGCCACACCCACGACTGGTTCCACGAACGCGACTACCCCGATATTAAGGTTCTCGACAAAATCTACGCGGCCCTCAACGACGAACCCGAGCCGAAGGAGAACCTGCAAACCCGTTGCCGCATGGAGCAGGAAGGCTTCGACAAGGCGCTTGAGAAACTTTGGATCCACGGTGGAGCCCTCGTCGATTTTGCCGAGAACGTAGGCAAAGGAAAGCCCGCTTGGCGCGAGCCCTACCAAGCCCAAATTGCTCAAAAACTGTCCCAACTTCAGAACATGATCCGCTTTGCCGACATCAGCCAGTGCCGCATGTCGGCGCTGGTGCTGCACTTCGGCGACAAAGCTGGTGCTGCCGCCGCGTGCGACATTTGCGACTTCTGTTCCCCCGAGACTTGCGAGGCGCAAGTTTTCCGCGAAGCCAGCGCCCGAGAGTTAGGGGTAGCCGCCGAGATCATCGCTGCGTTGAAGAAGTCAGACGGCCGATCAACGGGCAAACTACATACGGAACTCTGCACGGGGACCCCGGTTTCCCGCGACGCCTTCGAGCAAATTCTAAGCGCGATGGCCCGCATCGGAATCGTTGAACTGAAGGAAGAGACTTTCCAAGCCGAGGGCCGCGAGATCGCCTTCCGCCGCGCCCTCCTGACTTGGGAGGGCAGCCAAGCCGACCCCAACGACTTGGACCTACTGATCAAGGACCGCCCCGAAAGGACGACGACCTCCCGCCCCCGAGCCGCCGCCAAAAAGTCCGCCAAGAAGTCCCGCTCCAAACCCGCCGCCGCCGAGAGCACATTGGTCGAAGCGCTGAAGAAGTGGCGCTTAGCGCAAGCGAAAAAGGAAGGCGTCCCGGCCTTCCGCATCTTGACCGACAAAGTCCTGGCCGAGATCGCCGACGACCTCCCCCAGACCCAGGACGAACTCCTCCAAGTCTCCGGCCTAGGCCCCCGCACCGCCACCCGCTACGGTGCCCAGATCCTGAAGCTGATCTCCTCAAACCAATCCTAGTCATGTCCAATTTGGATTTCATGCTAGCATCAGAATTCTAGAAATCGCGCCATGCTCGACGACTACAAGGATGCTGCCGTACGCCACTTTAACGACGCCCTTTCCCTAATGGAACTTGAGCGGTTTGACAACGCAGGCCATTTGATGGGTTTCTCTGCAGAATGCGCGATCAAGTCAACATTGAGCGGAGAGGTTCGTGTTCATCTTCCAGAGCTTTTGGCGAGCGCCAGGAAGCGCCTTCATTCCAGGACTACAAACGCCGAATTGCTCGGCATTCTTAGAACCAAGGCCTTCGATACGTGGAGGGTTGATCGGCGATACCACTTGACTGGCAAGACGACCCCTGCGGAGCTAGACTCCTGGGTAAAGACGACTCAGCACCTTTTAAGGCTATCTGGAGTGAAGAGAAAGTAGTGAACAATATGGTTCGATTCGATGACTCTCTCCCGGCTTTTGCCTCCCTCGTCGAAATGGGTTTTGGGCCCAACGCACTTGAGGATAACCAGTTCCTTCGTGATGTCTCGGGTAAGCTGACCTTCATCCTACGGACTCTTCTGTTGACCGACGAACAGAAAGCCACTCTTGCGGCCCAAGTCGAACAGATACTCGGTGCCTATGTTGACGCCGACGGGTTTTGCATTGCGACCCCCGACCAACTGTTCGACGATAGCCTAAAGTCCCTGGATTCTGCACGCTGGGTCACTCTAGCTCACCCTGAATTCACTGGCCAAGTATGGCTAGTGGATCGAAGACTGGTAGGGGCTGATTGGTTGCGCCCCGCCGAACTCGCCGCACAAGGGCCCGCTAGGTTTGTGTTCGCCAGCATGAAAGGCGGTGTCGGTCGATCAACGGCCCTCTGCGTCCTTGCCTCCCACCTTGCCTCGTCAGGACAAAGAGTGCTCTGTATCGATCTTGATATGGAATCTCCCGGCTTAGGGAATATGTTGTTAACCGCGGACACACTACCGAGCTTTGGCCTTCTCGATTTCTTTGCCGAACAATTCGCGAATCCTCTCGACGACGCCTTCTTTCTCGACTTGGTCGGTTCCTCACAATTAGCCGGTGGCCGGGGAAGGGTCGATGTTATCCCTGCTTTAGGGAAACGGTCCGTCGACTCCCCCGAGAACGTTCTCCCCAAACTGGCGCGAGCCTACCTCGCCAGTTCCGACTCGACTGCGGGAGGACAGACGTTCGCCGACCACCTTCGCCGCTTGGTTGATCGCTTTTCTGACGACAACCGATACGACGCCATTATGGTCGACGCCCGTGCCGGTCTCCATGAGACGACGGCGGCGGCGCTCACCGGCCTTGGTGCCGAGATTTTCCTGTTCGGCATCGACGAGCCACAAACATTTGCGGCGTTCGAACTTCTCTTCGCCAGTCTAGCCCCTGGCTTGAGCACTGGAGACGGAGAATGGAGAGAGCACCTTCACGTCGTCCAGGCCAAGGCCCCACCGAGCGGCAAGAAGCGCACAGCGTTCTCAGATCGCATCGAAGAAATGCAGCGGAAATACTTCTGGCCAAGCCCATCGTACCCTTCCACCATCCCGGACCTTGTCGGCCTCAGCCAGACCTTTGAGGTCGTATGGACAGAAGAAAATGAAGCCACTGTAGGCGCAATATTGGAAGAGCCGGATTTGTCTTGTATTGCCATTCTCGAAGACGAGAGATTTCATGGTTTCGATCCTGTCTCGGACATCGACGTTTTGTCCGATCTACTCTACCGTTCCTCCTTCGGGGAATTCCTTCGTTCGGCAGAGCTTGCCTTGCCAGGAGAGCAGGGGTGAGCGGAATCGACTACGAAGCAATCCGCGAGATTCTCAGGAACCTGAAAGTTGACCACGACGCCCTTGGCAGCCAAGCCCCGACGGTAGAGGAAATATTTACCCCTCTACAACACGCAAATGCGTTGGACCCAAATACCCATGTCGTTGTTGGCGCGAGGGGTACCGGAAAAAGCTTTTGGGCTGGCGTCCTCCTTAGTCAGAAGACACGAGATGTGGCCGCGCAAGCCTATCCCCGCCTCGGTCTCGAGAAGCTGATCGTGGCTCCAGGATACCTCGGCATAGGCGAACCCAGTCGACCAACCCTCGAATCCTGTGTTCCCGACGGGGCCCCACCGAACACTGCCGTATTGTTTTGGCAAACGACAGTCCTCCGGGCTGCGCGCAAAGCCCTAGCACCATCCGTGCCACCCCCAAGGTTCCGGGACCTGATGTCTGAACTCCAGGACCCCGAAGACGCCCACTTCGCACTCAGTCAGTTGGATGGGGAACTAAGTCAGAACGGACAAACGCTCCTATTCATTTACGACGCGTTGGATACAGTATCCAGAAATTGGACTCGCTCCAGTTGCCTGATTGACGCGCTTTTCGAGGTCATCTGGTCACTTAGAGCGTTCAACTCGATCAAAGCTAAAATCTTTATTCGCCCCGAACAATTGGAAGATGACTCCCTTCAGTTTGTGGAACTTCCCAAGCTTCGGAGCGAGGCGGTCAAACTTCTTTGGATTCAGCAAGATCTGTTCGGACTCCTGTTCACTCGCATGGCGGTTGACTCAAATGTCGTCGCGGTAGATCCATTCAGCAGCCTTTTAGAAAGGAATCAGTTCGATAACTTGCCCTCCGCCTTTTCTGCTCGTCGCCTTTGGAGTTTGGCCCGTGATAGGCAAACCCAGCGGCGTCTCATGGCGGTCCTGGCTGGTCCCTACATGGGGAAGACAAACCGCAAAGGGAATACCTTCGACTGGCCGTACAATCACCTAGCGGACGGAAATATTCAAGTCACGCCGAGAAGTTTCTTGAAACTCTTCAATGTAGCCGCGGCCTTCCCGGATTCGCCAAACGGCATTGTGCTATCGCCCGCGGCAATTCGCAATGGCCTGCGCGAAGCCTCAAAAGTAAGACTAGATCAATTGGATCTTGAATATAGATGGGTTAAACGCGCCCTCGCTCCGTTAAGCGGCCTTCAGGTTCCCTGTAAACCTCCGGATGTTTTTCGACGTTGGAGCGAGAGCAAAACCATCGAACGAATTATGACGGCGGCGAACGATTTAGAAAATCCCTTCTTGCCCCCTTTTCCACCACAGTCGAGTGGAGATCAGCTCGAACGGCTCGCAAATCAAATGAAAATTATAGGGGTCCTCGCGTTCCGCGAGGACGGCCGCATCGACATCCCAGACCTATTCCGCGTCGCAGCCCGAATGTTGAAGAAGGGCGGCGTTTCCCTGACGGAAACAGCCTAGTCGCTCTCCCGCGGCCGTCCCCTTAACTTCTTCGCCTCCCCCTTCTCCGCCTTCGCCGTCAGCCTCCTAACCTTCGACCCAAACGTCGGCTTACTCGCCCGTCTCTTCTTCGGAACCACCTCCGCCCGCGCCACCAACTCCTCCAACTTCCCCCGCGCCGCCGCCCGGTTCGCCTCCTGCGTCCGATGCTCGCTCGCCGTAATCAACAACACACCCTCCTGCGTCATCCGATTCCCCGCCAACACCCGCAGCCTCTCCTTCACCGCCCCCGGCAACACCGTCGACTTACCCACATCAAACCGCAATTCCACCGCCGTCGACACCTTGTTAACGTTCTGCCCCCCCGGACCCGACGCCCGCACAAACGTCTCACTCAGCTCGGAACTCGGAATAAAAATCGCCACAGCGTTATCCTAACAGCATCATGACCCCGACCCGGCCTCTCCAGCTACTCCCCGCCGCCGCCCAGCATATCCTCCGCAAAGTCCGCGCCGATTTCCGCCTCCCCGGCATCACCGCCGCCACCACTGCAAACGGCCGCATCGCCAGCATCTCGAAACCCGCCATCGCTGTCATCACACTCGCCCAAACCGACAAGTTCCGTCTCGACGAACAGTTACTCGACTTACTCCCCAACTTACTTCCCGCCACCGGCTCAGCCCACCCCCGCTGGCGCAACGTCACCCTCCGCGCCATCGGCGGCGAACCCATCCAAAACAGCCCCCTCCACTTCGAACCCTGCACCAAATACTCCTACACCGGAATCTCCTACGCCCTCTTTGCCCCCGTCGTCGAACGCATCGCCGGCGGGCCCTACGAACAATACACCCGCCAAAATATCCAAGAACCCATGCGCGTCGGCCGCACCCTTCCAGAAGCCCGCTCCGCCGCCGATCACCCCAATCTCGCCGAAGCCGTCTCCTCCACCTCCACCAGCGTCTTCCCCTACGTCTCCTCCCGCGTCGAAGCGCCCTATGGCAACGTCTTCCTCTATCCCCTGGAGGGCTCCGGCAGCCACAGGCCCCTCGCCACCGGCCTCTTGCAAGCCAACGTCCTCGTCCCCGGGCTCCTCCCCGTTCGCTAGTCAAATAAATTTCGGACGATCCTAAGCCAATTGAGAAACCCCTTTCCGCCAAAAACGCTCTTAAGGAGTGTAGAGAGATATTTATGCTGATTCGAATTGCGTTGTTGCTGACCGCGGGCTCCCTAGCTTGGGCCGCTGACTTGGGAAAGGGAATGGAACGGTTCAAAGAGCGTGACTATCCCGCCGCAGAACAGGAAATGCGTGCCGTCGTAGAGATGGAACCCCGCAATGCCGAGGCCTTGCGAGTACTTGGCCTATCCCTCGTACGGCAGGGAAAGTCGGCTGAGGCGATTCCGGTGCTCGAAAGCGCCGTCGCGGTTGGACCAGATTTCCCAGACGCCAAGCTCGCGCTGGCGGCCGGCTACGCGTCTGACAAGAAGTACGCCGACGCGGAGAAACTCGTCGACGAAGTAGCCGCCCAAAAGGCCGACCACGAAGATCTGCCCTTCTATCGAGGAATGCTGGCCGTCCTGAAGAAACAGTATAAGGACGCCGTGCCGCACATGGAGGAAGCCATCGAAAAAGACCCCGAAAACGGGTACGCCTACTACTACGCGGGCCTTGCTTACAGCAACACGAAGCGTCCTGACAAGATGGTCGGTGCCTTCAATAACTTCCTTCGCCTGGAACCGAAGTCGCCGGACGCGGCCAAAGTGCGCTCCTTCCTGAAAGCGAGCAGGTAGCGCTTTTGCGGCTCAAATACATTCGTATCGCCGGGTTGACGATAGGCGGGCTCGTGCTCGGTGGCATCGCGCTGCTCCATACCCCGCCCGCCAAACGCATGGCACTGAATGAATTGCAAAAGGCGATGGCGCAGCAAGGCATTCGGCTGGAATCGTCCGGCCTCGATTTCAATTTGCTCACGCTGAAAGCGGATATGCGCGGAGTCGTTGTGACTCCAAAGGCGGGCATGGCCCCGCTAGCGAAAATTGACTCTCTCGCCTTGCAGCTTTCGCTTCGGGACCTAATCCGCGGACACTTCGTTGTATCAAATGCCACCCTCGGGCGGACCGAGGTCTGGATCGTGATCGACGCGAATGGCCTCTCGAACCTTCCACAATCACAATCGAGCACCGGGGAGCCCTTCGAGTACCTCGTCGAAAGTCTGAAGGTCGCGCAGGGCTCTCTCCGGGTCGACGATGCGCGCGACGGGCTGAAAGTGTGGCTTCCCCAATGGGACCTCAACGTCACCGGCAATCGCTTCTCCCGTCGGCATCAACTCGCGCTGAATACGCAGTCCCCCGGCTCTGCCGTCTACGCCGCCAAAGATTACGACCTGGACTCGTTCCGCGCCGTCTTGGATTCCGGCCGAGCCGATGCAAAGTTGGAAGTAGCTCTCCGGACCCCCGGTGCGACGCTCAGTGGCTACATCGCCGCCAAAGACTTTCAAGAAACGGCCCTCGACGGCAAACTGATTCTCGACGCCAGCATCGACCGCTTCGCGAAAGAATACCAAGGCCAAGTGCATGCCGAAGTCGCGATCGCGGGCAATGCGAAAGCGCCCCTCCTCAGCGCAAAGCTAACCGCCAAAGGGGCGGGTTGGCAATCCTACCAAAACGTGGATCTCACCGCCGATTTCGGCTACGACGCCGCCACCGAAAAGATCACCGCCCAGGGTTTAACCGTGGTCTCACCCCTCGCCAATGCATCTGGAAACGGTGCCATCTCGCTGGGAGCCGCCGGGCCGAGTTGGTTTACGGGCACCGTTCAGCAACTCGCCGTGAATCGTTTCGTTCCGACGCTCGCGAGTACGGCCAGTGGCACGGTGCGGGCGCAGTGGAAAGGCTTCGATTTCGCCTCGGCCACCGGCGACGCCGCGATTACGCTCACGGCTAATCGGGCCCCCGCAACGGGCGTCTATCCAGTCGCCGGCAACTTCCGGGTATCACACTCCGCACAGGGATCCACCATTAAGCTCGACCGAGCCACCGTAAGCGGCATCGAAGCTACCGGCACCGTTACCGTCAACGCCCGCAAACAACTCGGCGGCCAGCTCATCGCGAAGACGCACAACGTCGCCGCCCAGCCCTACGCCAAGCTACCCGTTGCGGGGCCGGTCACGTTGATGGCCACCGTCGGCGGCACCGTCGCCCAGCCGTCCGCGGAATTCACGGTCGATGCGCCGAACCTAAGTGCCGAAGGCATCAAGGGCATCGCCCTTTCCGCCTCGGGCAAAGCCACCGCGGACCGCGTGGACCTCGACAAAGCCGAAGCCAACTGGAACGGGCAAAGCATCACAGCGCGGGGCTCGGTCGGCGTGAAGGGCCCCCTCTCGCTCCAGGCCGAAGCGGTGAACGTCCGGCTGACCGAATCACTCACGACTCTCCCGGTCTCCGGCGTCGCAAACGTCACCGCCAACCTCACCGGAACGCTGGACCGTCCCGAAGGCGTCGCTACCGTCAACGTCGCCGAACTCGAAGCCTACGGCGAAAAACTCGGCACACTAAGCGCCACGGTTAACTTCGATAAGACCACCGCCACCGTCCCAAACCTCCTCCTCGAAAAAACGGCCGCCGAAAAACTTACCGGGCAGGGCACCTACGAGTTCGATTCGAAACAGTTCACCGCCACGCTCCGTAGCGATCCTCTGAAGCTATCCAAGGGCACCGTCGCCATCGACGCAACCGGTAGCGGAACCCTGGCCGTGCCCGTCGTGAAAGTGAACCTGCGGAGCGACCTGATCGATGTCGGTCCCCTCGAAGTAAAAGCGGATTTGAACGGCGATGCGCTACGCGTGACGGCATACGCAAAAAAGCAAAACTTGAACGCGGAAGCCAGCGCCGCCACCGTCGCACCCTACCCGTTCCTCCTGGACGTAAAGGCCCAAAACTCCGAAATCGAGTCCGTCAAAATCACCGGCACCCTGAACGCAAAGGGCGAGGCGGCCAACTGGAAACAGAGCGAAGCCACCCTGCGCGCCGACTCGATTACGATGCTGGTCGAAGGCCAACCGATTCGCACCGAAGGCCTGCTGGAAGCCAGCTACAAAAACGGCGAGATCAGCCTGAAACCAGCCACCGTAGTCGGTCCGGGCACACGCTTAACCGCCGAAGGCCAAGCGCCCGGCCTCATGAAACTGAACGGCGAAGTGAACTTGGCGACGGCCCACAAAGCCCTTCGGCCTTCCCCGGATGAAGCCGCCGCCGGCGAGCTGAAGTTCTCCGGAACCGTCCGCAGCACGCTCCAAGCCGAGCGCTACGCCCTCGACCCGCAAATCAACTTCTCGCTCACCGACGGCTTCTATTTCAACCCCTCCATCTCTCCCGTCTCCGCCGCAAAACTCCAGGCGCGCTTAGGCGACGGCGACCTCCAAATTGAGTCGCTCGAAGCGGTCTGGGCGAATGCCAACATCGTCGGTCGGGCCACCGTCCCCTTGGGTTTATTGCCCGCGAACCTCCCCGTCGATTTCATCCGGAAAGGTGGAGCTGCCAGCGCCGAGCTTTCTGTAAAGGATTTGAACTTCGCTCATCTGGAAGGCGTTCCGGAAACAGTGGGCGGCCAAACCTCGTTCACCACTTCTCTCGAATCCGCTCGACCAGAATTAGAAGCTGTCCGCGGCACCGTCCGGTTCGACGACCTCAAAATACGCGCCGGAAAATTCCAGCTAGCGCAGGAAGGCCAATCCCTCCTGAACGTGGACGCGGGCACCATCCAGGTTGGTCAGTTTAGCTTGTCCGGCCAAGGAGCCAAAGTCCGTCTCGCCGGCACGGCCCAGTTCACCGGTGCGCAAGCGCTGCAGTTAAAGTTGGATTCGAACCTCGACCTGGCAGTGCTCTCCGCGTTTACCGAAACCGTCCGGGCGCAGGGCGCAACCTTGGTGGCCCTTACCGTCGGCGGCACCGTGAAGGCACCCGCCGCGGAAGGCTATCTGCAGATCACCGACGCCGACGTCAGCGTCATCTCACCCCGCTTTCAAGCCGAAAAGCTGAATCTTCGTCTCGACCTCGCCGCCGAGCGCGCCGTGCTCAGTCGGCTCTCTGGAAACTTAAACGGGGGAACACTAACCGGCTCCGGCGGCTTCTCGCTCAACGGCAACGACGTCAACTTGAATCTAGCGTCGAAGGGCGTCTACCTCGATTTCCCGGCGAACCTCAAGACGCTTTCGAACACCAACCTCTCGCTACGCTCCGTCGGCAAACGGTTGCTCCTCGGCGGGAATGTCACCATTGTCGAAGGTAGCTACACGGAACCCGTGAACCTCGACCAAGGCCTGTTGAACGTTCTGAACACGCCCGCCAGCGTCGAGGTCGGCGAGGATCGTTCGGCCCTCCTCGAACGACTCGATTACAGCATCGCCATCAAAACCGAAAATCCTCTCGTGATTGACAACAATCTCGCGAAGGCCGAACTCGAAATGAACGCCCGCCTCACCGGCACGTATTACCGGCCCGGCCTCGTCGGCCGCGTGACCATTGATGAAGGCGGCGAGCTCAACCTCAACGAGCGCAAGTATCTGGTCGACCGTGGCGTATTGACCTTCACCGACGAAAACCGCATCGAACCATCCTTCGACGTCGTTGCCAAAACACAGGCCTCAGGCTACGACGTGACCCTCTCCGTCCAAGGCTCTGGCAAAGAACGCCAGACCACCCTAACGTCGGACCCCAATCTACCCGAACCCGACATCGCGGCCGTTCTCTTAACCGGCCGGACCCTCGACGAACTCCAAGGTCAAGAGCTAGATGTCGCCAAGGAGCAGGTCCTCTCCTACGTCACCGGCCGCGTCGGCGGATCCCTCGGCCGCGGGTTGGAGCGCGCAACCGGCCTATCCCAAGTTCGAATTGAGCCAAACCTCATCGCCAACGAGTCCGACCCCTCCGCGCGATTAACCGTCGGCCAAAACCTGACGCGCAAACTCAGCCTCATCTATTCCATGAATCTCACCGATTCTGGCGATCAAATTCTAGTCGGCCAGTACGATCTCTCAAAGCGCTTCCGCACCCGTGCACTGAAACAATCCGACAACTCATACCGCTTTGATTTCTCCCGCCGCCAAGAGTTCGGCGGAACCCCGCCGGACCCCACCACCACCGCCGCGCGAGAGAAGAAGAAAATCGGGCAAGTGCAGTTTAACGGATCGCAAATCTTCACTCCGGAGCAACTCTCAAAGTGGTTGGCAGCCCGTCAAGGCAAGACCTACGACTTCTTTAAGGTTCGCCGCGGCGTCGAACGAATCACCAATAAACACGCCGATGCCGGCCATCTGGAAGCCCGCGTCCGCCTCAACCGCGACACCAAAGCAGGGCAAGTCGACCTAGACCTTAACGTCGAGCCGGGTCCAAAGGTGGATTTCGTTTACGAGGGTTTCAAACCCATCGCCTCCGTGCAGAAAAAGGTTCGCAAGCAATGGATGGCCGGCGTCTTCGACGCCCAACGAGCGGACGACGCGGCTTCCATCCTACGTGACGAATTGGCCCGCCGAGGCTACCTGGCAGCCAAAGTCGACTACACCATTGAGATCCCCGAACCCGCCCGCAAACGCGTCGTGTTCGATGTCCAAATGGGCGAGAAATTCGACTCGCCCAAGCTGGTCTTCGCCGGGGCCAAAGGCATTGAAGAACGAGAACTGCGCAACCTCCTCCGAGACCAGAAATTGACCTTGGTCGCCCTTTCGCGGCCTGAACCCGCCATC
Organism: Acidobacteriota bacterium; assembly: GCA_025354525.1. GTDB lineage: Bacteria > Acidobacteriota > Terriglobia > Bryobacterales > Bryobacteraceae. The sequence continues at coordinate 27,303 of JANXMS010000602.1, forward strand.
GATCTGTTGACCCGCTACTACCGCGATCGCGGCTATCTCGATGTGAAAATCGCCAAGCCCGAGGTCGTGTTGAAAGCACCCTTGCGGACCGCCACCATCATCTATCCCGTCGCCGAAGGTCCGCTGTACGAAGTCGGCAGCCTAAGATTTTCGGGTAACCAAGCCTATAAACCCGAAGAGTTGCTCCGCGCCGTTACGCTCGAAGAAGGCTACAACTACCTCCGCGAACTCCGCGAAGAAACCCTCGCGAATCTGCTTGAACTCTATTCCCGCCGCGGATACAACGACGCCGACGTTACTTATTCCTTAAACCGGCACCCCCAACAAGCGAAGGTGGATCTCAACTTCAACATCACCGAAGGGCCGCAAAGCATGGTCGATTCGGTCAGCGTCACCGGGAACGACCATACTTCGCAGAGCCTGATTCGAAGCCAGATCGAACTCAAGCCCGGCGACCCCCTGGACCCGCAACTCTTAAGCCGCTCTCGCCGCAACCTCTATGCAACCGGCGCCTACTCGCTGATCGACATGCAGCGAAATCCCTTGGATCCCATCGGCACAAAAAAGCCCATCTCGCTCGATGTGAACGTCCGCGAAGTTCGCCCCTTCCAACTCAACTACGGCGGCTACTTCGATACCGAACGCGGGCCCGGCGGCATCGCCGATTTCTCCAACCGAAATTCGCTCGGCGCAGCGCGAGTCATTGGTGTTCGCACCCGTTACGACGCCGATCTCCAAGAAGGGCGCATGTATTTCACGCAACCCCTTCTGAAACGTTTTCCCCTGCGGACAACCGCCTCAGCGTTTGTCCGCAGAGAAGTCCGCGAAGGCTTCAACACAGATCGCGTAGGCTTCTCCGTCCTGCAGGAATCGCGCTTCGGCAAAGCGTGGGTTCTCAACTATGGCTACCGGCTGGAGCGGACCCACACCTACGACCGTGGACCCGACCCCATCTTCGATGCCACCTTACGCGTGGCCCCGTTCACCGCCTCGCTCTCGCGCGATACCCGCGACGACCTCCTCGATGCCACCCGCGGCACATTCCAATCCCACGCCGTCGAGTACGCTCCTACGTTCTCGGGCAGCGAGTTGAACTTCGCCAAATACTTCGGCCAATACTTCCGCTACTTCGCCTTCGATAAACCAGCCCTGCTGCCGATGCAGAAGGGCGTCCGGAAAAGTCGACTCGTCTTCGCCACCGGCGTTCGTGTCGGCTTGGCCGCCGGCCTCAATGGCCAGGATCTTATCCCCGGCAAAAGCGCCACCAACCGGGTCAGTCTCGGCGAACGATTCTTCGCCGGCGGCGGCACCACCATCCGAGGCTTCGCCCAGGACGGCGTCGGTCCTCGCCAGTTTGACGCTATATCGCCAACCGGCGGCGACGCGCTGTTCATTCTAAATAACGAACTCCGCTTCCCCCTCAAAGGCATCGTCGACGGAGTCAGCTTTCTCGACGTCGGCAACGTCTACGACAAAATCAACGATTTCCGCCCCTGGACCGTCCGCAAGGCCGCCGGCTTCGGAATTCGCATTCGAACACCCTATTTCCTCATTCGTCTCGACTACGGCATCAAGCTCGACCGCAAACCAGGCGAGGCCTTGGGACGGCCGTTCTTCAGTATCGGTCAGGCGTTCTAAAGTGGCCCTCCACCTGCTCTCAAGGTGTCGAGGTATTGGAATGAAAACTCTTCTTTTTGTCGGCGCACTCGCCTTCACGAACTTCGCTGCGGCCGAAGTAACAATCGAGATGAAGAACGCCCAGGGACAAAGTGTAGGCACCGTGAAGCTCTCTCCCGTAAGTGAAGCTACCGAAATGGGCGTGCGGATCGATTTCGACCTGATGAATCTCCCACCCGGCGAGCACGCCGTGCACATTCACGAAGTAGGGAAATGCGACGCACCCGCGTTTACATCAGCCGGCGGACATTTCAATCCAGAGCACAAAAAACACGGCACCGACAACCCAACCGGTTCCCACGCCGGAGACTTAAAAAACATCACGGCCGATTCGGAAGGTCGCGCCAAAGCCACCCTTACCGCTCCAAACGTCTCCCAGAAATCCGAGAAAAATTCGGTCTATTCCGCGCAAGGCACCGCAATCGTAATTCACGCCAAAGCCGACGACAATAAGTCAGATCCGGCCGGCAACGCCGGAGACCGCATCGCCTGCGGCGTAATCAAGAAATAGTTTCCAGTTCCTTCTGCGGCTCCCGCTCTCCCCGTGTGTAGCCCCGGTTTTTCAAAGAAACGAAAATGCTCCCCACGCCACGTCTTCTGCTCCCACCGGCGGATTCGTCGCCCCATTTTGATCACGAAACTCCTGGTCTCTCCCGCATCCTCGATTCTAACGGGGTAACGTTTTATGGCCGGGGTCAGAATATCCTCTGGGCACTCCAGTATTCCCAAGCGCAAAGTGCCTTTTGCCTTTGATGTGTGTCGAGAGAGCAAGGAAGGGTTCAAAATGCCAATCAAGAATGTACTCGCCGGTGTGGCGGTAATAGACCTGGAATCGGAGGTCAAATGGTATGGGGATCTGTTCGACAGCCTACCCTCAAGACCGATGGCCGAGGTTGCCGAAGGGCAGTTCAAGCGCGGAGGGTAAATGCTCGGAATTGATCTGGACGTAGTTGATTAGCGGGTTTCGGGATCATTCGCCTCCCGATTTGGGCCAGTTTCCTAACGTTTTGGGAGTTTGTGCCGCAGAGAGCCCCTCACGATCATGCCACAGGCGTCGGGCGACGCTACGGAAACGATTGATTCTATTGAACCGGAGGCCGCTAATCAATTACATCTGGACCTTGAATTACTGCTCATGTTCATGGGTGAACATCGTTAGACAGCAAATTTCCGCCAGACAAGATACCATGACAACTAAAATATTTGCGAACCTTCCAGTAAAGGACCTCGACAAGGCGGTGGAGTTCTTCCAGGCCGGCGGCGTTAAGGTCAACCCGAACTTCACCGACAACCCGCTTGCAGCGTGGTCAGCGATAGCATCAAAGCCATCCCACTGACGCACACCAAATTTGCGGACTTCACGAAGAAAGCAACAGCGGATGCGCACAAAACGATCAAAGTTCTGACCTGCCTGTCATTCGACAACAAGGCGAGGGTTACCTGGGAGATCATCTCGACGAACCCCGACTTCGAAAAGAAAGGCGCAAAATGACGAATGAGACAAGTGGCGACAATAAAAAGGAAAAACTACAATGACGGAAACATCTCTACGCGGCAAACTCTCCGTGGCAATAAGTGCCAACGATGTTCAACGAAGTCTGGATTTCTACGTGAAGGGTTTAGGGTTTAAAGAAGTGGAGCGAATGGAAAATAACGGTGCGCTTCAGGGTGCTTTGATCGCCGCTGGCGACGCGCAACTGGGAGTATCTCAGGATGATTTCTCCAAGGGCCGTGATCGCCAAAAAGGTATTGGGTTGTCGATCCATATCGAGACTGACCAGGATCTTAACGCCTTGGCACAGCGTGCCAAGCAGGCTGGTATCGCGTTGGATAAAGAACCCGGACCAATGCCTTGGGGTCCGATTGGTTTCAGCGCTAAGGATCCCGATGGATTGACTGTATTCGTTTCGAATCCCGAGCGCTAAGTAAGCCGCCCAGCGAGCATAAAGAGCAAACAAAATATGAAGCCAAAGAACATAATCTGCCTGTTGTTCGATAAAGACGCCCATGACGCGGCGCGCTTCTATGCCGCCACCTTCCCTGATAGTAAAGTGGCGGCTGTTCACAAGGCGCCCAGCGATTACCCCGGCGGCAAGGCGGGCGATGTGCTGACGGTAGAGTTCACCGTTCTGGGCATTCCCTGTCTCGGCCTCAACGGCGGCCCAAGGTTGCAGCATACCCAGGCCTTTTCCTTCCAGATCGCAACGGATAACCAGGAAGAGACGGATCTCTATTGGAACGCGATCGTAAGCAACGCGGGCGAGGAAAGCCAGTGCGGTTGGTGTAAGGACCGTTGGGGCCTCTCCTGGCAGATCACCCCGCGCACGCTGACGGAGGCCCTTGCGGCTGGTGGCGGCGAGGCAAAGCGTGCCTTCGAGGCGATGATGCCGATGAAGAAGATCGACGTCGCCACCATCGACGCCGCGCGGCAAGGCTGACGAAAAATTGGCATCTAGCGCGATTGATCGCCACAAGTCGCGCAGCGGAGCGCTTTCCACAGGAATGCCTGGAGAATACGCTATTCGGGGGTTAGTTCCCACTTTCCGCATTGGCGACCGATGACCCGGACGGGTACACGAGTGGAGGCATTTACACAACGCCAGCGTTCTGACTGGACAACAACAAAGGATTGGACGTATTCAGAACTTTCACGGCTCAAAACCCGCGCTCTCGAACCCATGAACTAGTTCGCAATCGATGATTTACCTCAGCCCCCAAGCCGGCCGGTCGCCCAGTCTCGAACTTTCGCGACAATCAGGCAGGCAACTTCCGCCTTGGCCCTTAGCCCACGGCGAGTACGCACCCCGATCAGCTCTACACCCGTTAGAGCGATACCCGCCTTAATGGAGGCGTTCTGGAAACCCGAACTACCGGCCCCGTATTGGGCGGACTGCAAACTACGTTTGTCCCAGCTCAGGGCCCCGTCAATGCATGCGCTTGTCGTCGATCTCGCCGAGGCTCTA
>JANXMS010000608.1 GCA_025354525.1 Acidobacteriota bacterium
CCCAGATGATCCCCACGCCCCCCGGCCCGGCCATAAAAACAACCTCCCCAAACAACGTAAACAAGATCTGCGCCGCCCCGCCCCCCGACGCCCAACCCACCCCCGCCAGCGCGATTGCCAGCAGCAACGGCGTCCGCCACAACAGCCGCAACCCGTCCACAAACTCCGTCACGCCTTCGCCTTTCTTCGCCCCGCCCGCCGCCCGAAACGTCCCCCGCATCCGTGAAATCGACCACGCGCTAAACAAAAACGCCAACGAATTGAACACAAACGCATACCCATACCCAAACGCCGCCACCGCCGCCCCGCCCAACATCGTCCCCAACGACAACGTCAACCACGACGTCGTCTGCGTCATCGCGTTCGCCGTGTGCAACTCTTCCCCCTCCGCCAAATCCGGCAAAATCGACGATCGCCCCGCCGTGAAAAACGGCGTCGCGACCATCAGCAGCGCGCTCAACCCATACAACAACGCCGTCACCGGCCACTCCAAAATCAACAGGAACGAAAGCGCAATCGCCGCTCGGAAAAGCTCGCTCGCCATCATCACCCGCCGCCGATCCAGCCGGTCTAAATACACCCCCGCCATCGGGGCCACTAGAATCGCCGGTAGCGTCCGTGCGATCATGACCGCACCGACCGTCGATCCCGATCCTGTCAGATGCAGCGATAGCGAGAGCGCTGCGATCGAGTTGAAATGGTACCCCGTCTCGCTCACCAGTTGACCAACCCACAGCGATCGGTAGTTGCGGTTCTGCCGCAGCAGCGCCAAAAATTGCACGTCCCTTCATAATATGCAAATCCTCTCCGACTGGTTCCTCTGGGCCATCCTCGCTATGGTGGCGACAGCCACTTTCTTCCCCAATCTGTCATCCATCCTCCATGCCAATCAAGTCTCCGACTACGGCATCTTTGCCATCTTTTTCCTCTACGGCGTGAACCTTTCCGTCGAAAGCCTCCGCACCGGCCTCCTCAACTGGCGCCTCCACCTCCTCGTCCAACTCTCCACCTTCCTCCTCTTCCCGGCGCTCTTTATCCCCTTCCGCGCCCTCTGCGGACCCTGGCTCCCCCCCGATCTCCAACTCGGCTTCTTCTACCTCTGCGCCCTCCCCTCCACCATCTCCTCCTCCGTCGCCATGACTGCCATCGCCCGCGGCAACGTCCCCGCCGCCATCTTCAACGCCACCCTCTCCAGCCTCCTCGGCGTCGTCCTCACCCCCGCCCTCGTCAGCCTCGTCGCCCAAACCACCGGCCATGCCCCGCCCCTCGTCCAAACCGTCACCAAAGTCGCCACCCTCCTCCTCCTCCCCTTCGTCCTCGGCCAACTCCTCCGCCCCTTCGCCGGCAAGTTCTTCGGCCGCTACAAGAAACACACCGCCATCTCCGATAAGTGCATCATCCTCATCCTCGTCTTCGCCGCCTTCTCTGACTCCGTCAATGCCGGCCTCTGGACCACCTACGGCCCCGGCACCCTAGCCCTCACCTTCGTCTGCACCGGTGCCCTCCTCGCCATCGTCCTCACCATCACCACCACCCTCGCCCGACTACTCAATTTCTCCACCGCGGATGAAATCGTCGCCGTCCTCTGCGGCTCCAAAAAAACCCTCGCCTCCGGCGCCCCTATGGCCAAGCTCATCTTTGTCGGCTCCACAAGCCTCGGACCCATCCTCCTGCCCATCATTCTCTACCACCAAATTCAACTCTTCGTCTGCAGCATCCTAGCCCGCCGTTACGCCGCCCGCCCAGATCTCTCGTAGCATCTCGAACGCCGCCCCCACCACGATGTCCTCCGTATCCGGCCCATACAACGCCGTGTCCACCTCATACCCCCCTTCGGCAAACGCCGCCCGCGTGGGCATATAGCCAAAAGTTCCATTCGAATACCCCGAAACCAAAGTATGCTCGAACGGCGACCCCGCCACAATCCGCTTCCCAATCTCCCCAAACGGCTCGTCCTGCATCGATACCATCGCCACATCCCCCACTCGTAACACCTGCATCTGCCGCTCCACAAACGCCGCCCCGCGCACCATCCGCGCCCGCTCTTCCTTCATCGTCGCCCGCGTCAACGCCGCCGTCGCCTCTCGCACACCCACCCCGCTCCTCCGCGCCGCCTCCAACCCCGCCTGCAACCGTCCCACCTCCACCACCAACTCCTCATGCGGCGGAAATACGTTCGCCGGCAGCCGCAGCGTTCGGCTCCGCATCGCAAACGCGACCGGCCCGTCCGCCGCCGGAACGTCTTCATACAAGGCTATCGGTGCCCCCGACTCCATCACCCCCACCATCCGCTCCGTCCGCCTCCGCGTGTCTATCTCCAGTGCCACCTTCGCCGCTTCTAATCCCAATATCCGCCCCAAACGTCGATACACCCTCCGGTCCCCAGTGAACCCCCGCACCGGACCCACTGACCCCGACGCCCCCTGCAAAAACAAACACAATCCCCCCATCTCCCGCTCCACCACCTCCCGCACCACCCCAGGAAAGTCCGGCGTAAACCACTCGTTCTCCCACGCCATTACCGTCGGGTGGCAAGCGTAATGCACGATCACCGCCACCGGCTGTTCGTCGAGATCATCCACCCGCACCACTCGCACCGTCCGGTCCACCGGCCCCGCCCAATTCCGTCCCACCACCACCCGGCCATCCTCCATCGTCACCCGCCGATTCACGTTGATCCCGCACGCTCCCGCCCCCGCCCCCACCCGCACCGGACGCAGATTCTGCAACGCCTGCCACCCCGCCCCCGCAATCCGCCGAGGCAAGCTCTCCAAATACTCGACGCCCATCTCTAGCCCCTCCGAAACCACCTCCAGCCGCATCGTCTTCGGCCCCGAATGCGTATGCGACGCCGACACCCGAACCCACTCCGGCCGCACACCCGTCAACGTCACCACCGCCGCCATCACCTTCCCCGCCCACTCTTCATTGAAACCAATCACGTCCACATCGATCACCAACGCCGTCGTCTCTCCGTCCGTCATCGCCAGCGCCGTGGCGTATAAAGGCATGTCCGCCCCCACCCCTCGCTGATGCAGTTGCGCCCCCCAAATCCCTTGCGGTGTCCCCGGTGCCGGCGTAATGTCGCTCCGCCCCGTTCCTGCTCGTAAATGGCCCATGCCGCTCAGCTTATCGCTTTTACAAACTCCTTACAAAACCAGGACAGCCATTTTCTCCCGCACTGCGCGCTAGCAGTCAGGAGCAAGCAAATGACTACCAAAACAATCTTCACCACCCTGATTCTGACGGCCGCCAGCCTTTCCGCGCAGCCGTTCTTCGCCCCCGTTGATCATCCCACTCCGCTCGTCAGATCCCGCGTCCTCCGCGTCGCCTTCATGGGCGATTCCTTCGCCGCCGGCGAAGGCTCCCCAAATCTCACCGGGGACAATTGGACTAACCCCCATCCCGCCTGCCACAACTCCAATGAAAACGGCCGTTCCGCCGCCGCCCGCCGCATTCAAACCGCCCTCGGCCCAGCTTCCGTCTTGTTCGGTCGACGCCTCGAATTCATCGACGTCGCCTGCTCCGGAGCCACCATCAACGGCTCCATCCTCGGCGAAAACTATCGTGGCCCCACGCCCCTTACCCCCTCCGGCCCCGGTCCCGTTGGCCCGCCCATCCCTTCTCAAGTCACCCAGGTCCGCCAGTGGCTCAACGGTGAGGAACTCGACCTCCTCGTCATCTCCGTCGGCGGTAACGATATCGGCTTCGGTGAAATCGTCGCCAAATGCATGACCCCCCTCACAAGCTGTAAAGACGATGCCGCTCTCGAAACCCTCATCCGCCGAGGCAAACAGGGCAACACCGAGTTCGTCGGCCTCGACTTCCTCGCCGGTGCCTACACCACCATGAAGAACCGCATCGACGCCGACCTCAAGCCCAAAGCCGTCGCCATTATCGGCGTCCCCAACCCCGTCCGCGACCACAACAACCGCTACTGCCATCGCTTCGAAGACGGCGTCGGCATCCTACCCTCGAACCTCCTCGACCCCTTCGCCCACCCCTTCGTCCAAATGGTCGGCCTCTCCACCATCGGCACCCTCAGCCCCGTTGAAGTGGATCGCGGCGAATCGGAATGGCTCGAAGCCACCGTCATCAACCCCCTCAACACCAAACTCGAACAGATTGCCACCAACTTCCGCACCTCCAACTGGTCCTACATCGACATCGACTACATGACCAAACTCCACGGCATCTGTTCCGACGACGCCTGGTTCAACACCTTCAAAACGTCCCTCGCCACGCAAGGCGATTTCAACGGCATCGCTCATCCGAAGCGCGCCGGCTACAAAGTCTACGAAGCCTTCACCTTCCGGCTCCTCGCCCGGCACTTTAACATCCATGTCTCCGACGCCCCCCGCATCGACCAGGAGAATCTGCATCTCACTTACGTCATCAACGGCGACAGCAAGATCATGCCGCCCAGTGAATACAACCTCAACCCGGACCGCCTCTTCGTCGGCAACAACTTCTTCCTCCGTTTCCGCTCGCTGGTCTTCCCCAGCCCCAACGTCCTCACCTCGCTGACCCTGCAAATTTCGACCAAACGTTTCGCCGATGCCGCCGCCGCCGACATCTCAAACTTCAACATGGACATCAGCTCCCAAACGCTCGGAAACTTCGCTAAGAACGTCGCAGTCAACAACTTCGCCGACGAAGCCACCCTCCACGTCCGCTGGCGCGCCATCACCCGCCCCTTCTACGACGCCGACGCCGCCACCTCGACCAACTTCTCCAGCACCGTCCGCATCAAGGTCAAAGACGGCATCAACTCCGCCCGCAAGCTCTAACCCAAACCCCGCGCCGCTCTCCCCCCGGAGAGCGGCGCTCTCTTGCGTTCACCATCCTCCAAAATACGGACACTGCTAAAATCCAGATGGGGTTCATCGGACCCGCCCAACCTTGTTCGACTTCGCCTTCGTGACCCCACCCATCCAAATCCAAACCCGCCGCTACCGCAGCGCCGAATGGTTCTACGGCCGTGACGAACTCGGCTTCCAAAACCGCTCCGCCCTCCGCTCCATCGGCGTCGACGTCGACCGCTTCCAAGGCCGCCCCGTCATCGGTATCGCCAACTCCTGGTCTGAACTCAACAACTGCAACATCACCCTCCGCGACGTCGCCGAAGCCGTCAAACGCGGCGTCCTCGCCGCCGGTGCCCTCCCCCTCGAATTCCCCACCATCTCCCTCGGCGAAGAGTTCACCAAACCCTCCGCTATGCTCTACCGCAACCTCATGGCCATGGACGTCGAAGAGATGCTCCGGTCCAATCCCATCGATGCCGTCGTCCTGCTTTCAAACTGCGATAAAACCGGCCCCGCCCAACTCATGGGTGCCGCCAGCGCCAACCTCCCCGCCATCCAAGTCAACGCCGGCCCCCGCGCCCCCTTCCACTGGCGCGGCGAACAAATCGGCTCCGGCACCGACCTCTGGAAGTATTGGGACCAGTTCCGCACCGGCCAAATCTCCGAAGCCCAATGGCGGGAACTCGAACACTGCATGTCCTGCTCCCAAGGCGCCTGCAACGTCATGGGCATCGCCTCCACCATGGCCGCCATGGCCGAAGCCCTCGGCATGATGCTCCCCGGAACGTCCACCATCGACGCGACAGATCCAGACCGCCTCGTCGCCGCCGAAGCCGCCGGCCGCCGTATCGTGGCCCTCGCCGAAACCAACCTCCGTCCTTCGGACATCATGACCCCCGCGGCCTTCGATAACGCCGTCCGCGTCCTCCTCGCCATCGGCGGCTCCACCAACGCCATCCTCCACCTCATCGCCATCGCCGGCCGCCTCGGCCACTCGCTCCCCCTCGCCCGCTTCGACGAACTCGGCGCAACCACCCCCTGCCTTGCGAATCTGAAACCCTCCGGCGTTCATCTCGTCCGCCAATTCCACCTCGCCGGCGGCGTCCCCGCACTCATGAAGTCGATCCTGCACCACCTCGATTCCACCTGCCTCACCGTCACAAGCCAAACCCTCGCCGCCAACCTAGCAAACGCTAACGTCACCGACCCCGACGTCATCCGGCCCCTCTCCAATCCCGTCCTCGGAGCCGGTGCTCTCGCCGTCCTAACCGGCAACCTAGCCCCGCTCGGAGCAGTCATCAAAGTCAGCGCCGCATCCCCAAATCTCCTCATCCACGAAGGCCCCGCCCTCGTCTTCTCGGACTACGAAGACATGCTAGCCCGCATCGAAACCCCCGACCTCAACGTCACCGCCGACACCGTCCTCGTCCTCCAGAACTGCGGCCCCCGAGGCGTCCCCGGCATGCCCGAATGGGGCGCGATCCCCATCCCCGCAAAGCTCCAACGCCAGGGAATCACCGACATGGTCCGCCTCTCCGACGCCCGCATGTCCGGCACCAGTTACGGAACAGTCGTCCTCCATATCTGCCCCGAAGCCGCCGCCGGTGGCCTCCTCGCCCTCGTCCAAACCGGCGACCGCATCAAGCTCGACGTCCCCGCCCGCCGCCTAGACCTCCTCGTCGCCCCCGAAATCCTAGCCACCCGCCAACCATCCCCCCGGCCCCAAACCCACCTAAGAGGCTACCCCCGCCTCTACATCGACCACGTCCTCCAAGCCGACGAAGGCTGCGACTTCGACTTCCTCCGCCCTAGGACCGAAGAAGAACTCGTCTTCGTCCCGCCCATCGTCGGCCGCAGCTAAAGCCGTGCTCTATGCCAACTTTTCCCAAATGTCCGAATCGATATGAGCCTGCTGAAGAATACTTCGTAGAGTCCCCACAGCAACGTCACGCTTCTTCGGCACAATTACGGTATCAGTGTGTATTACATTTCGCCGGACGAATTTCATGTGGCTGCCTCTCTGAGACAACTCTTCGAAACCAACCGCTTCCAGTCGCCGCTTGACCTCGCGAAATGGGAGCGGCCTAAGCTGTCCCAACCTCAACCTCAATCATCCGCAAAAGCGGCGGTCGCGTAGCTACGGGCGGCTCAAAGTAAAATTCGAGCGCCTCCCGCAGCTGCACCAGCGCCTCTTCCTCAGAGTCGCCTTGACTGGCGACATCGATCTCCAAGCATTGCGCAACATACACATCACCTTCCCGCCATACCGATGCCGCAAATGGACGCTTCATATTCTTTATCCTACCGCTTAGCCTTCACATCCGCCCGCACATCCGCCACAAATCCATCCCGGTTCGGCATCTTCACCTTCGCCAACGTCTTCTCGTCCAACTCCTGCCCCGCCGCCACAATCCCGTTCAAATGCAGCACAAACGCCGTAATCGAATACACCTCGTCCGCCGTCAACGTCCCCGGCTGATCGTACGGCATCGCCCGGCCAATCGTATCCCACAAAGTCGTCGCATACGGCCAATAACTCCCCACCGTCTTCTTCGGTGCCTTCGACGCCAACGTTCCCGTACCTCCCACCAGCGCCGGCCACTGCTTATCCCGCCCCTCCCCCGCTTCGTTGTGGCACTCCGCGCACTTCGTCTTGTACAGCGCCCGACCCGCCTCCACGCTCCCCTTGCCCACCGGCAGCCCCCGCCCGTCCGCCATCACCGTCTTGTCCGCCGCCTTCACCCGCTCCGCCGACGCCGCCTTCCCCACGCCCGGAAACTTCGTCTGCCCAAACGCGGCCGTCACCATCACAAATAGCACGATTCTAAACATTCGTAACACTCCCATCCGCCTTCACAACCCATGCTTTCACTCCATGATAGTGGTAGTTGAAAGCCATCCCCCGCGCCTCCACAATCTCATCCCGCGTCGGCTGCAAATATCCCGTCTCATCCGTACACCGCGACTGAATCACCGTCTCCTTCCCGTCCCAAACCCACGGAATCCGGAACCGAGTCAACGCCTTCGGCAACACCGGCTCTTCTAACACCGCGTCGTCCCACGTCTTCCCCCCATCCATAGAAACCTCCACCCGCTTCACCTTCCCACTCCCGCTCCACGCAATCCCACTGATCTCCACAAACCCCGCCCCGCCGCTCACCTTCTGCCCGCCCGATGGCCGCGTGATTACCGAATTCGCGTCCTGAAGAAACGTGAACTGCCGCGCCTTCCCATCCGGCATCAGGTCCGTATAATGCGCCGTCTCCTGGTTCGATTGCGCCGGCGCCTCCGTCACATGCAGCCGATCCAACCACTTCACATTCGTGTTCCCCTCAAAGCCCGGCAACAGCAACCGCAGCGGATATCCCTGCCCCGGCCGCAGCGCCTCCCCGTTCTGCGCGTACACGACGAGCGCATCGTCCAGACACTTCTCCATCGGAATGCTCCGCGCCATCCGGCACGCGTCCGCCCCCTCCGCAATCACCCACTTCGCCTCCGGCTTCAATCCCGCCTGCGCCAACACATGCTTCAGCGGCACCCCCGTCCACTCCGCGCAACTCAACAGCCCATGGCTATCCTGTGCCGTAGCCCCCGCCGTCCCCATAAACTCTCCACGGCCGTTCCCGGAACACTCCACAAAATGCACCCGCGTCGCCGCCGGCAGCCGCTTCAAATCGTCCATCGAAAATTCAATCGGCTGCTCCACCAATCCATGCACCAACAGCGTATGCTTAGCCGGGTCAATCTTCGGCACCCCCGCGTGATGCCGTTCAAAATGCAGCGAAGAAGGCGTAATCACCCCGTGCAAATGCTGCAATGGCGTCCGGCTCGACCCCACCCCAAGGCTCGCCGTCGACTCTCCCACCGCCCGCGCAATCGTCTCCGTCGCCGCCCTCTCCCCGTAAGGAGTCATACTCTGTTCCACCGCGCTCGGAACCTTCGTCGACTTCGTACAAGCCGCCAGCGCCGCCGCCAATCCTAAAAATGCTCGCCTATCCGCCATGTCCCAATCTCCTACTGATTCTTCAGCCAATTCTCGTACGAATGCTTCTTCGGTCCCGTGTATTGGATCGTGTCAAAAAACGCCGCGTTCCCGTTCATCCGCGGATCCCCTTCTTCCTTCAAAACCCGCTCCATCGAATCCCGTAAGTTACGCTTCAAAACCGCCAGTCCCGGCTCCGCGTACACGTTCTTTAAGCAGCTCGGGTCCGCTTCGATATCGTACAACTCCTCGGCCGCCCGTTTCCCAAACGAAAGCTTATAGTACTGGTCAAAACTCGAAATCAGCAGCGTCTTCGTCGGGCTATCGTCCACATCCCGATACCCCGTCTCCGGCATCCCCGCCGGCCAAACGTCCGGCATGTAGTTCCGGATGTACAGGTACTGCCTCGTCCGAATCGCCCGCACCGGATACCCCGCGTCGTTCGGCCTCCCAATGTCGTGTCGCTCCTTGGCCACCATCACGAACTCGCGCGAAGGGTCCACCACCCCCTCCTTCCCGCTCTTCAAAATATCGATAAAACTCTTCCCCGTCACCGTCTCCGGCCTCGCCACTCCCGCCGCTTCCAAAATCGTCGGCGCAAAATCCCGCGTCGTGATGAAATCGTTGATCACCCGCCCGCCCGGCATCGCCCCGCCCCACCGAACCGCCAACGGAATGTGGAACCCGTCTTCGTAAATCTGCCCTTTCACCCGAGGAAACGGCATCCCATGGTCCGAGGTCACAATCACCAGCGTGTTCTCTAACTCGCCAATCGCCGCCAGCTTATCCAAAGCCTTCGTAATGTACCCATCCGCATACTCCACTTCCACCGCGTAATCGAGCATATCGCTCCGCACCGCCTTCACGTCCGGGTAGTACGCTGGCACCGTCACGTCCGCCAACTTCTTCCCGCTCCGCACCCCCGACCCCTCTTCGTAAACCCGATGCGGCTCCTGAAATCCCATCCAAAAACAGAACGGCGTATCCTTCGGCCGTTGACTCAAAAACTCTTCGAAGTTCCCCGTGTAATCGTTCACCCCAATCCCCGAATACGGCGGCTTCACTTTCTTGGCGTTAAACTCCTTCCCCGCTGGATTATGCGGATACCCGGTCGACTTAAAATCCCCCGGCCCCCAACCCTTCCCGGTCAATCCTACAAAGTAGCCCGCCTTCTCCAGCACCTCCGGGTACACCGCAAACTCCCTCGGCAGAATACTGTTGTGGCTCACCGCCTCCTTCGTCTGCCACGAATTCCGACCCATCAAAATCGACGCCCGGCAAGGGCTGCACTTCGGGTTCGAAGTAAAGGCGTGCGTAAACAACGCGCCCTCTTTGGCCACCCGATCAAACCCCGGCGTCTTCACCCATTTCGCCCCGTAAGCGCTCGCGTGCCCAAATCCCCAATCGTCGAAAATGACGAACAACACATTCGGCCGCTTCGCCGTCTGCGCCCCCACCGTCATCGCGGCCGCCGCCGCACCTAGAAATGTCCGTCGATTCATCACGAGAATTCAAGATATCGCAAAAGCTCCACCCGTACCTCCCCCCGCCTCTCCGGCCCATATCCCGCCTCGTCCACCGTCACCCGCTCCCCCGTCTCCAGCTCGACGAGATACCGCGTCCCCCGAGCCCAACGAATCACCTCTCTCACCGTCCCCTTCTCCCCTACCTCCCCCAACCGCGCCTCCCGAAACGCCCGCCCATCCCGCAACACCTGCCATCCGAAAAACTCCGCTGCCGCCCGCGTCGCCGGGGCCGCATAAAGCTCCCCCGCCGTCCCCACCTGCTCCACCCTTCCCCCCAGCAGCAACACAATCCGATCCGCCACCAGCGACGCCTCCTCCTGGTCATGCGTCACAAAAACCGTCGTCGTCCGCAAGCTCCTCTGCAACTCCCGCACCAGGCCCCTCATCTCCCCCCGCAGCCCCTCGTCCAACGCCGAAAACGGCTCATCCAGCAACAGCACTTTCGGTCGCGTCACCAGCGCTCTAGCCAACGCCACCCGCTGCTCCTGACCCCCACTCAACGTCCCCACCCGTCGACCCGCCAACTCGCTAATCCCCACCCTCTCCATCATCCCCACCACGTCCCCCGCCCTCCCCCGCATCTTCAACCCAAACTCCACATTCCCCCGCACGTCCATGTGCGGAAACAGCAGCGGCTTCTGAAACACCATCGCCACCTCCCGTTTCTCGGCCTCCACCGCCCCCATCTCCTCCCCATCAAACAGCACCCGCCCCTTCGCCGGATGCAACCCCGCCAACACCTTCAGCAACGTCGTCTTCCCACACCCCGACGGCCCCAACACCGCCGTCATCTCCCCCGCTCGAAACTCCGCCGACACCCCGCGCAACACCGGGCTCCCATACCCCGCGTTCACCTCCAATACCTCCACCCGCGTCATGGCCGCAACAACACTTCGGCCCGCCAAGCCTTGTCAAACCTCACGAGCTCATCCGCATCCGGCTCCTCCAAAAAATGCTTCCGCAAAACTTCCAGCGCCAACGTCGCCACACCCCGCTCCAACCCCGCCGGCTCCCCCTTCTGCGGAAACGAATTCCCTAACGTCTTGGCCATATCAAACACCCGTTCATACGAAGTCAAATCCCGAATCAACGTCAACCCCGCCTCCCGGTCATTGGCATTAAACGGTACCGCCAAATAGTTGTAGTTCCCAATCGTCCCACTCTCAAACACAAACGTCCTCACCGTCTTCGCGAAAGACCCCCGCGCAATCCGCTCGCTCGCAAAGCTCGGCCCATAACTCATCGCAAAATCGATTTCGTTGTTCGCAAACAACCGGTCCACTTCTGCAATCGTCCCCGGATACGTCTCCCCACTCTTCCACAAGTAAGGCTTCATCTCCCGCAAATCCGCCAAACCCCCCGCAAACCCCTTCTCGAGCAAAAAATGCCGCGTAAACACACTCCCCGAAAACTCCGGCGGCGCCGGATAAGTAAACCGTCCCGGATGCGCCTTCACCCAAGCCTTCAGCCCCTCCAACGTCCGCGGCGGCTCCGCAAACCGCGCCGTGTCCCACGCCATCACAAACTGCGCCGATTGCCACGGCGTCTCAAAGCCTTCAATCGGCGTCCCGAAATCCTTCTCATACGCCGCATCAGCGTACAACCGCGGCATCACAATCGGCCCCCACAGAACCCCCGCCCGCTTCGCCGCGCGAAAGTTTTCTCCGTTGATCCAAACCACGTCCACCGACCCCCCGCTCACCTTCCCGGCCCCCTTCTCCGTAATCAGCTTACTCACTACCTCCCCCGTATGCCCATACGGCACAATCCGCAGCTCCAGTCCGTACTTCTTCCGCACCTGCTCCCGCACCGTCGTCTCGAAATACCGGTTCCGCGCCTCGTCCCCTGCCCACATCGCAAAGCTAACCTCGCGCGTCTTCCCGCACCCCGCCAGTAGCAAAATTATTCCCAGCCACGCTCGACCCATAAAGAAAGCATAACCGGAGCCCCCAGAAACACGAGCCCCACCGCCGCCGCCACCGCCTCGTCCCCGCTCTTCTGATACCCCACCAGCGCCATCGGCAACGTCAACACCCGCCCCCCGCCGATCACCGCCGTCAGCACGTACTGGCTCCACGAAATCACAAACGCAAACGCCGCCCCCGTCGCCATGCCCGGCAGCAGCGCCGGGCCCTTCACATATCGCCACACTTGCCACCCGCTCGCCCCCAACGTCCGCGCCTGCGCCGCCAAGTCTTCGTCGAATCGCGACAAACTCGCCGCCACCGCCATCACCGCATACGGCGTCGCCGGCAACAGATGCACCAGCGCCACCCCCCACCACGAATCCGTCAAACCCAGCCGCAAAAACAACCCGTGCAGCCCCACCCCCATCGCCAACGGCGGCAGCAGCGCCACCGTCAACACCCCCCATCTCACCCACGCCGACCGCCGAAACGGCCCCGCCAAAGCCAAGCCCAGCAACACCGCCCCCACCATCGCCACCACCGCCAACCCCAATGAATTAACTACCGGCTCCACCCGCACCGCCCCCCACGCCCGCCCGCTCCATTCCGTCGGCCACACGTCCGGCCACAGCCACCGCCCCGCCAAGCTCCGGATCAACAGAAACACCACCGGCAACCAAATGACGAATCTCACCACTCCGTCCTCAGCCGCACGTACACTCCCGCCAGCCCCGCGCTGAACAAACCCATCCCCACCGACAGCACCAACGCCACCTCCCGCTCGCTCACAAAATACCGCTGCGCCACCACGCTCAACACCGCCGGATGCGTCCGCCCCAGCAAAAACGGCACATCGAAACTCGCGAAAACGAACCCAAACACCAGCAGCGCCGCCGGCACCATCGCCGGAGCCAACAGCGGCAAAGTCACATACCGCAACCGCTGCCACCGACCCGCCCCCAACGTCGCCGCCACCGCGTCATAATCTCCGCTCAACCGCCGCAACACCGTCATCGCCATCAAAGCAAAAAACGGTGTCTCCTTCAGCCAGTAAACCAAAATGATCCCCATCCCCCACCGGTCCTGCACTACGTCCGGAAACTCCCCCGGCCCCCCAATCCCCCCCGCGGCATAGACCATCCGCGCCACCACACCGCTCGGCGCCAGCAGATGCACCACCACCACCGCCATCGTCAAATGCGGCATCGCCAACGGCACCTGCCACATCACCCGTGATCCCCGCAACGCCAGCCCCACGCCCGTCGCCAGCGCCAGCCCCGTCGACGCCGCCGCGATCCAAATCGTAAACCAAAACGAACCCAGAATCTCACCCATGCAACTTCACCGAAAACACCGCCCCCCCCGCATAGTTCGTCGCCGTCAAATCTCCACCGTGCTCCAGCACCGTCTGCCGACTCAACGCCAGCCCCAACCCTAAACCGTTCCGCTTCCCATAGCTCGTAAACGGTTGGAACAATCGGCCCTTCACCTCCTCCGCAATCCCCGGCCCTTGGTCACTCACCGCCACCGTCACGTCCCTCCCCACCGCCTTCGCCACAATCGAAATCTCGCCCCCCTCCGGCATCACCTCAATCGCATTCGCAATCAAATTCACAAACACCCGCTCCATCCGCGCCCGGTCCATCGGCAGTTCCAACCCCTCCGGAATCTCCACTCGAAACCGAATATGCGCCACCTCCTGGCTCTCCACCGCCGCCTCCACCACCTCGCTCAATCGGCAAATTTCAATCTCCCCCGTCTTCCCCTTCGCCGCATCCAACAACTCCTGCAGCATCTCCAGCACTCGCCGACTCGCCGAGTAAATGTTCTTCGCCAACCGCTTCGTCTGCTGCGGAGCCAAGTTGTCCGAGTCAATCAACATCTCCGCCCCGGCATAAATCGCCGCCAACGGATTCCGCAAATCATGAACAATGCTCGACGCCATCCGCCCCACTGTCGAAATCCGCTCCTGCCGAATCAACTCCCCCCGCGCCGCCTCCAACGATCCACTCATCGAATTAAATGTCGCCGCCAGCCGACCCAATTCGTCGTTGCTTGTCACCGGCAACCGCCCGTCATACCGCTGCTCGGCAATCGCCATCGCCGCCCGATCCAGCGCCCCAATAGGCTCGACAATCCGTCGCGCCAAAAAGAAGCTCAGCACCAAACTCAACAACATCGCCGCACCCCACATCCAAATCAAATCCCGCTGTAGATCCGCCAACTGCTGACCCGCCTCACCCGGACTGCGAAAAATGCTCAACGTACCCACCGGTGCCCCGTCCAGACCCAACAGCGGCCGATCCAGCCGTACCCCTGGCCGCTCCACCTTCTGCCCCGCCACCGAAAACACAAACTCGCCCCCCGTCAACTGCTCCGGCCTCTCACTTTCCGCGTACCCCGCCACCAGCAAGCTGATCATCGCCGGTCCCCGCGCCGAATCCACCATCACCGGCGTCAACACCAACTGATAAATCGACCGACCCTTAACGAAGAAACCCGTCTGCTGCCGCACCCCCGGCTTCACCATCGGCCAACTCGCCATCGCCGGCGGATTCCCCGCTATCGTCGCAATCGGCACCCCGCGCGGATCGCAAACTACAAAAAACGATCGGTCACGCAGCCCCTGCGACAGCATCCCCCGCAACTCCGCCGCCGAGTCCCGAATCGTCGCCGCATCCTGCGTCCCAAACGCCGCCCGGACGTTCGGCAAGCTGCTCAACAGCAACGCCGCCGTCCCCAACATCTCCTGCCGCGCCTGCCATACGCTTTCGTAGGTCAACACGCTCCCCCGCATCTCCTCTTCCAACGACCGCGTCGCGCTCCCAATCGCATGACGCTGCAAAATCCACCCCGTCACCCCAAACAGCAACGTGGCCGAACCAAACACGGCCAACCAAATCTTCCAACGGAGGGACATCTCACTTACCCCCTATATACGGCCCATTCTCCTGCGGTTTAGCCGGATACTCCCGGCCATGCTTGGTCTTGTGCGGCACCTCCAAATATCCAGATTCCGAAACCTTCACGCGCGGCACCGTTAATATCCCATCGCTCACGAGCACCTTCATCTCCAGCCGCACCAGCGTCTCCTGCGTCGCCCGCTCATGAAACAGCCGCAGCCGATACTCCCCCGGCGGCACGTTCGCCATTTGCCAGCCACCATTCGCCAAAGAGACGGCATAGTACGGCGTAGGAACCACCACAATCACCGCGCTCATATTCGCATGAATATTGCAGAAGACCCGAACAAATCCCTCCCGCCGAAAAGTCACCTTCTGCGACGTCCCCGGCGCATACAAACCCGTATCAAACGGCTGTCCCGCAAAATTCGAAAACGCATTGTGGAAAATCGGGTCATGGTTCGGAAAGTCCACCGTCGTCCCCACCGGCACCGCCAGCACATGCGGCGAGAACTTCTTATTCTTCTGATCCAAAATCACTCGGCCCGGCGTCAGCGCCGGCTTGCCCTGCAAAGGCTCCAGCCACACCACCACCCCGTCCCAACTCTTCACCTTCGCATCGGTCAACTCCACCGTCCCCGACACCGTCGCCGCCATCGCCGGCAACACGCTAATAAAGGTAAGCCAGCGAAAGATCATAGTGATTCCTCGTTCCCGCCCATCGCCACATTCGGCGCAATCCGCACCATCATGTTTACTCCCCCCGTCCGGTTCCGTCCCTTTCGCCCCCTCATTAAATCCACCTCCCGCTCGTCATGATTCCCGGCAAACAGGTTCACCGTCACTCTCACTGTCGCCGGCGAGACGTCATAGCGGTTCACCCTCCTCTCCCCGGTCCCCACGATCAAGGAACGGATCAGCAAACTCTCCAAGCCCAACATCACGTTCGCGCCCCCCGTCCGGTTCCGCCCATTCTGCCCCCCTGCACCAGCTCCAGCCACATTAGCACCTCGTCCCAACTCTCCACCATCACCGGCAATACGCTAAAAAATATAAGCCAGCGATAAGTCATAGCGGTTCACCCCCCTCTCCCCGGTCCCCACAATCAAGGAACGAATCAGCAAACTCTCCAAGCCCAACATCACGTTCGCGCCCCCCGTCCGGTTCCGCCCATTCTGCCTCCCTGCACCAGCTCCAGCCACACTACCACCTCGTCCCAACTCTTCACCCTCGCACCGGTCAACTCCACCGTCCCCGCCAGCTTCGGCAATACGCTAAAAAATGTAAGCCAGCGATAAGATCATAGCGATTCCTCGTTCCCGCCCATCGCCACATTCGGCGCAATCCGCACCATCATGTTTACTCCGCCCGTCCGGTTCCGTCCCTTTCGCCCCCTCACCAAATCCGCCTCCCGATCGTCATGAATCCCGGCGAATAAGTTCACCGCCGCCTTCGCCCATCCCCCCCGGCTCCTCACCGTCTCCACCATCGCCGGCAATACGCTAAAAAATGTAAGCCAGCGACAAGTCATAGCGGTTCACCCTCCTCTCCCCGGTCCCCAGGATCATCGACCGGATCTGCAAACTCTCCAAGCCCATCACCACATTCGGTGCGATCCGCACCATCACGTTCGCGCCACCCGTCCGGTTCCGCCCATTCTGCCCCCTCACCAAGTCCGCCTCCCGATCATCATGAATCCCGGCAAATAGGTTCACCGTCACCCGCCCCGTCAGCGCCACCGCCGCCTGCGCCCATCCCCCCCGGCTCCTCACCGCCTCCACCACCCCACCCGGCAGAAACCGAAAACTCTGCCGTAACGAACCCAAATGGTGCACGTTCTCGCCGTTGAAGAACGTCCCCGTCAGCTCAAACTTCTCCACCGGCTGCGCCTTCCAGTCCAACGTGAAGATTCGCGACGGCACGCTGCGCCCGCTCACATGCGATGTCGAAACATGCCCCCCTACCCCAAACTCAAATTTGTCCTTCACCCACGCCCCCCGCATCTCGAGCGATGGCCGCCGCAACACCACCAGCGCCGCGTTCGCCAGCCCCGACTGCTCGGAAGTCTGCATCACCGCCCCCTGCAACCGGAAGTCGCCCAGCTTCTCCTCATACCGGATCTGCGGCTGCCACCGCCACAGGTTCCCCGCGCTCGTCAGCGGCACCACACCCACCGTCGCAAACGAAGTCGGGTTCCAGTGCGAAATCAACGGCTTCATCAGCCCTACCGAAACCGACCGCCGCTCCCACGCCAAAGTCGCCTCCGCCGTCCGCAGCCGAAACGGCACGTTCCCCGTCCCCTCCGTGTTCCCCTCCCAAAAGTCCCCAAACGCCGACCCCGATACCTTCGCCCCAAAGAACGCCCGTGGTCCATGATAACGAATGCCTACTATCGATTGACGAAACGTCAACCCCGCCGCATGCCGGTTCACCGCCGCGCTCGCCGTCGATGGCGTGTCCAAGCCTCCCGCCCCCGCCGAGTTCGCAAACACGTTGAACAGCGCCATCCCCGAAAACTCAATCGGAAACCGGCTCGCCGCTTCCACCTTGGTCGACGCCTGCTCCTCAATCCGCCGCTCGGCAATCTCCAATCTTTCGGGCACCAAGGTCTCTACTTTCGCCCGTAACTCCGCCACCTCCCCCCGCAGCTTCGCGTTCTCGGCCTCTAACTTCTCCAGTCGCACTACAAGGTTCGTAATGTCCGCCTGCGCTAACAGCGCCGGTACCCAAAGCAATAGCAGTAGTCTACTCATAGAGCATTTCCTTCAACGCCTCCCGCACCGCTGCCGTCGAATACGGCTTTGGAAAAAATCGATCCGCCCCCGCCTGCTCCCCCGGCCCCGCCGACATCGCGATCACCGGAGCCCCCGGCTTCATCCGTCGAAAGTTCGCAATCAGGGCTTCCCCACTCATCCGCGGCAGGTCCAGATCCGTACACAGCGCATCCGCCCGCCCCAGCATCCCGAACCCCTCGTGCCCGTCATACGCCACCAATACGTCCGTATCCGGCAGCAGACTCAACGCCACCGCCAGCGTGTCCGCCAGCGCCCGGTTGTCCTCCACCACCAGCACCGTTCGCCTCATGGCAAAAACCGATAGCCAATCCCATGCACGGTCACGAAGTGCCGCGGCACCGCCGGGTCCCCCTCAAATTTCTGCCGTAGCTTCACGATATGCGCGTCCACCGTCCGCGTATGCGGAAACGAGTTGTACCCCCATACCGAGTTCAAAATCACGTCCCGGGTCAAAGGCCGATCCGGATTCTGCAGGAAGAACACGAGCAAACTGTACTCGGCCGGAGTCAGCTTCACCTCCTGCCCCGTCCTTTGCACCATACGCCGCTCAATGTCCACTTCGGTATCCGAGAACTTTAAAACGTGGTGCGCCTCGCCGGAGGACCGCCGCAGAATCGCCCGGATCCGCGCAATTAACTCCCGCCGGCCAAACGGCTTCACCACGTAATCGTCCGCCCCAATCTCCAACAGAAGTACCTTATCGATTTCATCCCCCACCGCACTCAGTACAATAATGGGAGTGTGCACTTTGTCCGTGCGCAGTTGGCGGCAGATCTCGACCCCGCTCATCCCTGGGAGACGCAAATCCACCAGAATCAAGTCCGGTTTCAGACTCAACGCCTTCTCATAGCCGTCCCGACCGTTGGCGCTCTGGTGAACTCGAAAGTTCTCCTGCTCCAGCATCAAGCCGATCGTATCTCTTAAGCTGTCGTCGTCATCGATTACGAGTATGGTCTGCATGCAAGCCGCAAGGAAATTGTACCGAAACTCGCAACGAACCCCCTCATTTGAACATCTTCATAATTGAAACCCATGCGAACCCTTGTCACTCTCGTCTTTACCGTTGCCTCTGCTCTGCTTGCTGAAGAGTACAAGTCCGCAGTCGGCAGCACCCCGCCCGCCGACCTTCCGGCCAGCGTCAGCGCCCTGCTGAACAAAGAAGGAACCCAAGTGATGAAGGACGGCCAGCTCCTCGCCGAGGTCTGGTACCGCGCCGAAGTCCCTTCCGGCCCCGCCTCTTCGGAAGCCAATCTAACGATGCCGAACGTCCCCCATGGCTCCCTCCTCGCCGTCATCCGCTTCGCCCAGAAGCATGAAGACCGTCGCGGTCAGGGCGTAGCGCCTGGCGTCTACACCATGCGTTACAGCTATTTTCCCGAAAATGGAACCCACCAAGGCGCCGCCCCACAGCGCGACTTCCTTCTCCTCGTCCCCGCCGCTGGCGACACCGACGGCAACGCAACGCCGAACTTCGAAGCGCTCCTCACGCTCAGCCGCAAGGCGTCCGGCACGCCCCACCCCGCCGTCTTCAGCCTGTGGAAGGAGGATCCGAAGTTTTACAAGGAAGGAACCATAGAGAAGCAGGGCGAGCACGACTGGGTTCTCATGCGCAAAATGGGCGTCGTGCCCGTCTCCCTCATCCTCGCCGGCCGCGGCGGCGAAGGTTAACTTAACCCCACCGCCTGACGAGCATACCGGATGAGGATCGCGCTTAAGGGCTCGCAAGTTCGCCACGTTAAGTCGCGAGCTGATCGGCCGCCTACATTCCACACGGTCTAGAGCGATACCCGCCTTAATGGAGGCGTTCTGGAAACCCGAACTACCGGCCCCGTATTGGGCGGACTGCAAACTACGTTTGTCCCATCTCAGGGCCCCGTCAATGCATGCGCTTGTCGTCGATCTCGCCGAGGCTCTCTCCCCCTTCCTCTCTCTCGACATTGCTCCGAATCTCTTCAGACGTCGCGGATTTGCCCTCTGTTAAGTCAAGACTTGCTATAGGGATTCTTGGCAACCCGCCCGTCGTGGAACTTGGTGGCCAAACCCGCGCGGGCGCTTCTCCGGCATTCCACGATCGCCTTGTTTTGCAGCGCCGAGGCGAAAAGCGGCCCGCCTGAAAGGCGGGGGGGATTCGACCGGGGGCACTCAGAAACTAAACCTTCACCGCCGATAGCAGGCTAAGCGGCGTGCCTTGCATGCAGAAGCTGACGTCCATTCGGACCCCCGTGAACTTGACCCGGTCGCCCTCGGCGCAGCCAGCCGGTATTCCCATTCCGATCGAATAGGTGTCCCGCGCCGCCACAATCAGGAGGCATTCCACCCCCGCCACGAGTTCCCCTTCACCGCGAACCAGACGGTTCCCATTCACTTGCCGAGAAAACGGGCCATCATTGCCGGGCAAACAGAGCAAGCTTCCCTGGCTCCCAACTAAATGGATCGCTCGGATGGCGTCGCCGTTGAAAGGGATGTTGCCGTCCGCGGGCACCGAACTGATCACGGCACCCGCTGACCCTGCCGGCGGCCTTGCGAACACGCCTGCCGTCGCCACGCCGTCCGCTGGCAAGCTGCTTCCGAACACTTGCACCTCTCCGTCGGAATAGCCCAACGTCGGAACTTGTCCCCAGGCTCTTACCACCACCGTGGGCGGAAGGCTCAACTGCATCGCGAACTCAGCCGCTTCCACCCTCATCACTAACTGCTTGCCCACCACCGAGCAGGAGTCCGCGACGCAATGCAGCGCCGCCTCAGTTGCCAGTCGTCCAACCTCTTCGTTGTCCCACGGCACGGACCACGGAAATACTCCGCCCCTCCCAAGAACCCCCATGCCGATCCCCTGGCACAGCGTCGCATGCGCAGCCACAAAGTCGACGCACGGTTGGAAACTGGCCGGGCCGTAAATTTGGCTATAAATCGCCGGATAGAAACTGGTTTCCGGCCGAATCTGCAGAGCCTCGCACGGATTGCCCGTCAAGGCCGTCACAATAAATTGCATAGCATCACCTCACCGAAGTAAGCGTGATGAACCCGTCTTTAAGGACACAAAATCTTACAACGCCGCCCGCATCTCCGTCACCGCTTGCTGCAAGCTCGCCACCGGCTCCTTCACCGGAAGGTACTCCATCGTCATGTAGCCTTCATACCCGGCCTTGCTGATCGCCTTGTAGATGTTCGTGTAACTCATCTCTCCTGTCCCGGGCTCGTGCCGCCCCGGATTGTCGGCCACGTGGAAGACCTTCACATACGGCATAGCAGCCAGCGCCGTCCGAATCACGTCCCCCCGCTCCACCTGCTCGTGATACAGGTCAAACAGCAGCCGCACATGGTCGTGGTCCACCGCCTTCATCAGCCGCAGCCCATCCACGCAGTTGGATAGGAAATAGCCCTGGTGATTCACCTTCGTATTCAACGGTTCCACAATCAACGTCACCCCGTACTTCGCCGCCAGGTCCCCACACCGCTTCGCCCCCTCCACCATCTCCGCAAACTGCTCTTCGAACGTCCGGTCCGCCACCGCATCCCCGGACATCAACAGCGCCAGCGGCACCCCCATCCGCTGCGCAACCTTCAAGTTCGATTCCACCTCGGCCAACAATGCCGGGCGCTTCGCCGCCTCCACCATGTTCAACTTCTGCCCCTTCCAGTTCGGCGTCGTCGAAATCGTGTCGATCCCAAGCCTCAAGCTCTGAGCCCGCTTCTGAAACGCCTCGACGTCCATCGTCAGGTGCTCGCCCACCAGCTCCACGCTCTGCAAGCCCGCACGGGCCGCAATCTCCAACCGCTCCTCCGGCGTCCCCTTCAGACACCAAAGCATCACGGAGCTCGTAATCTTCGCCTTCTTCGGCGGAGCCATCACGACGGGAGCTTGCATACTGGCGGCGATCAATTGGCGGCGGGTCATACCCCCACAGCGTACCGCATCGCATCTCCTTCCCAACCGTCCGCATGGGCAAAAAGCCGCGTCATATGGACCACTACTTCGCGGGTCTTCCGATGCTCGTACGCGTAGAAATTCGACAGGCTCAAGATCTCGTTCTCTCCGGCCTGCCGCGTATCCACCGTCCTTACCGTCGCCTTCCGCAGCAGGCCCGTATGCCTCTCCACCTCGCCCATCACAAAGGGAAACCGCGGCCGATTCCCCCGCGGGTTCGTCGGCGTAATGTTCCCCAGCCAATAGATCCGGCCATTCGAATGGGTCAGCAGTTGCGAACACGAGCTTGGCGAAAAGAAGCCTTCGCCTCCCTCATACGTCCACGGCACCGGCGCTGACCAAGTCCGCGCCCCGTCACTAGAAAAACTGGCCCAACGATGGCTCGGCCGCTCCGGTGTCTTATCGTTCGACGCCCGACACACAAGCAGCAACCGCCCATCGGTCAACCGCGCCATCGTCGCCTCCATGATCCCCCGCGTCGATTGTTCCGGGGTCAGCCGGATCACATTCGACATCCGCCACCGCAGCCGGTCCCCCTCCCATTTCCCCAGCAAAACGGCCGTCTCATGCCACGTATAGCCTTTCCCCGGGTTGAAATACTCGCCGTTCGCGCCAAGCGGAGCGATCTCCACCGGCACGCAAATCGTCCCGTCCGGCAGCGTCAGCGGCACGCAACTTTGGTCCCCCATCATCACCGAGTTCTTCCCTGCTCTGACCCCGGGCAATGGGTGCTCCGCGTTAAACTCAGCGCCTTCATGAATCACCTGATGGGTCTTCCCCTCATGGGCGTAGAACAGTTGCCACCGCCGCATCCCTTCGAGCGGGTCATCGGTCGGCAACACCCCTTCCATGAAGAACTCGACGTACCGCCCCGTAGGCGGGTCAACATACCCACAGCGCAGATGCTTCCTGTACATCCCCTCCGCCCGCCTCTCTCCGGTCACGATAGTCTCCGGGGCCGACCACGTAACCCCGTAGTCGGTCGAGCGTCGCCGATACGCCACGTCGATCGTGTCCGACCGGCTCCAGCGCTGCTCGATCGAGTTCATCTCGCCCCCGCCGCGCTTCGTGTAGAAGGCATAAGCCATGATCGCCGTCCCCTTTCCCGGGCTTGGAATAAAGACGCTCCGGCGTTGCGCCAACGCAGCAGCTGGCAAGGCCCAGGGAAGAGATAAGAAGAGGCGACGGTCCATGCGCTCTATTCTTCCTGATTCATCGCCTTGATGTACTCGTCCGCATCACGGACCACGCCGAACTCCGCCAAAACGAGCCGAACGCTTGGCTTCACCCCATCGGCCCTCGTGTAGCTGATCCAAATCTGGTGCTTATCCTGGATCGCCCGTCGCAGCTCCGCCAGAAAGTTCTTTGTCTCCTCCCGAATGAAGAAGTCCGGCACGTAGAAGGGCTCCGGCCCGCCCAGTGTCCGCAGCCGTTCCCGCGTCCCCCCAGCCCGGGCCTCGCCGTCGATTGGCACGCCGCTCGCCATCGGGTCGCGGATGTCCCGAGGAATGGTCCGCGGCGACACCTCAAACTCCTCCGCCATCTGGTCCGCCGTCACGGCCCGACGACGACGACGGCACAACGCGACCTGAAACAACCGGTCAGCGCGGCGCATGACTTAAGCGCAGAACGCAGGGTCTGGCAGAATCGATTTGGCTAGAGCGATACCCGCCTTAATGGAGGCGTTCTGGAAACCCGAACTACCGGCCCCGTATTGGGCGGACTGCAAACTACGTTTGTCCCAGCTCAGGGCCCCGTCAATGCATTCGCTTGTCGTCGATCTCGCCGAGGCTCTA
>JANXMS010000352.1 GCA_025354525.1 Acidobacteriota bacterium
AGGCCGCGGAACTGACCCCGGCAGCTTGGTGGCGGCGGCAGCAGGCCTAGCGTAAATTCAGAACTTTCGCAAGGCTGGGGATGGTCGACCGCTTACCTTTATGATGCCTGGCGCTCAGCCAAGAGTCGCCTCCAACTCGCTGGATTCAATCAACGTCTGATCCGTCGCTTCAGTATCGAAACCGGAATCTTGGAACGGCTTTACGACTTGGATCGAGGGACCACGGAAGCTCTCGTTGCCACCGGTTTCCTCGAAGATCTCGTCTCGCGCACCAGTACCAACATCGAGCCCGGCCAATTAATCGACATACTGCGCGATCACGAGGCGGCCGCTCAATTAGTTGTGGATGGCGTAGCAAATAGGAGACCCCTTACCAAGGGCTTCATGCACGAACTCCAGTCCATCCTGACGCGGCATCAGGACAGCACTACTGCGATCGACGGTCTTGGCCGCCGCTTCGACATTCCGCTCATCAAACGAAAGTTTAAAGACCAGCCGAACAATCCTAAACGCCCGGACGGATCTCTCCACGGGTATTGCCCTCCTATACATGTTGATGCCGAGGTCGAAAATCTACTCAAGTGGCTTGAGGAGTATTCAAACGAGGACCCGGTTTTGGTCGCTGCTTGGCTGCATCACCGCTTCACCCAAATCCATCCCTATCAGGACGGTAATGGGCGCGTCGCTCGGGCTCTCACAACTCTTGTACTCCTCCGCTCTGATCTCCTACCCCTAGTTTTAGACCGTGACTTGCGGACAGACTATATAACTGCCCTCGAAGCAGCGGATCAATCCAATCTGGGGCCCCTCGCCGAGCTATTCTCACGTTTGGAACGGAACGCGATTCTGCAGGCCCTTAGTGTCGATGCTGATGCAGATATCTCGAACCAAAAGAGCCTCACCTCTGCGGTCATCGGTGCCCTCGCAGACAAGTTTGGGCGACGAAAGAGTCAGAAGTTGACCGAGCTTCGCCGAGTCAACACTGTGGCCAGAGACCTTAGAGGAAGCGCAGGGAAAATCGTTTCCGATTCATTCGCTGAACTCGAGCCTACTCTCGCCCAGATGGGGATAACCAAGCAGCACGTTACTTTGGGCGGTCCAGAACAGCAGAATGCTCATTGGTACAAGGTAATTGATTAGCGGCCTCCGGTTCAATAGAATCAATCGTTTCCGTAGCGTCGCGCGACGCCTGTGGCATGATTGTGAGGGGCTCTCTGCGGCACAAACCCCCAAAACGCTAGGAAACTGACCCAAATCGGGAGGCGAATGATCCCGAAACCCGCTAATCAAGTACGGTACAAGTATGAAGTTGTTCATTCGGCAAACGAGGCCAAAAAATTTGCAAATCTAGCGGAAGACCATTATTTTGCACGCGGCTCGGTTAGGGTGAATACCGAAAGAATGACCTTCGTGGTTTCATTTCACCACGTTGGAAGAGAGCTAACAGGGATCATGGAAGCCACTGCGTTTTCAAAGCTAGCTTCTGATGATGCGATGGAAGAGAAAGAATCCACAAACGAGAGATTTTCGTTGTGCTCCACAGAACCGTTCGTATTCAGTCACTCGAGTAAGGTTCCCGACTTAGACGCTGCTTTCGCTAAATGGCTCGACGCCGCCCTCGCCGTCGCCATAAAAGAATTCGGCGACCGCCTCTAACTCACAAAATCAACATACAGTCCCCATAACTAAAAAACCGATATCTCTCCTTCACCGCATACCGATAAGCCTCCATCATCAACTCCGTCCCCCCAAACGCACAAACTAACAACAACAAACTCGACTCCGGCAAGTGGAAGTTAGTCAGCATCGCCCCCACTCGCTTAAACTCATACCCCGGATATATAAAAATATTCGTCTCCCCACTCACCGAATCCATCGATTCCAGCGTCCTAACCGACGTCGTTCCCGCCGCCACCACCCGCCCCGCCCCCTCAATCTTCGCCCGCGCCTCCGTGCCCACCTCAAACCTTTCCTTGTGCAAAACGTTCTCCTCCACCGTCGTCGAATGCAGCGGTTGAAACGTCCCCAACCCCACATGCAGAGTCACCCGCGCCACCTCCGCCGTAATCTCCCCCAACACCCGATCCGTAAAATGCAACCCCGCCGTCGGTGCCGCCACGCTCCCTCTCTCCCGCGCATACACCGTCTGATACCGCTCCCGATCCTCCTCCCCATCCGGTCTCTGAATATACGGCGGCAACGGCACATGGCCCACCCGCTGAATCGCCGCCCAAAGATCATCGGCTTCGAATCGCAAAATCCTCTCGCCGTGCTCCTCCCGCCCAATCACCGTCGCCGAAAAGCCATCCCCAAACTCAATCCGCGCCCCCACCGGCAGCTTCTTCCCCGGCCGCACCAGCGCCCGCCACTCCCTTTCATCCCCACTCACCGGCTGCACCAGAAAAACCTCCACCCGCCCCGTCCGCCCCGGTCGATGCCCCAGCAACCGCGAAGGGAAAACCTTCGAGTCATTCAGCACCAAACAATCGGTCGGCCGAAGGTACCCCGGCAGGTCCCGAAACACCCGGTTCTCCCACGTACCGGCCCCCCGATCAATCACCAACATCCGTGCCCCGTCCCGCTCAGCCGTCGGCGATTGGGCAATCAGCTCGTCCGGCAATTCATAATGGAAGTTTGATAGGTCCAAATGAATATTCTAGGTCTTGAAACCTCTTGTGACGAAACGGCCGCCGCCGTCGTCACCGACGGACGCCAAGTTCTGTCCTCCGTCGTCTCCTCCCAATTCGATATTCACGAGCGTTTCGGCGGAGTCGTTCCCGAACTCGCCTCCCGCGAACACCTCCGCGCCATCGTGCCCGTCGTCGAGCAAGCCCTCGCCCAAGCCAACGTCCCCATCCACGCCGTCGCCGTCACCCAAGGCCCCGGCCTCATCGGCTCCCTCCTCGTCGGCATCACCTTCGCCAAGGCCTACGCCCTCGCCAAAAAAGTCCCCCTCATCGCCGTCAACCACCTCGAAGGCCACATCCACGCCGTCCTCCTCGAACACCCCGAAACCGAACTCCCCGCCCTCGCCCTCATCGTCAGCGGAGGCCACACCCACTTCTACCGCTGCGAACCCAATTTTCGATACGAACTCCTCAGCCGCACCCGCGACGACGCCGCCGGCGAAGCCTACGACAAGGTCGGCAAGCTCCTCGGCTACAAATATCCCGGCGGCCCCACCCTCGACCTCCTCGCCCCCTACGGCAACCCCAGAGCCGTCAAATTCACCCGCTCCAAAATGAGTGGCAATTCGCTCGATCTCTCCTTCTCCGGCATCAAAACCGCCGTCCTCCGCCTAACCGAAGCCCGCAACATGACCGCCGAAATCGCCACCCGCCGCGCCCTCCGCGAACCCACCCTCGCCGACTACCTCGCCACCACCCCCAAAGCCACCCTCGACCTCATCGCCTCTTTCCAATACACCGTCATCGACGAACTCCTCTCCCGCGTCCGCATCTTCGCCGAAGATCTTGACCTAACCAACGTCATCGTCTCCGGCGGCGTAGCTTGCAACGTCGGCCTCCGCGCCGCCGCCCGCCGCCTCCCCTACAACATCGCCTTCCCCACCCCCCAACTCTCCACCGACAACGCCGCCATGATCGCCGCCGCCGCCTACCCCCGCTTCCTCGCCGGCCACCTCGCCGCCCTCGACCTTCGCCCCAAGGCCAACTTCAGCCTCACCATGGCCTAGTCAAGCGGCCTCGACCTCATCGCCTCTTTCCAACACACCGTCATCGACGAACTCCTCTTCCGCGCCCGCACCTTCGCCGAAGACCTCGACCTCACGAACCTCATCGTCTCCAATAGCGTCGCCTGCAACGCCGCCCGCGTTCCCCCCCCAATCTCCACCAACAACGCCGTCCTCGACCTCCCCTCCCAAGGCCAACTTCAGCCTCACCATGCTCTAATGACAAGAATGTTCTTCCGCGCCTGTCTCGCTCTCTCCCTAGGCGCCGCCCTGCTGCCCGCGGCCGTCAAAAAAATCTACGTCGTCGAACGTACCGATGCCCCTCGCAATTACGAGCGCATCACCGCCAAAGCCCACTTCGCCGTCGACCCCCGCCTCCCCGCCAACCAAATCATCCGCGACATCGGCATGGCCCCCCGCAACGCCGACGGCCTCGTCGAGTTCTCCGCCGACCTCGAAGTCCTCAAACCCCGCGACCCCAGCATCGGCAACGGAACCATCCTCTATGAGGTCTCCAACCGCGGCGGTAAGGGCATGGTCAACATGTTCGAACGTGGCGACGAATATCTTCTGGAGCAAGGCTACACCCTCGTCTGGCTCGGCTGGCAGCCCGATCTGCCCAAGACGGGGAACCTCCTCCGCCTCGATGCCCCCAGAGCCAAAGGGGCCACCGGCCTCGTCCGTAGCGAATACGTCCCCGTCGCCAAGGTCGACGTCTACTCCCTCGGCGACCGCACCATGGAAGCCTACCCCGTCTCCGACCCCAACGACCCCGCCACCCAGATGACCATCCGCGATGCCCCCGATGGCCCCCGCCGCGTCATCCCCCGCTCGCAGTGGCGCTTCGTCGACGAAACCCGCGTCGGCCTCACCGCGGGCTTCCAACCCGGCAAGCTCTACGATGTCATCTATCGCGCCAAAGACCCCCCCATCGTCGGCCTCGGCATGGCCGCCACCCGAGACATCATCTCCTTCCTCAAAGGAAAAGCCGATGGCCTCATCCTCCTCGGCGACCAAGGCCGCTATTACAAAAACGCCATCGGCTTCGGCACCTCCCAAAGCGGTCGCTTCCTGCGGACCTTCCTCTACATGGGCTTTAACAAAGACGAAAACGGCCGTCGCGTCTTCGACGGCGTCTGGGCCCATGTCGCCGGTGCCGGTCGCGGCAGCTTCAACCATCGCTTCGCCCAACCCTCCCGCGACGGACATCGCATGACCAACACCTTCTACCCTTCCGACGTCTTCCCCTTCGCCGACCTGCGGATGATTGACCCCGAGACCAAGGACGAAGACGGCCTGCTCACCAAAGCCCAAGAAGAAAACGTCCTCCCCCGCGTCTTCTACACGAACGGGTCCTACGAATACTGGGGCCGCGCCGCTTCCCTCATCCACACCTCCCTCGATGGCAAACGCGACGACGGCCTCTCCGGAAATTCCCGCGCCTACTACCTCACCGGAACACAGCACGGCCCCGGCCGCTGGCCCGCCGCGAAATCGAGCGAAACCACCTACCCCGCTAATCCGAATGATTATCGGTTCTTAATGCGAGGCCTCCTCGCCGCGTTCACCAGTTGGGTCGTCAAAAACGAACCGCCCCCGGCATCCAACTATCCCCGCCTCGACAAACAGCAACTCGTCGCCCCCGCCGCTCTCAACTTCCCCAAAATCCCCGGCGTCCGCCTCCCCCGTAGTCCTCACCAAGCCTGGCGCGTCGACTACGGCCCCGACTTCAAAGAACTTGGCATCGTCTCCATCAATCCCCCCAAAGTTGGCAAACCCTTCCCGACTCTCGTACCCGCCGTCGACGCCGACGGCAACGAACTCGCCGGCCTCCGCCTCCCTGATGTCGCCGTCCCCCTCGGCACCTACACCGGCTGGAATCTCCGTGATCCCGCCACCGGCTCCCCCACCGAAATGCAAAGCATGACCGGCGCCTTTCACCCCTTCGCCAGGACCAAAATCGAACGCGAAGCCAGCAAGGACCCCCGCCCCTCCATCGAGGAACGCTACGCCAGCCAAGAGGAGTACATGGCCAAGGTCGACGCCGTCCTCGACGCGCTCGCCACCGCCCGCTACATCCTCGAACGAGATAGACCAGCCCTCCGCGAACGAGCCGCTATCCACTGGAAATAACATGAAAGGGCTCGTCGGTTTCGGCGTCTCCGCGGTCGCCCTGCTCATCGCGGCCGCCTCGCAGTACGCTACCGTACGAACCGTCGTTGCAATCGATCGACACGTCGCCCAGACCAGCGCCGTTCTTGAAGAAACCCAAGCCCAGCTCGCCGCCCTCCGCGAAGTCGAGTCGGCCTCTCGTGGCTACGCCGCCACCGGCGACGAAACAAGTGAAGGCCGGTAGCAAGGACGCCCGCGCCCGGCTCGATCGCCTCCGCCGGGTTACCGCCAGTAATCCCCGGGAACTGCAAATCGTGGCCCGTCTGGAAGCCAACGTCCTCCGCTTGCTCTCCTCGGCCGAGGACGTCGTCGACGCCAAACGCGAACAAGGCGCTTCCGCCGCCAGCGAAGCCATCCGCGAAAGTGTCCGCCTCAAGTCGATGATCGAAACCATGAATCTGATCGACTGGATCAAGGACGAAGAAACTACCGTCCTCGAAAAGAAGGTGGCCGAAGGGCGCATCGCCGCCCGCCAAGCCAGCCTGCTCACGGCGGTCGTCACGCTGCTCGCTCTCGGCCTCATCGGCATGGGCCTCGTCAATATTCGTGGCCGAAACCTCGCCGAAAGTGCCCTGCGCAAAGAGCAGGAATTCAATGCCATCGCGCTCGAATGCCTCCAGGACGGCATCGTCACCTGTGGCCCCTCCGGTGAGTCCACCCGCCTGAATCGCGCCGCTCAGTCGATGGCCGCCGAACCGTCCCTTATCCCGCTCGGGCGCATCTTGGCCGGAGAACGAGTCCGCAGTCAGGAGATCACTCTCGGCTCCCACGTCGTCCTCGCCAGCGGTCAACCCGTGTTCGCCTCCTCCGGCGAAAAGCTCGGAGCCATCGTCTCCCTCCACGAGATCACCGACCGGAAGCGGGCCGAAGACGAACTCCGCCGCAGCGAAGCCCGCTACCGTTCGGTGATTACCGCCATGGCCGAAGGCATCGTCGTCCAAAACGCCGACGGCAGAATCGTCGCTTGTAACCTAAGCGCAAATCGAATCCTCGGCCTTCAGGAAAATCAAATCAACGGCGGCTTCTCCACCGATCCCTCCTGGCGCGCCATCCGCGAGGACGGCTCCCCCTTCCCCGGCGAAGAACACCCTGCGATGGTTGCCTTGAAAACGAACCAGTCCATCCGAAACGTCCGCATGGGGTTAGTCAAAGCCGACGACCTCGTCACTTGGCTCTCCATTAACGCCGAACCACTCGCCGAGCCCCCCGGCGTCGTCGCCACCTTCAACGACATCACCGACATCAAACAGGCCGACGACCTCCTCCTCGAGCGCGAGACCGAACTCCGCGAAGCCCAGCGCTTGGCTGAAGTCGGCAGTTGGTCCTGGGATATTCGAACCGGCATCGTCCAGTGGTCGGACGAACTCTACCGGATCATGGGATACAACCCCCGTTTGCCGGTCCCGCCCTACGCCGATCAGGAGCAGTTCTTCACCCCGGCCAGTTGGGCCGTCCTCGACCACGCCGTCCGAGAAATCTTGCAAACAGGGAAACCCTACGAAGTGAACCTCGAACTCTCCGCGCAAGCAGCGGTCAAAACGATCATGGCCCGCGGCGAGGCGGTCCGTGGATCGAACGGTCGCCTGCTCCGGCTGCGGGGTACGGCTGGTAGAATGAAGTGAATGGGTCCCCAACAGACGGAATTGAAGACGACCGCCATTGATGGCGTCAAGCACATCATCGCGGTAGGCTCAGGGAAAGGCGGCGTCGGCAAAACCACCGTTTCTGTGAATCTCTCGATCGCCTTAGCCGGGCTGGGATACAAAGTCGGCCTGATTGACGCCGATGTTTACGGTCCCAACGTACCGCTGATGATGGGCATCCGAGAAGCTCCCCACGCCATCGGCGAACGCATCCAGCCCCTCGTCCAGCACGAAGTCAAAATGATCTCCATGGGCTTCCTCAGCCCCGGAGACAAGCCCCTCGTCTGGCGTGGCCCCATGCTCCACTCGGTCATCAATCAGTTCCTTCGCGGCGTCGATTGGGGCACCCTCGACTACCTCATCATCGACCTGCCTCCCGGCACCGGGGACGTGCAACTGTCCCTGATGCAGACGACCACCGTCTCCGGCGCGGTAGTCGTCACCACTCCTTCTGAGGTCTCCCTCGAAGACGCCCGCAAAGCCGTGCTGATGTTCCAAAACGTACGCGTGCCAGTCCTGGGTCTCGTCGAAAACATGAGCTACCTCATCGCCCCGGTCTCCGGCGAACGCATCGACGTCTTCGGGCAGGGCGGCGGCGAACGCACCGCCAACGCCATGAGCGTCCCCTACCTCGGCGAGTTGCCGCTCGACCCCAAAATCCGCATCGGCGGCGACACCGGCAAGCCCGTCGCCCTCGACCCCGCCGGCAAAGGCGCGGCCTTCATCGAACTCGCCGAACGCGTCGTCGCCCGCCTCGTCGCGCGCGGTGTCGCCAAGACGCCAACCCTCACCGTCAGCGACTAGGGTGCTGGCGACGATTGCAGCTTCGCTCGGACGGCTCGGCGTCGCGGTCTCCGGCGGCGCCGGTAGCGTCTTCCTCCTCCACGCTCTCCGCGGCGTCGCCTCCGATGACGACAAGCCCTTCCTCTCCGCCAGCAGTCTCCCCGTGGCCGCAAACCTCGAACAGCACTCCCGCCGCTGGCGCTTGCTACTTTTCGGAGGCGACTAGCGTGCACGCCTTGATTGCAGCCTCGCTCGGACGTCGCCTCCGATGACGACGAGCCCTTCCTCTCCGCCAGCAGTCTCCCCGTGGCCGACAACTTCGAACAGTACTCCCGCCGTCGGCGCTTGCGACTTTTCGGAGGCGGCTAGCGTGCTCGCCTGGATTGCAGCCTCGCTCGGACGGCTCGGCGTCGCGGTCTCCGGCGGCTCTGATAGCGTCTTCCTCCTCCACGCTACCCGCGGCGTCGCCTCCGATGACGGCGAGCCCTTCCTCTCCGCCAGCAGCCTCCCCGTGGCCGGCGACCTCGAACAGCACTCCCGCCGCCGGCGCTTACGGCTTTTCGGAGGCGGCTAGCGTGCTCGCCTCGATTGCAGCCTCGCTCGGACGGCTCGGCGTCGCGGTCTCCGGCGGCGCCGGTAGTGTATTCCTCCTCCACGCTCTTTGCGGCGTCGCCTCCGATGACGGCGAGCCCTTCCTCTCCGCCAGCAGCCTCCCCGTGGCCGACAACTTCGAACAGCACTCCCGCCGCCGGCGCTTACGACTTTTCGGAGGCGACTAGCGTGCTCGCCTCGATTGCAGCCTCGCTCGGACGGCTCGGCGTCGCGGTCTCCGGCGGCGCCGGTAGTGTATTCCTCCTCCACGCTCTTTGCGGCGTCGCCTCCGATGACGGCGAGCCCTTCCTCTCCGCCAGCAGC
>JANXMS010000028.1 GCA_025354525.1 Acidobacteriota bacterium
GTATTGGGCGGACTGCAAACTACGTTTGTCCCAGCTCAGGGCCCCGTCAATGCATTCGCTTGTCGTCGATCTCGCCGAGGCTCTATCCCCCTTCCTCTCTCCCGACATTGCTCCGGATCTCTTCAGACGTCGCGGATTTGCGCTCTGTTAAGTCACGACTTGCTATAGGTCCTGGCCGGATCGGTGAAGTGGTTGGTGGCCGTTTCATCCTTGCTTGGCGCGGCGGAAAGCTCGACCCGGCGCGGATACGCATAGTTCATCTGGACGAAGGCCGTTCGTTCGTCAGCGGTGCGTTCCCGGTGGATCGTATTAAGATGCCAATAGGTCCTTAGGCCGGATCGGTGAAGTGGTTGGTGGCCTGTTTCATCCTTGCTTGGCGCGGCGGAACCCTCGACCCGGCGCGGCTAGTCCAGCAGCGCGGCGTAGGTCATCTGGACGAAGGCTGTCCGTTCGTCGGCACCGCCTTCGCGGTGGATCATGAAGATGCCGATCAGGTCCCTGGCGGGGTCGATGAAGTAATAGGTTCCGTAGCGCCCGCCGTGGCCGTGGGTGCCTGGGCTCATGCCCATCGGCGCGAAGCCGGGGCGGACGACGGAACTGCCTAAACCCCATCCCATGCCGGGGCCGTTCGTGGCCAGGTCGCCGGTGTGGACGGTCCTCATCAGTCTTACCGAGGCGGGCGAAAGTAGTCGGAAACCGTTGGCGGCCTTGCCGTCGCGGAGGAGAGCTTGGTAGAGCAAGAAGAGGTCGCTCGCCGTCGAATAGACGCCGCCTTCGGGGAGCGAATACTTGGCCCCATCCCGAAACTTCATGACACCTTCGCCGAGGGGATCATCCGTGTACTTGACCGGCTTGCCATTGCGGAGGATGTAGGCGGTGGGCATTCGGTTCCACTTGTCCTTGGGCGGGAAGATGTAGGAATCTTTCATGCCCAGGGGGCCGAAGATGCGCTTGGCGAGGAAGTCTTCAAACTTCATGCCGGAGTGCACTTCGAGGACGCGGGCGAGGACGGCAATGCCGGTGTTACTGTACTGCCACTTACTACCAGGGACGTAACTCAGCGGGGTTTGGGAGTATACCAGGGCTACGTCGGCGAGCGACTTATGGAGGGCTCCGTGTAACTCGCCGATGCCGGCGGGGGGATTCAACGCCATGCCGGCGGTATGGGTGAGGAGTTGCTGGAGGGTGATCTTCTCCTTGAGGCTGCGGAATTCCGGGAGGTGCTTTTCGACGGGGTCGGAGATGGAGAGCTTGCCTTCCTCGGCAAGCATGAGGATGCCGATGGCGACCATGGGTTTGGTCATGGAATGGAGCTGAAAGATCTGGTCGGCCTTCATGGGGGCCTTGGTCTCCATGTCGGAGTAGCCGGTGGCCTTGAGCTCGACGACGCCGCTGGCGCGGCCGATGAAAGTGACGACGCCGGAGGCCTTGCCCTGGGCGACGAACTCCTGCATTCGTACGGGGATGGCGGCGAGACGGGCGGGGTCGAAGCCGGTTTGCGCCAGGAGGACGGGGGCGGTGAGGGCGAGGAGGAGGATGGGTTTCATGCGGATTCCTTGACTGAGGCCAGGTATTCCTGGGGGGAGCGGAAGGTCTTGGTTTTGTACAGGCGCCCTTCGTCTTCCAGGGGGGCGGTCCAGTTGTTACTCCAGGAGTCGCCGACCTCGGCCATTTTCTTGTGGAGGCGGCGGTCGAGGCTGGCTTCGATCTGCTTGCGCTGGCCGACTAAGTTAGTCATCTGGTAGGGGTCCGTTTGTAAGTCGTATAGGACCCAGGGTTTGTCGGCGTAGCGGGCGTAGATGTAGCGGTCGGTCCGAATGCCACGCCAGCCGGCGGCGGTGCCGTCGCCGGCGTAGGGGCCGAAGATCTGGAAGAAGGCTTCGCGGGGGCCGGTGCCCTTGCCGGCGAGTAGGTCGCGGCTGAGGTCTTTGCCCTGCATCGCAGCGGGCACGCGGACGCCGGCGAGGCCGAGGAGGGTGGGGGCGAAGTCGACGTGGGTGAAGAAGGCTGGGGTGGAAGAGCCGGGGGCGATTTTGCCGGGCCAGCGGAGGAAGCCGGGGACGCGTATCGACTCCTCCCACGGCTTGCGTTTCAGGCGTTCGCCTTGGGAGCCGAGCATGTCGCCGTGGTCGGAGGAGTAGAGGACGATGGTGTTATCGGCGAGGCCGAGATCGTCGAGGGCCCGGAGGATTTTGCCGGTCGAGTCGTCGATGGCGGTGACCATGCCGTAGTACTCGGCGATCTGCTCGGGGCCGGGGACGCCGGGCTTGGCTTGCCAGTTAGGGCGCATGGTGAGCTTGGCGGGGTCGTACTGCTGGCGGTACTCGGGCGGGGCCTTATAAGGATCGTGGGGCGGGCCCCATTGGACGGTGAGGTAGAAGGGCTGGTCGGCGGCTTTGGCGGCTTTGAGGAACTCGATGCCGTAGTCGGCGTAGGCGTCGGCTTCGAAGCGGTCGAGGTGGATGGGGTCCGGGGTGTCGCGGAAGATGGTGTTGTTGAAGTGCTGGTGGCTGCACTGGTTGGCGGCCCAGAACTGGTAGCCTTGGCGACGGGGGCCGGGCGGGACGAAGCCGGGCATGCGGGGGCCGCCGTCGAGGTGCCACTTGCCGACGAAACCGGTGCGATAGCCGGCGGCGGCGAGGGCCTTGGCGATGGAGGGGCCGTCCTCATTGAGGCGCAGGTCGTTGGCGACCATGCCGTTGCGATGGCAGTATTGGCCGGTGAGCAGAATGGCGCGGGCCGGGCAGCAGACCGGGGTATTGGCGAAGGTGTTCGGGATGGTCAGGCCCTGGCGCGAGAAGGCGTCGATATGGGGCGTTTTGACCTCTGCGTTGCCCAAACAGCCGACGGATTGGGCGCGGTGCTGGTCCGGCATGAGGAAGACGATGTTGGGTCGCTTCGGGACCTGGGCGGCGACGGTGGCCGCGGCGGCGTAAGAGAGAAATTGACGTCTGCTGTTTGCCATTGCTTGGGCAGTTTATCGCAAAATGGCGGCGGGCACACCAGGTGGCGGTCAGGTGAGTGTCAGTTGGGGGCTTCCGACGCCGGCGGCGAAGATCAGTGGCTTGCTTTTGAGTCGAAGAGGGGCCGGAATAGCGCTTTTCGGGTGGGTCGAGACGGTTTTTACGTGGCTTAGGTCGTCGGGCGAAACGCTGGTTTCGGTTGCAGGTTTGCAAATACAGCGTAAGCGGTCGACCATCCCCAGCCTTGCGAAAGTTCTGAATGTACGCTAGGTCTGCTGCCGCCGCCACCAAGCTGCCGGGGTCAGTTCCGCGGCCTCGCTCACC
>JANXMS010000048.1 GCA_025354525.1 Acidobacteriota bacterium
GCAAACTACGTTTGTCCCAGCTCAGGGCCCCGTCAATGCATTCGCTTGTCGTCGATCTCGCCGAGGCTCTCTCCCCCTTCCTCTCTCCCGA
The DNA here is from genome assembly GCA_025354525.1 of Acidobacteriota bacterium. Lineage (GTDB taxonomy): Bacteria > Acidobacteriota > Terriglobia > Bryobacterales > Bryobacteraceae. The sequence goes on from JANXMS010000048.1 coordinate 92, forward strand.
CATTGCTCCGGATCTCTTCAGACGTCGCGGATTTGCCCTCTGTTAAGTCACGACTTGCTATAGGCAACAGCAGCAGAAGACCGGCTCCATGAATTGACGAAGCGGACAGCAGCGACACTCTTCGAAGAGATTCGCCCCTACGAGCGTGGCGGAAATCCGAGGCGGCGCGGACGCGATAGGTGGCTTATCACAACGACCTTCTTCCACGGTCTTCGACCCCGCCCGAGTCGCCGTCGTCCGCGAAGGCAAAACCGCCCCCGACCATCGCCTTGCCATTCGAATTAGAATGGAGGTATGCCCGTCCGCACACATGCCAAAGCGCTGACGACCGTTCTCGATGAACTCACGCACGACGCGAAACGAATCAGCTTCATGGAAGCGGCACTGCGTCCGCTCGGACCGGTGGATCGCGAACTGCTTACTCGGTTCTATGTGGATGAGCAACCCCAGAAGCAGATCTGCCTCGAGATGGGGCTTACAGATACGCAGTTTCGACTGCGTAAATCAGGAGCAATGGCCAAGTTAGCCGGTTCTTCCCGAAAAACGGTTAGTCGCAAGCAGCCAGAAATCCCGACCACGGACGTGCATGTAGACGTTGAGCGGTTAGTGCCAATCGTAGCGCATGCCGTGGCAGTTTTTGGCGACGAGCAGCGGGCCTCCCACTGGCTTGCCAGCCCGTTACCTCTCCTTGGTAACCGCAGCCCGGTCCAGATTATGACGCGAGGCGGTGATATCGACGTAATCGACCAGATCCTCACCCGTATCGAGCACAACATCCCGTCTTAAAATGTCGAGACGGATATTCCGAGTTTGCCGTTCCATTCACGCATGCCTGGACGGCGAAGGAGCCAAGCGCGTGGGCGGACGATGGAATTCGCCCGGCAGATCCGTGGTGTACATGGCTGAGAGCGTCTCGCTGGCCGTCCTCGAAAACCTCGTACACATGGCGAAAGAAGATTTTCCGACCGGCTATGTCGTCATCACGGCGGTTCTGCCCGACGGAATCGTCGTACTTACAGAAGAGCAACTGGTAGCGCAACTGGGTCACACGGACCAGAAGACCCTCGGTGATCAATGGGTCGATCTGCGACTTTCATCTGTACTCGCGGTCCGCTCCAAGATCGTATTTTTTGAACACAACTACCTGCTGAACCCGCAGCATCCAGACTTTCGCGGGATAACGACGGAACCACCCGAGGAATTCGCCTTCAATGAACGACTCTCGTGCACCCGCCACGTCGGTGGCGGTCGCAGTAAGCCAAGGTGCCAACCTAAGAGTTTCTCAGGTCCGTAAACTGATCATAATTAAGAATGTTTACGACCCAGATACCGTCGCTCTCGAACTTGTAATCCGCATCGTTTGCGATAGCTGAGCCTTCTGTCCACCGTGGGTACCCGAATCCTCCAGCCATTGTACTTGAGAGGTTCAGGTGGCGGCTCGATGGCCATGTGGCGAGTTGTACACCGTTAGTTGGCGACTACATCCAGATCGCGAACGGCTTGATCTGCAAAAAATCAGAGGTGCCGCGGAGGGATCCAAAAACGGACAAAGGGACGTGGCGGCCCGCCAAACCCCTAAATATAACCGCCTCATGACTGCTCAGGCGCATAGCACCCCCATTTCTCATCTTTGCGACACTCACGGAAAGCTTCACCAGGGCCGTAGGTTGTTTGTAGTAATCGTCATCATAGCTGTAGTCTGCAGTGCCGCCCTTTTCAAGAAGTAGGTAACCCTCGGCATTAACTGAGTCGACGCCACAGCCTCTATAGAATTGCGGTGCGTTAAATTTATCCCGAATGTCGATAAAGATAGGATTGCCCGCTGTTTTTAGGCGCTGGCTGGCCTCGCTGAGGCTCGTAAACAAGTAGCTGTCTCCCGACTTGCTCAAGAAGTCGACTACTGCCTTCAAGCGTTGCTCAACCGTCTCTACTCTTATCGACTGTTCGGTCCGCGCGTGGGATCCGGTCACCTCAGTAGAGACTTCTCCTTCCAGACCGCTGACCAGTTTTACTAAGAAATTTTTCAGCCGTAGTCCGGCTCCGACCTTGCCGGTAACTCCCTGCTGAGTCGTCGTCGTGCGCGATGTCTCGACGGAATCGACTATTTGAGCGTACAGGCTCTCGATACCGGCACCATCCACGTAGATGTACGCGACTGGGGGCCGCCCCAACTTGATACTCGACACTAAGTCACCTCGAAACCATTACTGTACAGCGCGCCCGGCGAGCGCGCCTTAACGGATTTCCAGATGCGCGTGAGACCAGCAAGATCGACCGAAAAAGACTTTTATTAGGTTCTTCGCTGTTTGACCTGGGTAGAAGCGCCAGTTCAAGTTCGCCAGCGAGGGGCGAGCAAGCGTACTTGGACATCGAGCTCGGTCGTGGAAATGGCGGGCCGTGGAAATGGCGGGCCGTGGAAATGGCGGGCCGTGGAAATGGCGGGCCGTGGAAATGGCGGGCCGTGGAAAGCGAGGAAAACCAAAGGCTGGTTTTCACTCTCCTCCCACCGCCCTTGGAAATCGCCATAAGGCTCGATTTCCATATTCCCACCGCCGCGACGGCGATACGCTCGCTTCCCCCGCTCTAACCCAAACAAAAGCACCGCACGCTCCGAGATCCCCTGATCGATTCGCAACACCATCCAACCCGGCACCTCCAAAGGCCGAATGCCATCGCGTCGATTTCTCGTCCTACCAACACTAAACAGCGAGGAGGCTAATTTCTCCAGGACCCTTTGGAGGCGAACGCTCCATTCGTTGGGCCGCCGAAACACGGCGACATGATCGTATGCCTCCCATATCGCGGGGAGCGGACTGATCTCGATTTGTTTCCGACGGGCACCGGCCACTCTGCAGTCGCCGATGAAAATGGCAGCGTGGGTATAGACACTACTTGTCTCCCTACTGATTCGCCACTCTAGCAGTCCTTTTCTGGCCTTGCGGCACAGCAAAACGTCGCCCACCTCAACGCCTTCGAGAGAGACCCAGTTGTGCATCCATGAGTATCAAAAAATCGCTCACCTTGAGCAGTGGCAGTCTTGTCTCATACAAGATGAGCATGAAGAAGGATAGACGCGACATGCAGGGGAATTAGCAGTTACGATTCGTACTTCTAGTACTGTAACTTCAGCAGTTGCTTTGAAACACTGCGACGGCCGTCCTCATCGGGATGGGCTACGGCTTGGGGGCTTCCTCCGCTGCGCCGGAGATCTGCATCGGAATGATGCCGGCCGGCTGATCGCTGGCGAGCTCGAGCACTTCGCGGAAGGATTCCTCAATGGTCCGGACAGCGTTGTTCAACTGATGAAGCCATGCACTCCAGAACTGAGGGATCGGGGGAACCTGGCGGGTCTCGCGGATTTCTCGGAGTACATCCTTCTTGTGCGAGGCCATGTCGAAGCCGCGCAACATGGCCGTCCCGACATCGGTCAGGTTGATGCGGTCGTTCAGATCGAAACGGGCGATGTCGCGGCGGATGTTGCGCTCCGCTCCGCTTTTGGTGGTAACCGTGATGCATTCCTGCATGGTGACGGCACCGTTGACGATGCCCGCGCTGTCGGTCAAGTTGAGCAGCGTGGTGGCCATGGCGGGGTTGCGGACGGCAATTGGCGGGGCAGCCTCGTGGAGGCGGATGCGCGCGGGGCCGGAAATGCCGACCCAGACGCCACCGGCCAACTCAGTCATCGAGAAAAACTTCGACACGATGGCCTCCATCTCCCGGTCCTCCAGCTTTTCGATCTCGCTCTCTTTGAAATGCTTGGCCTCTTCGGCCCGCTTGTCGAACTCGTCGCGGAACCGGGTGCCTTCATAAAGCCGGTTAAGAATGGCCTCTGTCCAATGGGGCACCGGGTAATTCCAGGCAACTGGAAAGGTCTCCACGCCGAGACGGCTGAGGCTGACGATTACAGCGTGAATCTGCTTTTTGTTTGTGCTTTCAATATAGACGCGGCCCTGGTGGAAGTCGAGGAGAATTGGGACCTGGGTACGGGAGACAGCGGTGGCATCATCGGTCTTGTCGTCGACCGTGCGCTTGTCGGTGGGCAGCAAGAACTTGTAGGGGCGCTCCAGCATAACGTAGGAGCTCTGCTCCTTCATCGACGGCAGATCGCTGGCATTTTTCCACTCGTTGGAGACGGCCCAGAGGCCGAACCAAGGGAGTTCGTGATGGATCTGGAACGCTTCGACGCCGCGGCCATAGCCGGAGCCTTCCAGGATTTCCGCCGGCAGCGTTTTGACGGCACCGTCCTCCTGCTCTGCGGCGGCGTGGCTTGCCAGTTCAGTCTGCTGGTCAAGGCTCAATTCCTGCTGCTCGTCCAGCCGGGGGGCGCTGTAAGGGTTGATCCCGGTCGCGTCGCTGCCGTACAGGCGGGCCATTGCGGCGGCGGCGAGTTGCGAAGCGCTCGCCATGCGGACGGGATCCGCCAAGTTAGTCGAGAAGGCCTCGAGAGACTCTTTCACGAGACCGGTGATCGCCCAATTACTACGTCCAAACATTCGTCACTCCTGCTTTCTTGATTCGAGACACAGGCAAACCTCCAAACACGGGAAGGTTGCTTCCGGACTGCGTTCCACCGAGCCCCGTAACCCATCGAAAGGGCTACCCAGTCCCACATTTTCGAGCAAACAAACCACTCGAACCAGCGAAAGCATAAACGCCAAAAGGCGTGTGGGAGTGAAATTGAAGCTTGGCTCCCCGGAATGGATTCGAACCACTGTTCACGGCGTCAAAGGCCGCTGTCCTACCATTAGACGACCAGGGAGCACCCGATCAACAAAACCAGTTTACCACTCCCGCTTACCACTCGGAATACTTCGTCCCCTCTAAACTGATTTTTTCTGACGAACTCCTCACATCAAAAATCCCCGGCTCCGCCTGGCTCACCGACGCCGCCGCCTCTTCCATAATGATCTTCCACGACGTATTGTTCCCCACCATCGGGTCCATCGGCACCTGCCGCAAATAACCCTCTCGCACGATATCTTCCAAATTCTGCGGTGCCTTCTGCTTATCGTAGGTGTACTCGTCAATCACCGCCCGCATCGTCGTCAAGTTCTGATGCAGCACCGTCTCCCTCGCCCGAATCACCGACTTGTTATACAGCGGCACGGCCACGCTTAAAATCACCAGCACAATCGCCATCACCACCATCAATTCGATGATCGTGAACCCGGCCCTACCACTCCGCGTACGGCGTTCCATCGGCTGCTTTCTCCATTGTTTTTGAATACACCGCAAACACATTCTGCCCCCCCCACGCCGACGACTTCGGATCATCCCGCGTCGACCGCTTCCCCCAATCCGTATTCTTCGTAAACGGATCCTTCGGCAACCGCCGCAAAAACCGCATCTTCTTTTCGCTCGAATCGCTCAAACTCCCCGCCGCCTGCCCCGGCGCTCCCGGAATTCCCCTCTGCTGCGGACCCATCAACCCGCCCGCCCCACCGCCCGGCTGCCCCGTCACCTTCACCCCATCCACCAACACCTCCAGCGTCTCCGGAAATCCATCCGCATCCGCCTTCAACTGCCCCAACTGCCCCTTATCCGCCATGTCCTTGTACTTATCGATCGCGCTGTGAATCTCGCGCAGAGCCAGCCGAAGCTCTTTCTCTTTCTCCCGCCGTACCTTGTTCCGCGCCAGCGGCACGGCCATCGTCGTCAGCAAAATGAGAATGGTAAACGCCACGATCAACTCGATCAGCGTCATCCCCCGTTGCTGTGGCCGCCGTCGCTTCATCGGATCTCAATCGCCACTCCCGGCGTCTGCGCCGGCACCGGCTGAAGCTTCGAATTCTTCAAACTGCTCTCGGAAATCGCCACACTGGTCACGCCCTGCGCCAACGTCTGGAACGTCAAGGAAAGCAACGCCCCGGCCCCAGTCAACCCCGACACGCCCGGCAGCCGATTCAAGATCACCGACACCTCCCCCGCCGCTGGCGAATCCTGATACGCAAAGTTCACCCGCTGCCCGTCCGTCGACAAAAACACACCCGCCGTCGCCGCCGCCAGCTTCAAACTCTTCGGGTCGTACTTCACCTTCAACGGAGCCGAGAACAGGTCCACCGCCTCCGTCACCTGCAACGTAATCACCACCGGCGAACCCGCCTTCGTCACCACGCCCTCCGGCTGCCAAATCAACTTCACCGGCGCCGCCGGAGCAATCAAATTCGCCTTCGGCGCGTCCGTGGTAGCCGTCGGCGTATCCAAAGTCGAAGGAGGCGGCGCAACCACCGGCACCGCCGCACCCTCCGGCGCTGACCGAATCAGCCGCACCGTCTGGTCCGCACCAGCCGCTATCCCGCGCAAATTCACCGGCAAAATCTCCTGGCTCCGAATAATATGCGGCACCAGCGCAATCATCAGCTCACTCTCGTTCCGAGTAATTGATTCGTTCGAAAACAGCCGCCCCAAGTAAGGAATCTGCATCAGCAGCGGAATGCCGCTATAAGTCCTCGTCTCGGTCTGCTGCACCAACCCACCAATCAAATTCATCTCCCCTTCGCGCAGCCGCAAATCGTGAATCACCTTCCGCTGCCCAATCACCGGCTGCTGAATCCCGCCGATGTCGATCCGCTCTTTCACCGTCGAAATATCAATCTCCACGTGCAGCGAAACCTCGTCATCCCCGTGAATCTTCGGCAGAATGTCCACGTTCACGCCAACGTCCAGATATTGAAACTGCGTGTTCACCAGCGGGCTCACCCCGCCGCCCCCCAACCCAATGCCCGGCTGAAACGAACCCGACGCCGTCGGCACTTTCTCACCAATTTTCAACGAAGCCTTCATCCCGTCCGCCGCCCGCACCTGCGGCGTCTGCCGAACCTTCGAATTGCTATCCGACATCACCGCCCGCAAAATCGCACTCGGCAAGTTCACCGCAAAATCGCCCGCCGCCAACCCCCGCAGATCTGGCAACCGCAACGAATTCCCCTTCCCATCGGTCCCCAACGCCGGCGAAACAGTCGTACTGATCCCTTGCGTCGAAAGCGCCGACGCCAAATCCCGAGTCCGTCCCCGACTCGTTTCAATCACGATCACGTCCACCAGCACTTCCGCCTTCGGCTTGTCTAAATCCTGCAACAGCTTCTCCACGAGCGATACTTGGTCCACCGTCCCCCGCGCCAAAATCGCGTTCTGGGCGTTATACGTAAAGAGCCGCCGAATTTCCGTCACCGACCGAATCGCCACCGAAATCTCATTCAACTCCTGCACGCTCGTAATGTTTTGCAGGTAAAAAACCTTGACGACGTTCTCTTCGTAGTCCCGTCTCTTCGTCACGTTGTCGTTCGTAATGAAGATCGTGTTCGCGCTCAGCGGCTTCCAAAACATTTTCGTCAAAGTCGACAAATACTCCAGCGAATCGTCCAGCGTCGTATTCGTCAGGTCCACCGTGAAGTTCTTCGAGGGCATCTGCATCTCCGGATCGAACACCACGTTGATCCCCGTCAGCTTGCCCAGCGTCTCATACAGAACCTTCACGTTCTGATTGTTCATCTTCAGCGAAGTCACCTGCCGCGACAGCGGCTTCAACTCCGGTGCCCCTTGAATCTGCGCAATCTTCTGCTCGCTCTCCCGCCGCGCCGTTTGCACCGGCGTCAGCCCCCGCTCTTCCGGACCCAACTTCACGCCCTTCCGCCGCTCGGCATCCAGCAACGCTTTTGTCCGCTTAATCTCCTGAATCGAAATCGCGCTCGATGGGTCCGTCATAAACGCCCGCTCGAACTCCGTCAGCGCCTCTTCCAGCTTCCCTTCCTGCCGCAACTTCTGCGCCCGATCAATCCGCCGCGCTCCGGCCTCAAACCGCATCCGCCGCTGTCCTATCTGATACGTCGTATCCGTCGGATCTTCCCGAATCGCGTTCTCATACTCTTCAAACGCCTTTTCCCAGTCGCCCGAATACTCGGCTTTCTTCGCCGCGGCATAGAATTTGTCGCCCTTCCGACTCCGGGCCTCCGCCGCCGATGGCTGCAACAGCGTCAGCACCAACAAGCAAGCGATCGTCTGACCTACAGTTAAGCTATTGAATCCAATCATTTTAATGGCGGGGCATGGTACAGTTAAAGATTCCGCTCGCGCGGAGGGACCTCTGCCTATAAACCCTTGACGTTTCAGGCCGCCCTCGCGTTGAGGACAAAACGTGGCCACCCCGAAATCCGATTCCGGCATTAAAATCATCGCCGACAACCGCCAAGCCGGTTACAACTACTTCCTTCTCGATCGATGGGAAGCTGGTGTCGTGCTCTCAGGCACGGAAGTCAAAGCCGCCCGTGGCGGAAAGGTTCAGCTCAAGGACGCCTTCGCCGAAGTCCGCGACAACGAATGCTGGGTCGTCAACGCCCACATCTCGGAATATTCCCATGGCAACCTGGCCAACCACGTGCCCATGCGGAAACGCAAACTCCTCCTCCACCGGCGCGAAATCGACAAGCTCCGCAGCCAGACGCGCGAAAAAGGCCTCTCCATCATCGTCACCAAAATGTACTTCAAGGGTGGCAAAATCAAGGTCGAAATCGCCCTCGCCAAGGGCAAAAAACTGCACGACAAACGCGATACCGAGCGCACCCGCGAACAAAATAACGAAGCGCGCGCCGCCATGAAAGAATCGCAAAAAGGCCGAACATGAACGTAAATTTTCTATCCACCCCCGCCGCCGCCGTCGAAGCCGACGCGCTCCTCCTCCTCCACTTTGAAGCCGAAGGCCGCCCCGCCATCGCCTCCTTCGAAGCCGCCGATCTCTCGACCTCCGGCTGGCTCACCGAACTCGAATCATCCGGCGAAGCCAAAGGCAAAATCTTCGACCTCCCCGTCCTCCACCGCCCCGCCGGCTTCGCCGCCAAGCGCCTCGTCGCCCTCGGTGCCGGCCCCGCCGCCACCTTCACCCCAGGCCTCCTCCGCAAAATCACCGGTGCCGCCGTCCGCGCCCTAAAGGCCAAAGGCGTCTCCTCCATCGCCCTCTTCCTCGACCATCCCCACGCCGAAGCCGCCCTCGCCACCGCCGCCGTCGAAGGCGCCGTCCTCGGCAACTTCGAAGTCGACGTCTACAAGTCGAAAGGCAAAGCCACCGACCTCGTCTCCTTTTCCCTCGTCTCTCCGGAAGACCTCGCCGCCGCCGTTGCCCACGGCGACACCATCGCCAAGGCCCAAAACTTTACCCGCGAACTGGTTAACGAACCCGGCAATCTGCTCCCGCCCCTCGCCCTCGCCGCTCGCGCCCAGAAAATGGCCGCCGAGTTCGGCCTCGATTGCGAAATCCTGGATGAAGACCGCATGCGCCAACTCGGCATGGGTTCGCTCCTTTGTGTCTCTGCTGGCTCGGCCGAACCGCCGGCCATGATCATCCTCCGCTACTCGCCGCCGACGCCCTCCAAAGACCACCTCTGCCTCATCGGCAAGGGCGTCACCTTCGACACCGGCGGCGTCTCCATCAAGCCCTCCGACGGCATGGAAAAAATGAAGTACGACATGGCCGGCGGCGCAGCCGTCATCGGCGCCATGCAAGCCCTCGCCCAACTCAAGCCCGCCGTCGCCGTCACAGCCATCATCCCCACCGTCGAAAACATGTGCGGCAGCCGCTCGGTCCGCCCCGGCGACATCGTCACCTCCCTCAGCGGCAAAACCATCGAAGTCCTCAACACCGACGCCGAAGGCCGCCTCATCCTCGTCGACGCCATTGAATACGCCCGCCGTCTCGGAGTCACCCACATGGTCGACGCCGCCACCCTCACCGGAGCCATCGTCGTCGCCCTCGGCCACGTTCACATCGGAGCGTTCACCAACAACGACGAAATGCTCTCGAAGGTCATGGCCAGCGCCAAAACCCAAGGCGAAAACATGTGGCACATGCCCCTCGACGACGACTACGCCGACTATCTCAAAACCCCCTTCGCCGATCTCCCTAACATCGGCGGCCGTTGGGGCGGAGCCATCACCGCGGCCTACTTTCTCAAAGAATGGACCGGCGGCACCCCCTGGGTCCACCTCGATATCGCTGGCACCGCGTGGCTTGAAGAGACCAAACCCTTCCTCGCCAAAGGGCCCACCGGCGTCTGCGTTCGAACGTTTATTGACCTTGCTTTGAACTGGCGCTAATCAGCATCGACAAAACGAACCCATCGCGCCGGGCCTTCACGGCCTCCAATTTCCCCTCGGGCCAGGAATGAAAACCCTGGCCCGTTTTCGCGCCTAGCTTCCCGTCCCTCACGAGCTCCCGATAGTACTCCGGCGCTCGCGGCTCGTTGTACAAATCGCCCGCCACGTACTCCGTTATCGCCAACCCCATCGCCAACCCCACCACGTCCTGATGCTCCAGCACGCCATACGCCGGCAGCCGCAGCCCAAATCCCATCCGAGCCGCCAAGTCCACGTCCTCCGCGCTCGCAATACCCGACGCCACAATGTGCGCCGCTTCTCTCACCAGCGCCATTTGCAGCCGATTCCCCAACTGACCCGGCGTGTCTTTCTTCACTAACACCGGCGTCTTCCCACAGCGCTCGAGCAGTGCCTTCACGGCCTCCGCCACCGCCGACTCCGTCTCCGCCCCCATCACAATTTCCACCAGCGGCATCAAGTGCGGCGGGTTCCAAAAGTGCGTCGTCAACACCCGGCCCTTATGCCCACACCGCGATGCAATCGCCGTAATGCTCAGCCCCGAGGTATTCGACGCCAGCACGCAATCCGCCCGCGTCGCCGCATCCAACCGCTCAAACAAATTCTGCTTAAATCCCATCTCCTCCGGTGCCGACTCCACCACAATATCGGCCCCCTCCACGCACCCAAACTCCGTCGTCGTTGCGATCGCCACCGGCGTCCGGCCCAACCCGTTTGCCCGCAGCAACTCCCACTGCGCCGCCGCCGTCTCCAATCCCCGTTCGCCAGCCGCCGCGCTCCGGCTCAGCAGCGTCGTCTCCACCCCGCCCATCGCCAGCGTCAGCGCAATCCCCGGCCCCATCATCCCCGTCCCTATCACGACGGCTTTCATTTGAGTTCAATCACCAGCGTCCGAAACGGCTTCGTCCCCAGATTCCGCAACACCGGCGCGTCTTCGCCCTTATCGTGCCAAATCACGTCCCCAGTCTTGCGCTCCCGCACCGTCCGTTCCTTGGTCGCCGAATCAATCCGTTCGTATTTGGGTTCATCCAGAAACACAATCACCTGGTCCGTCGGTCGGATGTAACGCTCCCGCGCCACCCCCGGCGCGTACGTCACCTCCTTCACCCGCACCCGCGCATTTTCCAGCTTCACCGTCTCCGGCATTGGAGCCCAAGCCATCAACAGATACGTCAAAAACGAAGAAACCACCGCCGTCAAAATCAGCTTCATACAGTCACCACCTGAGGCACATATTTCTCACGCACCAAAAACACGTACGACGCAATTCCCAGCAGCAGCAGGAAGAAGATAAACGCCATCGGCGCCTCGTACGTCCCCGTCGTCTGCTTCAACCAACCCGTCAACAGCGGAGCCACAATTCCCGAAAAATTCGAAGCAAAATTCTGCACCCCGGCAATCCGTCCGCTCAACGCCCCACCCGGAATCAACGTCTGCGTCAGCGCCCAGTAGTTCGCCGTCGCCAAGCCCAACCCGGCCAGCGAAATCACCGCAAAAATCATCGCGACATTCGTATCGCTGCTCATCGCCCCAATCAACTCGGTCGACGCCACCGCCAAACCCCCAATCGTGAACCCCTTCCGCACCTTCACCGCATTCGCCCCCCGCGCGATCATCCGGTCCGCCACCAAGCCAGCCAGAATCGCCACCGTACCCATCCCCGCAAAGCTAGCAAACGAGATGATCCCCATCTGCTGCGCCGTCATCCCCCGTTGTTCAATCAGATACGCCGGCAACCAAGTCATCGAGAAGAACACGAAATAGTTGTAACAAAAAGTGCCGACAATCACCCCGTAGATCAGCGGCGTTTTGAACACATCCGCAAACGGAAGCGTAGCGCCGGTCACTTTCGCCGCGGCCACCTGCTCCAATGCCCGGTCATCATTCCGAACCATGAAAATCCACGGAATCAGCCAAACCATACAACCCATTCCCAGAATCAAAAACATGTTCTGCCAGCCGTAGTCTCTGCTTAAAAACGCCGCCGCCGGCAAGCCGATCCCCGGGCCGTACTTCGTTCCGGCCATGTAGATCCCCACCGCCAAACCGCGTTGGCTTTCCGGAATATTAAATCGAATCCATCTCATGCTGGCAGGTGTTACAATCGCCTCGCCGATGCCCAGCAATACTCGCAACCCCACAATCTGCCCAATCGTCGTCGTAAACGCGGTCATCGCGCTAAAAATGCTCCAGAACATGAAGCTGATCGCGTACGGCCACTTCACCCCGTATCGGTCCACCACGTAACCCGCTGGAATCTGCAAAAATGCATAGCTCCAGAAAAACGCCGAATTCAATGCCCCCCGTTCGCTATCAGTTAGCTGGAACGCCTTCTTAAACTCAGGCAGCGCTAATGCTACGGAAATGTTCGCCCGGTCAATATAGGCGATCACCATCCCTAAACTCAGCAGGCAAACGATCGCCCAGCGATGGGCATTGGACATGGGAGTTTGATTCGGCAAGCACTCCAAACTATCACAATAAAGGACAAAAACCACATCATGGATATCAACGCACTCCTCCTCACCCTCTCGACCGTGGCCACCACTCTCGGCCTCAAGATTCTCGGCGCCCTCGCCATTTGGATCATCGGCCGTTGGGTCATCTCTCTCGTCATTGCTCTCACGCGCAAAGGAATGGAAGCCCGCCGCGTGGACGCGACCCTCATCACCTACATGCTCGCCAGCATTTCGGTCGCCCTCAACATCGCGCTCGCCATCGCCGTCCTTGGCGTCTTCGGCATTGAAACCACCTCCTTCGCCGCCCTCCTCGCCGCCGCCGGCATTGCCATCGGTGCCGCCTGGGCCGGACTCTTGTCCAACTTTGCCGCCGGCATTTTCCTCATCATCCTCCGCCCCTTCAAGGTCGGCGACTTCATCAGCGTCGGCGGCGTCACCGGCACCGTCCGCGCCATTGGCCTCTTCGGCACCACCATCGACACCCCCGACAACGTCCACACCATCATCGGCAACAACAAAGTGTTCTCCGACAACATCCAAAACTTCAGCACCAACGCCTACCGCCGCGTCGACCTCACCGCCCAACTCAACGGCTCCGTCGACCACAACGAAGCCATCAACGTCCTCAAAGCAAAGCTGGCCACCATCCCAAACGTAATGAAGAACCCCGCCCCTGAAGTCGCGATCAGCACCTTTACGATGTCCGGCCCGGTCCTCGTCGTCCGCCCGTTCACCCATACCGACAACTACTGGCAGGTTTTCTTCGACGGCAACCGCATCATCCGCGAGTCCTTCGCCGAAGCTCGCTTCCCCTCCCCCGAAACCCAGGTCGTCGTTACCCAGCGCACCCAGCAGCCCTTGGCAATAGACGCTCCCCGACCTCAGTAAACGGTCCTAGTCCCGTTGCGCGAGGAAGGCCACCAAACCGATCTCCTGGATCAAGTACATCTGCGCCTCCAGGCGATCCACGAGGCCTTCCCCGTCCTCCAACAGCGTCGTCAAAGCCACCCCCTCCCCCAACGCCAGATTCACCCCGTTCACCAGCTCCCGCGCCGCGCTCAAATCCCGCGTCAACCGCTCTCGCAGCCCCTCCCCCCCTCGCGGATGCCCCGCCACACGGGCCACCAACGCCTGGTACTCAGCTTGCAACTCCAAAGCAACCATACTGAAAGTGTACAGCCAACCATTGGCCACGCACTTGCAACGGAGTCAGAACCCTCATGGCCATCACCGCGACGCTCCCCGTCGCCCGCATCCTCATCACCGACGACGAAGAAACTCAGCGTTCCGGCCTCGCCGCCATCATCCGCAGTTGGGGCTTCTCCACCGACACCGCCGCTGACGGCCAGGAAGCTCTCGACAAGCTCCTCGCCGAACCCATCTCCGTCCTCATCACCGATCTCAAAATGCCCCGCATGGACGGCTTCGAACTCCTCCGACGCCTACCCGTCGAAGGCATTCAAATCCCCGCCATCGTCCTCACCGCCTTCGGCAACATCGAAACCGCCCTCGCCACCATGCACGACCTCGGTGCCTTCTGGTTCCTCGAAAAGCCCATCCAACCCTCTGTCCTCCGCGTCCTTTTAGACCGTGCCGTCTCCCACAGCCGCCTCACCGAAGAAACTCAACGCCTCCAACGCCAACTCTCCGGCCACGGCACTCTCGGCGATATGACCGGCCAATCCGCCTCCATGCGCCAAATCTTCTCCCTCATCGAACAGGTCGCCCCCAGCAAAGCCGCCGTCCTCATCACCGGCGAAAGCGGCACCGGCAAGGAACTCGTCGCCCGATCAATGCACTCCCTCAGCCCCCGCTCCGGCGGGCCCTTCGTCGCCCTCAACTGCGCCGCCATGCCGGAAACCCTCATCGAAAGCGAACTCTTCGGCCACGAAAAAGGAGCCTTCACCGGCGCCGTCGAACGCCGCGCCGGCTGCTTCGAACTCGCCCAAAACGGCACTCTCCTCCTCGACGAAATCGGCGACATGCCCGTCTCAACCCAAGCCAAGCTTCTCCGCGTTCTCGAAGATTCTCGCGTCCGCCGTCTCGGCGGCCGCCACGAAATCCTCGTCGACGTCCGCGTCGTCGCCTCCACCAACAAAAATATTCCCGAAGCCATCCGCCGCCACGAATTCCGCGAAGATCTCTACTACCGTTTGAACGTGTTCGAAATCACCCTTCCCCCCCTCCGCGCCCGACTCGACGACCTACCCGCTCTCGCCCAAGCACTCCTACTCGACCTCAACCGCAAACATCGCACCCAAGTCCCCGAAATCTCCCCCGAAGCCATGACCCTCCTCAACGCCCACCACTGGCCCGGCAACGTCCGCGAACTCCGCAACGCCATCGAACGCGCCGTCATCCTCGCCGCCGATGCCCCCATCCTCCCCGCCCACCTCCCCGCCTCCCTCGCACCCGCCCGCCCGCAGCCCATTCGCTCCCCCGCCTCCCAAATCATCCTCCCCCTCGGCACCAACCTCGCCGACGCCGAACGCGAAATCCTCATCCAAACCCTCCACTTCGCCAAAGGCAATAAAAGCCGCACCGCCGAAATTCTGGGCATCAGCCTAAAAACACTCTTCAACCGCATCAAAGACATGGACCCCTCCGAAGTCCCTCCCCGTATCCCCAACTAAGTCCCTCATGGCCTACCGTCACTTCTCCCTCAAAGCCCGCCTTCGCTTTGGTACGATTCTCCTCGTCACCCTGCTCGTCCTCGTCCTCGCCGGCCTCAATCTCCACCGCACCCTCGAACAAACCTTCTCCAGCGTCCAGGAACGAGCCCTCACCAACTCCGCCCAAATCCGCGACTTCCTCCTCGACCGCATCGCCGCCCGAGCCGCCGCCGCCGTCCCCCGCCCCCAAGGCCTCGCCGAAACCAAAGCCCTCTGGACCACCATCATCCGCGAAGACCCGCAACTCTCGGAACTCCTCGTCAAAGCCGTCGCCAACTCCAAACTCGTCGCCGACATCTACCTCACCGACAACCGACTCCGCATCCTCACCGCCTCCAACCCCGCCCACGCCGGCGGCCTCGCTCCCTCCCTGCCCGACTACCTGACCCTGCAAAAACGACCGATCTGGCAACGCCTCGTGGAAGTCCTTACACGATCGCAAGACTATGTCATTGCGATTCCACTCGGCGAGATCGGTAAGGACCAGGAACTATTTACCATCCGCATCGTCACCTCCTCCCTCCAAATCTCCGAAGCCGTCCGCCCCGAACTCCTCAGCGTCGGCACCGTCTCCGCCATCGCCCTCGCCGTCTCCATCCTCTACGCCTACTTCTTCTCCAACCTCATCCTCCGCCCCATCGCCCGCATCGGCGAAACCATCGACCGCATCGCCGCCGGCGAGTTCTCCACAGACCCCCTCCGCTCCAAACCCGAAACCCCCGAAGTCGCCGCCCTCCAGTCCAAGCTCGGCGTCCTCGATCAACAAGTCCGCGGCGCTCGCCAGGACGTCGTCGCCCTGCAAGGCAACATCGAACAACTCCTCGAACGGATGGAATCGGTCGTCCTCCTGTTCGACCGCGGTCTAAAACTCCGCGTCGCCGGCCGACCCGCCGAACGCCTCCTCCATCGCACCCAAACTGAACTCACCGGCCTCTCCGTCACCGAACTCTTCCCCCCCACTACCCCCATCGGCTCCTCCATCGAAATAGCCCTCCAGTTTCGTAAACCGCTCACCGACTTCCTCGTCACCCACGAACAGCTCCGCTTCCTCCTCAGCCTCGACTGGTCCGACGGCCGCCTCCTCGTCACCCTTCGCGACGCCGAATCCCGCCAGCAACTCGCTTCCCATCTCGACCTCTCCGCCCGACTCGCCGCCATCAACCGCATCACCGGCGGCGTCGCTCACGAAATCAAAAACCCCCTCAACGCCATCGCCATCCATCTCGAAGTCCTTCGCTCACGCCTCCCCGCCGACGACGCCGACGCGCAGACCGAAGCCGAGATCATCGCCCGCGAAATCTCCCGTCTCGACCGCGTCGTCAAGGGCTTTCTCAGCTTCACCCGCCCCGTCGAAGTCAAACTCGAATCGCTCGACCTCGTCCCCCTCGTCCACGAAATCGCCGAACTCGTCGCTCCCGACGCCGCCGCCCCCGGCATCCAAATCGTCGCCCGCCAAAATACCTCCCACGCCTATGCCCTCATCGACCGCGATCTGTTCAAACAGGCCGTCATGAATGTCACCCTCAACGCCATCGAAGCCATGCCCTCCGGCGGCACCCTCCTCCTCCGCTTGATTGCCGCTCCCTCGGCTGTTACGGTGGAGGTATCCGATCAAGGTGCCGGTATCCCCGACGATCTCCGCCAAAAAATCTTCCAGCTCTACTTCACCACTAAGGTCGGAGGCAGCGGAATCGGACTAGCGACAACCTGTCAAGCCGTCCAACTCATGGGAGGCTCCATCAACTTAACCAGCCAGCTCGGCTGCGGCTCCACCTTCCGTCTCGCCTTCCTCTCCGACGCAGCAGCCCCTCAATGAGGATCTCTCCACTTCTCCTCTTCGCCTTCTCTCTCGCCTCCTGCGGCGCGCTCCGGCCCACTCGCATCCCCCCTCCTCCGTCTCCTATCCCCGCGCGCATTCCCTCCGGCCCCCTCGCCCCTGTACCCCCACCTTCAAAGCCGCTCCCCGAGCCCCCGCCTCTCGAAAATAGTCCCAAAGCCGTAGCCAAACCTCTCCCTCCTCCGTCCGTCAAGCTCCCACCTGCCCCCAAACGCAAGGTCGTCGCGCGAAAGAAAAGGCCGCCGCCTCCTCCGCCGCCGGTCGAGACCACGGTGCCCGAGCCAGAACCAGCCCCGCTCCTCCAACTCGGCGAAGTCCTCTCCCCCCAACAGCGCGCCGATCTACTCAAACAAACCGACACCTCCCTCGCTACGAGCGACCGCCTTCTCAACCTCGCAGCCAAGCGCACCCTTTCTCCCACCCAAGTCGAACTCCTCACCCGCGTCCGCACTCTCGCCCATCAAGCCCGCGAAGCGCGCTACCGCAGCCCCGCCGAAGCCCGCAACCTCGCCGTACGAGCCGACCTCTTTGCCACGCGCCTCCTCGAAGAACTGGATCAGCCCAAATCCCGCTAGCAAAAAAGTTCCATCCATTCCGTCTCCAGGTCCCTTAAAATGTTCTCCAGCAGAATCCGCAATTCATTCCCCTCGGCGACCCCGTCAGGCGTCGCCGACACACGAGCCCCCCTTCGACGGAACCGTAAACAACCCTCACGATTCAACCGGAATACATTAATTGCGAATTCCCCCGCCCTAGTCGAAGCCACCAAGAACTCACCCGCATTTAACTCGGAGTGATCGGGGATCGGGTCTCACGCACACGGATCCGGGAAAAAGTAGCCCTGGGAGACATACTCCTCCGATGGCCAGATCGCACCTTTGTATCGATTGCAGTCATTGCAGCAATCGTACAAATTGGAGTACGCGCAATCCAGTGCGGGAAATCGGCTCCTCGGTCGGAAGTGATCGATACCGAAGGCACCAATCCCGAAAACAGAAGCTTCTGTAACTTCACAGTAGGCACATCGAAACCCGAAATCAGCCCTCAGCATTTCACGATATTTGCGGTAATCGCGAAGGTACTTGATTAGCGGGTTTCGGGATCATTCGCCTCCCGATTTGGGCCAGTTTCCTAGCGTTTTGGGAGTTTGTGCCGCAGAGAGCCCCTCACAATCATGCCACAGGCGTCGCGCGACGCTACGGAAACGATTGATCCTATTGAGCCGGAGGCCGCTAATCAATTACTCGCGAAGCTTAGGAATTCCCGAGATCCGACGCTGAAACCGGGCCATCAGTAAGTCCGATTGTTATCAAGGCCGTTGAGCGCCATCTCCACTCGGTCCAGCGCGGACTCTACGCGGGTGAAACGATTTTCGCCACAGTCAAGCTCCTGCCGATCAGCTCGTCGGAACTCTTTTCTCACTAATTCATCCTCGACGAGACCCAAGATCGACTCTTCTTGTTTGCTCAACCCATCAGCGTACTTCTTCTCCAGCAAGCCCGCTCTTTGCTCCACCAACGACCGATATTGGTCTTCCGACACTCCTTCCGCGTCCGTCAAGAGCTTCGCCGAAAACTGGAAATTTAGGAATTTTTCCGGGTCTTCGATCTCCTCAGACAAACTTTCAGCGCCATGGGCCGAATCAAACACTGCCCGTCTTATCGCAATCTCTGCTTCCGATTCTGGAAGAAAACGGGCCGCTGCCCGCACCAATCCATCGATTCCCCCAAGCACCAGAACTTCAAGATCAACTTGACTTGCAATCGACGCCTTAATTTCCATAGCGATAGGACGAACCTGGGGAAGATGTGTCATTAGGTACACATCGCAGCCAACCCGCCCGCCCAAGTGTTCGCCATGATCGCCATCTTAATCCTTCCAGACGCAAAAATGCCCGAAGCAGGAGACTATTCCCGCTCCGGGCCCAATTCGCCGCATCGCAGCACTAATCTAGAAGGTCTTAGCCACCGTCTCGGCCTTCCCATCAGCCTTAACGTCCGGCAGAGAATAAACCTTAACCTCTACCCTACGGTTCTGTTGACGACCCACCCGCGTCTTGTTGTCCGCCACCGGCTGCTCGCTCCCGATCCCTAACATCTGGATCCGCCGCAGCGCAATGTTGTGATTCAGCGTCAAGTACTTCACCACCGCGGTCGCCCGGCGCCGACTCAACTCCTGGTTGTAGTTCGCGTTCCCAGCCGGATCAGCAAACCCCTGCACTTCAATCACAAACCGCTTCTGGTCTTTGATCGAAGTAGCAAACGCATCCAGCTTCGCTTTGGCATCCACCGTCAAGTCAGACTTGTCAAACCCGAAAACCACGTTCTCGCCCTTTAACATCTGGTAATTGTCCAGATTCTCGTACAACCGGTCCATCGAACGCTCGTTTGCGGTAGCCCGGCTCACGCCCTGTTCGGCAAGCGTGTAAGCGCTGTCCGCCCGAGTCCCGGCCGCTCCAGCGCGGGTCCCCGCGTCTTTCGCCAATCCCGTCGCCGATTTGGCCTCGCGCTCGGCCCCGGTCGCCAGCTCTTCAGCGCGCGATACCTGCTTCTCCAGTTGGTCTATATCGGCCCCATTTTGCTTAATATCGACCGAATTTTTATTAGTGGCGGTCTCAACCTGCCCCACCCGGCCGTCAACTGGGGCAACCGAGGCGCGGACAAAACGTTTCGTGGCACAGCCCGTGCTCGCCATCAAGAAGGTGGCCGAAGCCAGAATAAGGGTACTTTTTTGGGTGAAGATCATTTGGATAACTCCTCTAATGCATCCGATCATTGCACGAGTGATGCCAAACCACGAAACCCTTTATTATCAACAACCATTAATCTAACCATTGCAAGTATTACAGACATCCCTTACGTAATAGCCTTAGACACCTGTACAGTATCCAGACACTTCGCCGCTTCTTTACCCATGTATCGTTCCAGTAAACCCCGGTCGCTCCGCCGCAAGTCCACCAAAATCATCCCGTCCAGCGCATTCGCAAACTGCGGGTCCACGCTAAACTCGAGCAGCCTTGCCCCCAGCTTGCAGTAATGCCGCAACAGCACCGGCAACCCCTTCCCATCCGGTTCAATATCGGCAATCGGTGCCCCCAACTCCTCCGGGTCCCGCGCCAACTGCGCCAGCGACTCGATCTCCCACTCCAGCAGCAACTTCGTGAACGGCCGCCTCGGCTTTACGAGCCGTGCCAGCGTCGGGTCCTGTTGCCGCGTTTGGAAGTACCGCACAATCAACCGCCGCGATACTTCGCAATAGTCGTTGCTGATGCTCACCGCCCCAAACAAAACCAGCCCTTCCGGCCGCCGCGCCACATACTTCGCAATCCCCCGCCACAACAGCAACAGCGGCGCATACTGCTTCTGATACTCGCACCGCACAAAACTCCGCCCCAACTCCACCGCCGGACCAATCCGATCCAAAAACCGCCGATCAAAATGAAACAACGTCCGCGAGTACAAATCCTCCATCGACACATCCGCCGTATGCACCATCCGGTACCCCCCCACCACCTCCTGCTTCTCCCGGTTCCACACAAACAGGTGCTGATACAGCTCGTCGTACCGATCCAAATCCATCGCCTTTCCCGACCCTTCGCCCACCGCCCGAAACGTCACCTCGCGCAGCCGGCCAATCTCCCGCAATATCCCCGGAATCTGCCCCGCCCCCGCAAACCAAACCGCAAACTCCTTCGTCCCGTCAAGCCATTGCCCTGCCGGTAATGACGCCACCTCCAGCGCCAACGCCCAGCCATTCTCGGCCGCCGCTATCGCCACCTGCTCATTCGCCCGCGCCACGCTCCGCTGTCTCCCCCGCTGCGCCAAAAACTACGTCCGCGTCCGCAGATAGTCCGCCGCCGCTCGGTCATCGCCAAAGCGATCCAAAGTCGCCGCCGGCACCGGACGCCCCACCCGCAACTCCACCGGATGCCCTCGCTTATTCAGCAACTCGGCCGGCAGCGCCGCCGTCCGCAACTTCGCATGAACTAACCCGAGTAAGTGAAAATTCACCGAGTTATTTCCCGAAAAATAAAGCGGGATCGTCACCGCCCCACACTTACGCGCCAACCAAGCCGCCGAAGGAATCCACGCCGGGTCCACAATCCCCCGCCGTCGAAAATCAATTGTCGAAACCTCGCCCGCCGGGAACATCACGAGCAAACCGCCCTGCTTCAGCCATGCCAAGCACTCCCGCAGCCCCTGCGAATTGAACCGCGCCGCCTGGCTCCGATCCGCAATCGGGTCCACCCAAATGCAAATGTTATTCAACTCTGTAATTTCAGCCAGTAACTTGTTCGTAACGATCTTGACATCGCGACGCAACGGCGTCAGAATCTGAGTCAAAATCAATCCCTCCAACATGCCATAGGGATGGTTGCAGACAATCACCGCCGGCCCCGTCTTCGGGATCCGTTCCAGATCCGGTATGTGATACTGCAACGTCACCCCAAGTTCGTCCAACATCCGTTTGGTCAACGCCCGTTCGTCCCCGCCCCGTAGCTTCGTATAGAAATTCCGCAGCGCATTCACTTGAAAGGGATCCATGTTGGCTTGAGGTTACCCCCACTCCGTTTCATCCCAATGAAGAGTCCGTTACCAGGCCAACAACTCGCATTCCGCTGCTACAATTAAGGCTCATGTCCGCCCCTTCGCCCCTAAAGTCCACCCCCCTCAACGCTATCCATCGCCAATCCGGCGCCAAAATGGTCGACTTCGGCGGCTGGGACATGCCCGTCCAATACTCCGGCATCCTCGACGAACACCAAACCGTCCGCACCGCCGTCGGCCTCTTCGACGTCTCCCACATGGGCGAAATCGAAATCCGCGGCCCCCAGGCGCTCGACCTCGTCCAGTGGATCTCGTCCAACGACTCGACCAAACTCAAAATCGGTCAAGCTCACTACTCCGGCCTCCTCTACGACCACGGCGGATTCGTCGACGACATCCTCGTCCATAAAGTAGCCGAAGACCACTACTTCCTCTGCGTCAACGCCTCCAACCAGGACGGCGACTACGCCCACATCGTTAGCCAAAACAAGTTCGACGCCGAAGTCGAAAATTCGGGCCCCCGCTACGCCCAAATCGCCGTCCAGGGCCCTCTCGGCCCGGCCACCCTCCAGCAACTCACGTCCACCGATCTCGCTCCCATCAAGTACTATCACTTCGTCGATGGCGAAGTCGACGGCGTCCCCGCCCGCATCGCCCGCACCGGTTACACCGGCGAAGATGGCTTCGAAATCTACGTCGCCCCCACCGAAGCCCCCGGCCTCTGGAACAAGCTCGTCGCCCTCGGTGCCAAACCCGCCGGCCTCGGTGCCCGCAACACCCTCCGCCTCGAAGCCGCCATGGCCCTTTATGGCCACGAGATCGACGCGACCATCACCCCCCTCGAAGCCGGCCTATCCTGGATCGTCAAATTTGACAAAGGCGATTTCTGCGGCCGCGCCAAACTCGCCGAGCAGAAAGCCGCCGGCATCACTCGCAAACTCTGCGGCTTCGAAATGACCGAACGCGGCATCGGCCGCGACGGCTACGAAATCTCGATCGACGGAGCTAAAGCCGGCTGGGTAACCAGCGGCGGCCCGTCTCCCACCACCGCCAAAAACATCGGCCTCTGCTACCTTCCCGTCGCCCTAGCTACCCCCGGCCAGGCAATTCAAGTTATCATTCGCAATCAGGCCGTCGCGGCCGTCGTAGTCCCTACACCCTTCTATAAGCGAGCGAAATAACCCATGTATCCAGAAAACTACCGCTACACCAAAGAGCACGAATGGGTTCTATCCGAAGGTGAAACCGGTACCATCGGTATCACCGACCATGCTCAGTCCGAACTCGGCGACATCGTCTTTGTGGACCTCCCCAAAGTCGGTGCCACCATCGAGCAAGGCAAAACCTTCGGCTCGGTCGAAAGCGTCAAAGCCGTCTCTGACCTTTATGCCCCCGTCTCGGGCGAAGTCATTGAGGTCAACGCCGGCCTCAACGACAAACCCGAAACCCTGAACTCCGACCCCCACGGTGCCGCCTGGCTCATCAAGGTGAAGATCACCCAGCCCGCCGAACTCCCTGGCCTCCTCTCGGCCGCCGACTATCAGGCCTATCTCGGCTAGCCCTTCCATGCGGCACGCGCTGCTCGTCATTGCCATCGTCCTGGCCCTCCGCGTGCCGTATCTCCATCACCCCATCCAGGGCGATGACGCCTACTACCTCCTCAGCGCCCAACACGCGCAGATTGAACCCCTCCACCCCCTCCACGTCCGTTTCGCCTTCGAAGGGCAGATGGTCTCCATGCAGGGCCATACCCACGGCCCCTTCAACGCCTGGTACCTAGGCAGCCTCCTCGCCCTCTGCGGCGACATCAAAGAGGTTCCTTTCCACGCCGCCTATATCCCCTTCTCGCTCATCGCCGCCCTCTCCGCCCTCGTCCTCGCTCGCCGCTTCACCCCCCACCCCCTCACCGCCACCCTCCTCTTCCTG
>JANXMS010000051.1 GCA_025354525.1 Acidobacteriota bacterium
GCAAACTACGTTTGTCCCAGCTCAGGGCCCCGTCAATGCATTCGCTTGTCGTCGATCTCGCCGAGGCTCTCTCCCCCTTCCTCTCTCCCGACATTGCTCCGGATCTCTTCAGACGTCGCGGATTTGCCCTCTGTTAAGTCAAGACTTGCTATAGAAACGGCCGAAACGACAACTACCAAAGTCGACTTGCCACCGGCGGAGGGTACTCCCGTGGCGTCATGCCCACTGTCGGCGGGCTCCTAGCCGACCTGGGATGGCACAATGCGCTAAATCCTGGGGCTTGGGGCAAAGCCCCATCTCAACCAACGCCCAGCGGCAGATGTTGAATTCACATCAAAACACCTGCTGATGGTGCTGCAAAAGTAATTGTTGTTAGAAGCGGTTCCTAATTGTCGCCCATCAAGCTGCGGATGCGGATTATTTCGTGACGGGCAACAACCGACAATTTCCGGCTCAGTGTAAGAAGTGCATGGGGATAAGCGCACGGGAGCTTGCCGAGTTGTTCATAGAGGTAATAGGGCACACTCTTTCCTCTCTAAGTAGCCGGAATCGGTCATGAGAATTTCCCCGGCCGATACTGTGAGAGATCGCGCAGGGCGCGTCGTGTTCCCTCCGTAGCGGCCCCGCCCTGTCCACGGGATCCAATCTGAGAATAGAACCGCTATAGCAAGTCTTGACTTAACAGAGGGCCAATCCGCGACGTCTGAAGAGATCCGGAGCAATGTCGGGAGAGAGGAAGGGGGCTAGAGCCTCGGCGAGATCGACGACAAGCCCATGCGTTGACGGGGCCCTGAGCTGGGACAAACGTAGTTTGCAGTCCGCCCAATACGGGGCCGGTAGTTCGGGTTTCCAGAACGCCTCCATTAAGGCGGGTATCGCTCTAAATGTCGCGGCCCGCTACGCATTGACGCTCAGCGTGCGGAGCAGAAGCGCCCAGGTTCAATCGAAGCAGCCGGGTCTATAGCTTCGCCAATCCCGGTATGATCTGGGCGATGCTCAACAGCGCGTGCCCTATTGGGGGAAACTGGCTCGCCAAAAACGTGATTGCAGGCAGGCCGCCAAACAGTAAAAGGCGTGTTCCGAACCCGGCGTCTAATTTCCCCGGCAAAGTGTTCGAGAGTCGGCTCAGCAGAGGATCCCGATCCATCTGATAGAAAATCGAGATCACAAGGGTCGCGCTACAGCAGAAAAGGATCACGCCGATTCCCGACAACGTTTCACTCGGCTCGAAGGGATAAACGTTGATGGACAAGAAGAAGAGAGTGAGCGCAGTCGCGAGTAACCCAAGCAGGTTCCGCAAATGAACAAAAGCGTACCGAATGAACGCGCAGTACTGTAACGCGACAAATTCCGCCAGTCGCTCGTCAACCGGAGTGAGTTTGTCTCCGCCGCCCTCGGTCTCGCTTCCCCCTGGCCTCTTGCTTTCGAAACTCGACCGATCCGGCTGCCATCCCTTAATTCGCTGTGATGGCCATACGTCGGCCTCAAGGATTGCTACGCAGGCGATCCAGATTTTGGCCACACTCGCGCGTACTTTGAAAAGCTCGTATACGGTTTTATCGCTTTCAGGCGTGAGGAACTCTTGGCGGTGTGCTCGACTCATTAAGGCGTCGATCGTAGTAACACAACCTTTCATTTCCTCAGCCAGCGAGCCTTTCCCAAATCCAAACCTCCTTTCTGTTTCCGACCTGAGCAGTGCAACCAGGTAGTCCCCTGTCATTTGCAGGGAAACCATCGTAGGCCGTAGTCCGCCGACCGCCCAGATTGACGTCCAAGACAGACGATCAGGCAGCCGAGTGAAGCCCATTCGAAGCGGGTGGTATTCCAGTCGCCGAAGCAGTTTGCGGAGTGCCGACCACAAGGCCCAGATTCTGAGCAGGGAAAGTAGAATTATTGACATCGAAACAAAGAATAATGCCGTGAAGACGATTGAGTACCAGCCGTTTTCGGACGGAGACCCAAATTCAACGCCCCTCACACAAACAGAGTAGGCCAGCATAGCCCCCCCAATCAGTGCCATTACAAGGAAGGAGCTGCCCCCGAAAAACGTTCCGATTGCGCTTCGTACGGTACCCAACTGCAAATTGGTGACGTCTAGATGGCCCTTCACTTCGTCGCTCGATCCATCTTTGGCAACGAGTAGCCCACTGGAAAAGAAATGATATGAAAAGATTTGGAGAAAGTGGCTTCGGACGCGGCTCCAGACGCATGCATGAATGGTAAATAGCAATGCATAGAGGGGAAGCAGCGGGGAAACGCCGTTGCTCAGTGAGAGGTACCTGGCGAAAAGAGCAGAGGAGTCGGTACTCCCCGCACCTCCTCCGTGTCTACTCCAAAGTACCCACACCAGCACTAGCGGACTCAAGAATGATATTGCACCCGAGAGGACGCAAAGGCTTAGATAGCGGCGGCGCCATTTATCGGGATCGCCACTGTCATCCCTGCCGCTTCGGAGGCGGAGTTTCGCGCAAAACGGGAAAAACGGCAATAAGGCAGCACCGACACTCTGCAATCGAACATTCTTGGAAGGATAGGATAGTATCCACCACGCGCACGCTGGACCCAGCGCTAAAACCAAAGTGACCAGAAAAAACGCAAAAAGAGGTCCCCGTTTCGGGTACTCATTGCGCGGTGGCTTCGATTGATCTCCCGCGTTTTGACGTTCTTCCTTAAATAGTGCGACCGGCCATTCTCCGTCGAACCCTACAACCGAAAGAAACGTGTTTGATTTGACATTGGCTTCCGCTCCTACCTTCCAGGCTTGCAACACGGAACGGTAAATGAGGTAGGACGTGTCGCTCGGGAACTCTCCTGGCTCATTGTAGGGCGACACTGCGCCAGTAAATTGTTTCGACAGGGTGATCATTCCCCGCAGCGAAACCGCACCGGCTTCGCGATCAAAGAGCACATCCGACGATGGAACTGCCAATCGGAGATTAGGTGCCTCCTCCTGAAAAAAACGAGCGAGAAAGACGGTATCCAAAGGATCGGAGCCCACAATGATCAAATTCTCGATGTCGCTTCTCGAAATATAGTTAGCTAAGTGACGCAACGTAATCTGTTGCGACACGGCGAGATTTTCCGGGGCGTAGATAGGAAGCGAATCGAATTGATTCCTTCCTGAGCCCAAGCTCAAGGCAAGTTGATTAGGGCGCACGCTCTTTGGGAAGATCCGCGACATCAGGTCCAAGTCGGACGCATAGGCGGCCCGAAGATTCAGCAAGCCTCGTGAGTAGCGAAACTCTCGGAGGATCGGTTTATCCTCAGTGCGTCCGCCTTGGCCATAGACCGTGTCCGCCTCGCTCAAGACTGCGGTTCTCTCGGCCCCGAGGTGTTTCCTTAGCTTGTCGATGCTCGCTGTCTCGTTTAGTTGAATGAACTCGAGCGGAACGAGACAGAGTTGGTGGAATGGCGCTTCGAAATCATTCGCTAGCCCACGATTCGACGTGGGCCCACTAATCACGTGGTCAGGCATAAGCGCAGAGAACTCTTTGGAGCCCGCGATGGCGGTACCGAGTGAAGAAACCGACCCTGAAAATACCGGGCCAACGATCGCCAGCCGATGGTCAGTCCAATATGGACGTTTGAAAAGCTGACTCGTTTGACGAATTGCGTCGTTGAACTGGGGCTTAGAGATTCCCGACTCTGGAACATCACCGACGAGGAATACTAGGCGAAGGTCCGTGGCGTTGTTCTTATGTCGAAAAAGCCAAGCGCCGGCGCGGTCGGATCGTGTCGAGTTCTCGGGCTGACCGTCACTCGTCTTCTTCTCTGGGGCTGCCCATGGAAACGCGGTCGATTTGTAAGGGACAAACCCGAGTTCGCTCATGGCGAGACGCACCGCATCGAGCGCCCGGTCTGTCTCTAAAGCAAGCGAACTAGCCGAAGGATCGGGTATGGTTACGAGGAGCACTTTGAGCGTGCGGCTATTCAGAACCTGACGAACTCGCTCGGCACCGCAAACTCGTTTCTCGTCGCGGCCTGCTTCTGCTGGAATGTCCAGATAGTGCGAGAGTAATTCGCACGAATCTTCAAGCGGCTTCCCTGACGGTTGAAAATGGCGGGCTGAGTTTCCAACAACGGGCACTGAACCCGATTGCTTCGCTGCTTCCTTCGTCGAGGCCTTTCCTTTCGGGACGACAGGCGGTCCACCACCACCCGACTCACCAAAAAACATCACCAGCGCGGCGACGGGAAGCGCGAAAAGCGCCCACAGGGGACTGTTTTTCATGGCATCATTTCCTCTTACTCCCACGCAGGAACACGATTCAAGGCCAAACTATTGCACAACCCTAACCCGAAGGCAAGGGCTCTCGGCAAAAAATTCATGCAAAGCCAGCCGGATGAGAAGCGATGCAAAATACCCGTCTTATTGATCGATACGGCTACTCTCATGCCTCCGCTCCAACAGGGCACTTTGCCCTTCGAAAGTATAAGGAGCCGATCAGAAGGCAAATTGACGCTAGTGACGACAGCTTGGGCAATCACCTCTCAGAGCGTGTTTGGCGACAATTAGAAACGACCGAAACGACAACTACCAAAGTCGACTTGCCACCGGCGGAGGGTGCTCCCGTGGCTTCATGCCCACTGTCGGCGGGCTCGTAGCCCACCTGGCATTGCACAATGCGCTAAATCCTGGGGCTTGGGCCAAAGCCCCATCTCAACCAACGCCCAGCGGCAGATGTTGAATTCACATCAAAACACCTGCTGATGGTGCTGCAAAAGTAATTGTCGTTAGAAGCGGTTCCTAATTGTCGCCCATCATTTGGCCGCAAACACCCGTTCCATAAAGTCCAGCGCCATCGCGTTGCCAAAAGCCAGCGAGATCATCGCCGCCCAGTTCACCAGCGCCCCATGCTCGGGCGACGTAATGCCCCGAAAGTCCAGCTTCTCCACCGGCACCTTCGCCAGCAGTTCGCCGAGCCCAAACTTCCAGATGACAAACGCGGCCGACCCGACGAAACCAACGAGTGCCACGTGAATCTGAAAAAATCCGTCCAAATGGCGGCAAACAACCCGCCCGCCATCGTGTAAACGACAATCAGAATCGTCGTAATCGCCAGCGACATGCCGTAGCTCAACCCGCTGACCACCGAGAAAATCCACGCTACCGCCGACAAATTTCCCGCAATCACCAGTGTGCAGCAAACGACCGTCAACGCCGAGGTCAGTGCCTCCGTCTGCCGATCATACCGCCGATAAAAGAATTCGGGCAGCGTCAGCAGATCCATCTTGTTCAGCGGCGCCGCCAAAAATCGGCCCACAAAGAACAAACTCGCCGCCAAGCCAAGGGGAATCATCGCCCCGGTCCAAAATCCGGTAGACCAGGTCATCGATACGTTGCCCAGCGTCGCATTGCCGTCCACGGCTTGCGCCATCAATGCTGTTCCGATCACGATAAACGGCATCGCTTTATTGCAGACGGTGTAATTCTTGCTGGAGCCGCGAACTTTGGTGTACGTGTACAACCCAATCGCGAGTGAAATCGCCATGAAAATCACGACGGGACAAAACATTGCAGTCATAGAGCTCTACCTCAAGAAAACGGGAAGCGCCACAACAAGGGGCAGTCACACTACGCGGTTCACCCATCGTAGGAAATCTGGGACGCTCTGCGATATCGGTTGTTTTTATGACCTATATTGGAATCTTGTCCTTTCTTAAAGACATCACGCCCGTCCAATGGCGCACGCTCCTCGCCGCGATGCTCGGATGGATGCTCGACGCCATGGACGTCATGCTCTACTCTTTCGCCCTCGTCTCCATTCAAAAAGAATTCGCGCTGTCGGGCACCCAAAGCGGCTTGCTGACGACAGCCATGCTCTTTTCCGCTGCCCTCGGCGGAACGCTCGCCGGCTATCTGGCTGATCGCTACGGCCGTACGAAAGTTCTGATGGGCTCCATTCTTACCTACTCGCTCTTTACGGCGGCCATCGCTACCGCGACGAGTTTCGAGCAACTCCTGTTCTGGCGCGCCCTCGTTGGTTTCGGCCTCGGTGCCGAATGGAGCGCCGGTACCGTCCTGGTCGCCGAATCCTGGCCGAGCCAACACCGCGGCAAGGCGATCGCGATTACACAATCCGGCTGGGCCATCGGCTACATTCTCGCGAGTTTGCTCGCCGCGGCGATCCTGCCGACTTATGGATGGCGGCCACTGTTTGCCCTCGGCATTCTCCCTGCGTTGCTGACCTTATGGATCCGTCGCGCCGTGCCGGAACCGGCGGTCTGGTCGCCCACCGCCCCGCGCGTGCCGATCCGCACCCTCTTTCGCCCGCCATTCGGTCGCTACGTTTTCGTCTCCATAGCCATGTCCAGCCTCATCCTGTTCGCCTACTGGGGGTTGTTTACCTGGGTCCCCGCCTATCTCGCTTCGCCCATAGAGAAAGGAGGCGCCGGCCTCAGCGTCGTTCGTTCCACGGGCTGGATTATCCCCATGCAGCTCGGTGCCCTCGCCGGCTACTTGAGCTTTGGCTTCCTCTCTGATCGCTTCGGACGTCGGCCCGTATTCGTTTCGTTTCTCTTCGGCGCGGCCATCGTGACGTATCTCTACGGCAACCTAGCCCAAAGCCCGGGACTCTTGCTCGCGCTCGGCCCCCTCGTCGGCTTCTTCGGACACGGCTACTACAGCGCCTTCGGTGCCATCCTCAGCGAGCTCTTTCCGAGTGGGATTCGAGCCACCGCCCAAGGGCTTTGCTACAACGCCGGCCGCGTCTTCAGCGCTCTCGCCCCCGCCGGTATCGGAGCACTCGCCGACCGCGAAGGCATCGGTGCCGCGCTTGGAATGACCGCCGCGTTTTTCGCTCTCGGCGGTGTCTTGATCTTCGGGCTTCCGGAGACGAATGGCAGGGAATTGACCTAGTCCCCCCCGCAGATTTGCCCTAGCCCTTAAGGGCGTCGCTACAACGCCGGGCGTGTCTTTAGCGCTCTCGCCCCCGCCGGTATTGGAGCACTCGCCGACGGCGGAGGCATCGGTGCCGCGCTTGAAAAGACCGCCGCGTTTTTCGTTCTCGGCGATGTCTC
>JANXMS010000091.1 GCA_025354525.1 Acidobacteriota bacterium
GCGGCATCCCGTCGTTATGAATTCTTCGTGTCAACGGTCTTGCAGCCAAACCGAGCTGCGCTCCGATGGACTGGCCATTGGGCCCTGGGCCCTCCTTGCGGTCTAATCGTGGGGTCTTCCAGCGACGATGGCCGCCGGAGATCGGGCGGTAGACCCCAATGCCCCGAAAATCCCCGCCCGTAGGGCGGAAACTAGTGTTTTCAGGCCGGCGGCAATCCTCATGATGACGCTGAACCAAGACACGTCGAAGTAGAGCGGCATTACCACAGCGTGCCGCATGCGCTGGCGCCGTTGGACGACCAATGCGCGGAGGCGATGTCGGTCAAAACCAGACGGTGAGCATGACGGCCCGCCACAGATTGTCCGCAGTGGGCGACCCTGTCCATTTCGAAGCGTCATTCCAGTCCGCAGAGGTTCGGACGGCGATTCTCTTCCGCAGCGGTGTCTTAATCGCGCTCCGCCTCCGTCCCTGGCGGCTTGTTGCGCGAGCAGACGCCAGCAGTCGGTCAATGGTGGCGGCGCTCGCCTTCAACACTCCCTCGCGAATCTCGGTAGCGAGGGAGTGGTGTCCGTACCGCTCCATCGCCTCCAAGAAGACGGGAATCGCTGGCTTCAGCCGCTTGCCACCGATGCGATCGGCGGCTTCTCAGAGGATCGTTAACGCTTGGACTATAGCCACGTCGTACAGCCGCGATCGTGCCGGCTTCGCTGCTTCCTTGGCTGGTTGCCGCAAGGCGCGGATCGCATGCTTGCGGTGAAAGTCGGTGACCTCCGTGAATTCGTCAAGGATCTTCTGCTTGTCGGCCCGGTTCGCGGTGCGATACCGCTCTGCGATGGCCTGAATCAATTCTCGTCGGGTTTCCAAACTCCGGATATTCTACCGCGATGGTGACGGCCCGATGCAAGCTCTCGAGACCGTCGACAACCGCCAGCAGAGCCATTGGTCGGAGTCGGTCTACCTGAAGAACCGACTAATCGCCGCCCGGGTCGTCTCGATATCCTCTTCTGTGTGAGCAGCACTAACAAAACCAGTCTCAAACTGGCTCGGCGCAATGTAAACGCCCTCACTGAGTAAGTGGTGGAAGAACTTGCCAAAACGCGCCGTATCCGACGTCTTCGCCGTCTCGTAGTCAACCACCGGAGTCTCCGTAAAGAACATCGTAAACATACTCCCCACGCGGTTCACCGTCACCCCGGGAGGCGGTGCCTCCACTAAACGGGCCGTAATCTTCTCCAGATACGGATAAATTTCCGGATGACTCTTAATGTACCGTAACATCCCCAAGCCCGCACTAACGGCCAACGGATTTCCGCTCAACGTCCCGGCCTGATAGATCGGCCCCACTGGAGCCACCTTGCTCATCACGTCGCGACGCCCGCCGTAAGCCCCAATCGGCAATCCGCCACCAATCACTTTCCCAAATGTCGACAAGTCCGGCCGAATTCCGAATAGCTCCTGAGCCCCGCCGCGCGCCAGCCGGAACCCGGTCATCACCTCGTCGAAAATCAGCAGCGTCCCATGCTTCTGCGTCAGCTGCACCAGCGCGGCCAGAAATTCGGGAGTCGGAGTGACGCAACCCATGTTCCCCACAACCGGCTCCAGAATCACGGCCGCAAGCTGGTCGCCGCGCTCCCGAAAAGCCTGCTCCAGCGCTTCGACAGAGTTATACGGCAAAGCCAGCGTCGTGTCCGTAAACCCCTTCGGAACACCTTGGGTATCGGCAATACCAAGGGTCGCCATGCCGCTGCCCGCCTTCACGAGCAGACTATCCACATGGCCGTGGTAGCAGCCTTCGAACTTGATCGTCAGGTCCCGACCGGTGAACCCGCGGGCCACACGCAGCGCGGACATCGTCGCCTCAGTGCCGGAGTTCACTAGCCGCAGCATCTCCATGCTCGGCACCGCGTCGATGATCTCCTCGGCCAGTTCCAGCTCCAACTCGGTCGGCGCGCCAAACGACGTGCCGATCGTCAAAGCCTTCTCAATGGCAGCCAGAATCGCCGGATGCCGATGGCCGATCAGCATCGGTCCCCAGGATCCGATGTAGTCGATGAACTCATTGTCATCGACGTCGAACATCCGAGCCCCTTGGGCGCGGGCGATGAAACGCGGCGTGCCACCGACGCTGCGGAAAGCGCGGACGGGAGAGTTAACGCCGCCCGGAATCAGGTGTTGCCCGCGAGCAAGCAGGGCCTCGGAACGAGTGGTAGACATAAGAGGTTTAGGAAGTTACAATACGACGCAAAAAGGAGTTAATGGCGATCTCCGCCATCGTTGATTTGAAGTTACCGCGAATGCGGGTACGGAGTTCGCGATAGCCGATGGTGCCGGCGAAAAGCTCCTGCATGACGGCTTGAATCCGCGGGCTGCGACGAAGGAATTGCAGCATCCGCGTCGTGTTGGAACCGCCGCAGAAACGCCCCATATAAACCCGCTGGGCCAGCGTCGAGGCATAGGCGAGGTCGGCCCCAAACTCGGACTCCACTTGCGCCGCGTAAGCCTCTTGCCGACGTTCTGCAAGCAACTGACCCGCCAATTCGCCCGACCGCATCGCGTAATAGATACCTTCGCCCGTAACGGGGTCGACTAAGCCAGCCGCATCGCCGACCGCGAGCCATCCAGGACCAGCCAGACGGTTATTGGGCCAGGACCCGACCGCGAGCGAATGCAGCATATGAGCGTAAAACTGAGCGCCTGCGTAGGAGATGCCGAGTTGAGCCAGATAGCGCTCTAATCGTTGACGCAGGGCCGCCGCCGTCACCCCTTTCCCACAAATGCCGGCCGATAAATGGCCGCGACGGGGGAACAGCCAGATGTAGCCTTCGAGGTCGGCGAAAAACCGAATATCGATGTGCGAGCGGTTAGCCGGGATGAAGTAGCCGAGAGCGACCATCGTGTCGTCAGGTGTCCAAGGGGTACCGAAGGCCCGGAGAGGGTTCCGGGCACCGGTCGCGATGATCAGGTGGTCGGCTTGCAGCGGGCCGGAACGGGTCGAGAGCGACCACGAGTTCCCTGCACTTTCGACGGCGGTGACGCGGGTCGTGATTAGCTCCGCCCCGGCGGCGGCCGCTCGGTCGAGAAGAAGTTGGTTGAGGTCGCGCCGGGAGAAGATGAGCAATGGCTGCTCCAGCGTAAGCCGAGCGGACGGGGTCGAATCGGCATGGAGCCAAGTCGTGGAGACCGAGTGGCTGAGGCCCTTAGCGAGGAACGGATACTGGCTGTACGCCTTGAAGGTCACGCCGCCGCCGCAGGGCTTTTCCCAAGCCATCTTTTCATCAATGAGCATGGTGCGGACGCCGGCATGTGCCAAGCGTTCGGCGGCCATGGAACCGGCCGGGCCCCCTCCGAGAACGGCAACAGTAGGGGTCACGGCTTGGAGGAAGGCGCGGGGACGGGAGGGTGGCCGGAGGGCAGACTGCCCGGGTCGGAAGGAGCGCTATGCGGAGTGTCGGCAGAGGACGCCGGGGCCGCGCCAGGCTTCTTCTTCACAACCCATTTGTTCCCTTCGGCTTCCAGGGTGTACGCGATCTTGATGCCGCTGGCGGGGGCACCCTTCGGGCCGATGCTCGCGACCGCTTCGGCCTCTTTTTCGTGGAAGTTCACGCTCACCACTTCAACGTCCATCGAAGAGGCGATCATATCGTCTCGTTTCGCCAGGTAGTCAACGATGGCCTGTTTGACCGACTCCTTCGTCTGCGGCGCCTTCGCGCAGGAAGAAAGAAGCGAACCAGCCGTGAGGGCCACTAGGAGGAGGAAGTAACGCACATTCCAATTATAGCGAGGTGGCGAGGACTTAGGCCGGGCGGTTGGGGCAGGGCCAGGGGGCCGACTTTCCCGGGTGAGCGATTGACCGATCAACCGGCGTGGCAATCGCAAGGCCGAGCGCGAGATAGAACGGGAGAAGGAGGATCGCTCGGCGCATTGACTACTTATCCGTGCTTGGCCCATCATCCTAAATTCGGCGGTTACCCCGCCGGTAGCGGGTTGATCGAGCTCCCCTATCGAGATACTCCGCAGCCGGGTCTTCCATCGCGCCTTCCCGTCCAACGGCGTCGCAGTGGCCAGAGCCCGATGCAAATACTCGCTCATGCCACTCGATAACTTCGCTATTTTCTTCGCCCTGCCGTGCACACTCGTCATCTCCAACTTCACTTCCCGCGCCCGTTCGGTCCGCTGTGCGTGCCCGCCCGTTCCCATCCGTGTGAAGATGCCTGCCCCACCAGTTGTAGACCAACGCCACCAACCGCGCCATCCACTGGCTCCTCTTTAGCCAGCCCCACTGGTTTTTGAGCTCATCGAACCTGTTCTCAGCGTCCGCCAGGTTCCGATCCTCTTGCGTCAATCTCCCCAAATCCCGCTCCCCCAAACTCGTCACCAATACCGAATACTCATCCCAGTCCCCGGCAGAATCGGCTGTTTACTCCCCCTTCGAACTGGCTTCCGCCTTCTGCTCCGCCGCTTTCTGGCGCGACACAATCACCCGTCGTTCCCGCGTTCAACCCTGCACTCCAGGCTCTCCCAACCCTGCCCACTGCTCTGCCAATCAACCTTGTTCGTATTCGAACGACTAATCCCAGCCTTCCATCGTCCCCCGCCGTGTGCTGACGTATAAGGGTGAAATAACCCGTCAGGAACTGCTCGTTTTCGCCCAGAAAGTGGCCAGCAGCGGCCAGTCCCGTGCCGCCTACGCCGCCAGCCTTGGCATCGCCGTCGATACCCTCGACCACTATCGCCGCCAAGTCCGCCCTCGCCAACCGCAGCTCCTTGAAGTCGATTGGCCGCCCCTCTCTCTCCCCGTTGCTCCCGACTGTGCCATCGTCCGGCGCAATCGCCGCCGCATCGAACTCTCCGCCGCCTGCCTAGCCCATCTCGACGGCCCCGGAGATCTCCTCCAAAAAAATCCTTTCCACCGCCGACCCCCACTAACTCATGTTCGGCCTCTCGACTGCCACCCGCGTCTTCGTCGCCGTCGATCCCATCGACATGCGCAGGGGCTTCGACGGCCTCTTCGGACTCGTCCGTAACTCCCTCGGCGAAGATCCGCTCAGCGGCCACCTCTTCCTGTTCACCAATTGCCAACAGACTCGCCTGAAACTCCTCGTCTTTGATGGAAGCGGTCGTTAGCATTTGCGCCAAAAGACGCGAGAAAGGCCGCTTCGCTTGGCCCGTCGCCCATCCCGCATCACGCTTCGTCCCGGCGAACCTTCCCTTCTGTTGAACGGAATCGACTTCACCAAAACCAAAGCGCGATCCTGGTTCCGCAGCCTCTCCGCCACCTCAAAGAGTCAAGAAACAAGTGGCTTCTAGTTACTAAGGAGGGTATACTATAAGTGACTTACCAATGGCCGAGTCGCTCTCCCGAGCCGCGCCCGAGTTAGCTACGTTAGTAGCCCGACTGGCGCAGGAACAAGCCAAGCGCAAGTGGGCCGAAATGCGGGTGACGCAACTCGAAGAGAAGCTTCGCCTGCTCCGGCTCAAGAAGTACGGCCCCCAGGGGGAGAATCTTGCCGCTTTCTATTTGCCGCTCTTCGATGAGGAGCCCGGCGTCTCCCTCGACGAGGTGGCGGCCAAAGCCGCCAGCCCCGATCTGCCGGAGATGCCACCGTGCAAACGGAAGAAGCATCCCGGTCGCCAGTCGCTGCCCGCAGATCTGCCGCGCGTCGAGCGGATCGTCGCTTGCCCCGCGGCGGAGTGTTAACGCGGGAAGTGCGGGGCCGAAACGGTCGTCATTGGGTACGAAGAGAGTGAGCGGCTTGATGTGGAGCCAGCCAAGCTAATTATCACCGTTACCCGCCGCGAGAAGAGGGCCTGCCGGAACTGCAAGCAGGTGGGGGTGGTGACGGCCCCGGTGGCCACCCCGATCATCGAGAAGGGTTTGGCGAGCGATCGGGTCGTGATCGATGCGGTAATTGCCAAGTATTGTGATCACCTTATTTTGTATCGGCAGGAGCGTGATGTCTCTGCGCGACGCGGGCGTGGAAATCAGTCGGGTGACTATGAGCGGGTGGATGATGCGAGTGGGTGACTTACTCGCTCCGGTCGTCGCGGCGATGCGGCGAGAGATATTACAAGAAAGTTATATCCAGGCGGATGAAACTACGGTGCCGGTGCAACGACCGAGGGAGAAAAAGGGGAAGAATCACCAGGTCTATTTATGGCAGTTTGAAGTGGACCCCAAGCGTTGGACACAAACTTAGGTCTGTCTTAAGTGGTGAGCGGGCTGAATCTATTGGCTTCGCGTGGTGCGGAACCGAAGACAAGTATACGATGGAAAACGGCTGAGCGGACGATAGGGCTCTCCAGGGATGGAACCCGAGCGCCGTCTCAGTGCCGGGATGGATTCTCGCTCCGCCGGCCCCCATTGATCCCGGCCGAAAGCGATACATCCCAGGGGGTTTGGGGACGGAGTCCCCATTCAATATGCCTACTTCCTTGTTGCGGCGAAGTAGACATCGGCCGGCGTCAAGTAGCAGAGTCCCTGGTGGGGCCGGTTCGTGTTGTAGGAGCGAAAGTAGCGGTCTAGTGCTATGACCGCGTGAACGAATTCCATTAGTATCCAAACGTTTTTCGTGCGGCCTTCCTATCGAACTGCCAATTGATCTTGGTAGCTGCTTTGTTAATACGGCGG
>JANXMS010000156.1 GCA_025354525.1 Acidobacteriota bacterium
GAAAGATGGCACCGGCTATCGCGACGCCTCTGCCGAATCCGGGCTCGCCTACGCCGGGGACGCGCGCGCCTTCGCCGCCACGGATATCGATGGGGACGGCTGTCTCGATCTGATCGTCAAGAACCGCCTCGCCCCCCAGCTCCGCGTCTTCCAAAATCGAACCGGCCAGTCCCGGACGCGCATCGCCTTCCGACTGACGGGCACCAAATCCAACCGCGACGCCATCGGAGCGCGCATCACTGTCGATGGCCAAACAAAGTGGCTCAGCGCCGGCTCCGGCTATCTCTCGCAACACACAAAATCCATGCACTTTGGCTTGAACCAAGTTGCTTTGGCGCGGTCCGTCGAAATCGCCTGGCCGAGTGGGTTCGTGCAGCGCTTGGCCGATCTCGCCGCCGGTGCCCTCTACGAAATCGTCGAAGGGCAGCCGCCCGTCAAGCGGCCGTTCTCGACGGCGGCAGCGATCCCGGCCAAGGAAGCCGCGGCCGATAACACCCCCCGGCTGCAGGACACTTGGCTCATCGATCCGGTGCCGCTGCCGGAGCCCCGCACCGGACCCGGGCTGTTCGTCCTAACGCAAGCGGAACCCGACCTGCTGGCCGCCTACACCCTGTTTCGCCGCTATCTGTTTGAGTTTCGCGCTCCGCTCGAACTCCCGCTGGCCTTGCTCCTCAACGCGCAGGGTCACGCCGTCAAGGTTTACGCTACCGTGCCGTCGGCTGACCAGGTGAAGGCGGACCTCGTTCGTCTTGCGGCCCCGCCCGGATTGCCGTACCCGGGCCGTGCCTTGGGCCGGCCTCGCCGCGATTACTTCAAGCTGGGAGCGTCGCTTCTTTGGTGCGGCTACCCGGAGCAGGCGCTGCCCTACCTCGAAGCGGTTCTCGTCCAGCAGCCCGGCAACGTCCGCACCCTCGTCCTGGTCGCGCAGGTTCACCGCGAAGCCAATCGCCTCGACCGCGCCTCGAACCTACTCGACGACGCCCTTCGCTTCGACCCTCGCTCTGCTGAAGCGTGGAACGAACTGGGCGGAGTCGCCATGGCCCGGAACGACTACGCCTCCGCTCTGCAAAACTTTGAACAAGCCCTCGCCGCCAAGAGCGATGTCGCCTACGTCCTGCTCAACGCCGCGCAAGCGGCCGACAAGCTGAAGCGCCTTCCCGAGGCCGAAGCCTATTACCGCCAAGCTTTAACCGCGGACGCGCAATCGCCCGAAGCAAATCAGGGCCTCGGTCTGGTGCTCGCTAAGCGCGGCAACCTGCCGGACGCGGAACGCTACCTGCGCGAGGCAGTTCGTTTGCGTCCAGCCTTCGCCGCGGCATGGAACAATCTAGGAGTTCTCTATTTGCAGCAGAACCTCCCGGCGAAGGCGGTTAGCGCGCTCGAGCAAGGCATCGCGGCCGTTCCCTCCGACGAAATGCTCTATCTCAATCTCGGTCGCGTGTACGTCCAAGCCAAGGAGTTCACTAAAGCTCAAGCCGTCATGCGGCGGCTGCTCAAAGTTCAACCCGAAAGTAAGGTCGCCCGTAAGGCGCTCGAGGATCTCGCCAATGCTCAACCGTAGAAACCTGCTCGCTTTCGCCGCCGCCTCGGCTTCCGGTCAGAAACCGAAGCTCCTGCTTCCTTCCGACGTGCCCGACGAGTTTCACCTGAAACTCATGTGGTACTCCCCGGTGGCCCCCATCGACCCGCGGACCTGGCGCCTGCAACTGAAGGGCCTCGTCGAAAAACCCCAACAAATTCCCCTCGCCCAACTGCGCGCCTTGCCCCAGCAAACCCAAAGCTCGCGCATGAAGTGCGTCCAGTGTTGGTCCGCCCGGGCGTCATGGTCTGGCTTCCGCTTTCAACAGCTTCTCGACCTAACCAAGCCGTCGAAAAAAGCCAAAGCCGTCCGCATCGATTGCGCCGACAAGTGGTATGAGTACTTTAATATCGAGGACTTACAACAGTCGAATGTGATGTTTGTGCTCGACCTCGCCGGTCAACCGCTGCCCGACCGCCACGGGGCGCCGCTTCGGCTGCTGGACCCCTCCCGCTACGGCTACAAATCCGCGAAGTTGATCACCGCCATTACCTTCGTGGAGGTCGGCAAAGGCAGCATGGCCTGCGACATTGGCCCCTACTACTCGCCGGATGGGCGCATTCTTCCGGGCTACGATACCCCTCTTGATTTGGGCGGCAAGACCAAACGCAAAATCGCCGGCGGTGAGATCACCGAGTATTAACCATGCGGGTCTTGCTCCTCGGATTCTTCGCGTTAGTTATGGGCTGGAGCCAATCTCTTTCGCCCCAAGGCTTCGCTGCCAATTTGGCGCTCGGGCAGCGGCTGCTCGAATCCGGCCAAGCCGCCCAGGCCATTCCCTACCTCGCCGCCGCCTACGCGCTCCAGCCCCGCGAGGTTCCCGCCCTTCACGATTTGGCTGTCGCCTATATCGAAGTCGGCCGCTTGCCGCAAGCGCGGAAACTGATCACCGAGTTGCAGCGGCAGGTGCCTTCGCCCAGCGTCGTTCACCTGGAAGCGCTCTGGCTCGCCGCGTCTGGGCAACTGCAAGCGGCCGCGGAAAAATTCCGGAGCGCTGCCGAAGCCGAACCGTCGGAGAAGCATCTGTTCGACCTCGGCAACCACCTGCTCAATCACAACGCCTCGGAACCGGCGCTGACCATTTTCCGCTTTGCGCTCCAACGCTTCCCGCAGTCCTCCCGGCTCCATGTGGCGCAGGGCGTGGCCTATTATGCCCGTGGCGAATTCGACCAAGCCGTTCGCTCTCTCGTCGCCGGAGTCGATCTCGCCCCCCGCGATCTCCGACCGCTCGTGTTCCTCGGCTTAATGATCGACCTGACGCCGGAAAGCGCCGGGGCCGTCCAAAAGAAACTCCGTAGCTTCGCCGACCTCTATCCTAACCAGGCGCAAGCGCAATACCTGTGTGGGCTCAGCCTCGCCAAGGCCAACAACCCCGACGCCGAAGCCTATCTGCAACGGGCCACCGCCCTGGCCCCCCGCATGGCGGAGCCGCATCTCGAACTTGGCAAAATCTACGCCGATAGCAACCGCCCGGCCCTGGCGATCCGCGCTCTCGAAACAGCCCTGCGCTGGTCGCCCGGCCTAGCCCAAGCCCACTATCGTCTCTCGCAGTTGTACCAACGCACTGGCCAAGCCGCGTTGGCGACCCAACACCTGCAAGCCTTCCGCAAGCTCAAGGCAGCGCAACCAAGCC
Organism: Acidobacteriota bacterium; assembly: GCA_025354525.1. Taxonomy (GTDB): domain Bacteria; phylum Acidobacteriota; class Terriglobia; order Bryobacterales; family Bryobacteraceae. Next base: position 3,213 of record JANXMS010000156.1, read on the forward strand.
CTTCTGCAACGCCGTCCGCGCCTGGCCCGGCAGGCCAGACCGGACACAACTAACCAGCGCTTCGTGCGCTGGAATCGCTTCGCGCAGCGTCTCCAGCGGCCGCCTTTGCGGAAGTACTGCCCGCATCTTCTCCAAAGCCATCTCCCGCCTTGCGCAGTTGTACCAACGCACTGCCCAAGCTGCCCTAGCGACCCAACACCTGCAAGCCTTCCGCCAGCTCAAGGCAGCGCAACCAAGTCCTTCTGCAACGCCGTCCGAGCCTCGCCCGGCAGGCCAGACCGGACACAACTAACCAGCGCTTCGTGCGCTGGAATCGCTTCGCGCAGCGTCTCCAGCCGGTCGCCTTTGCGGAAGTACTGCATGATGAAAAACGCGAAGAGCGGGGCTACCACCTGCTCTAGAGCCTGTTCCAAGTACTCATTGCCGGTCAAGCGCCAAAGCTCTCGGTGGAAGGCGATATCGAACTCATAAAACAGGACGCGGTCCAGTTGCTCCGCCGCCGCGCGCATCTTCTCCAAAGCCGTCTCCAGCTTCGCGGTCTCCACTTCCCCAGCGGCAAATCGACGGCTGGCAATCTCGACGGCCATACTCTCGAGCGCCTCTCGTACCACCGACAGCTTCTGCGCCTCCTCCAGGCTCATTTGGGTCACGTAGGTCGCCCGGTTGGCCACCCGCTTGACAAAACCTTGGTACGCCAAGGCGATCAATGCCTCGCGCACGGCGTTCTGCCCCACGCCGTGCTCTCGGGCAATCGCTAGCTCCACTAACCGCTCTCCGGGCTTCAATTCGCCCCGAAGAATCGCCTGCTTCACAACCCGCGCAATTTGCTCGGTCAAGCTGCTGTGACGAATTTCGAGTGGGGTGATGGCCGATTCGGCAGACATAAGTGGGGAATTCCAGTATCGCGAATTTATGTGCTTGACATCACATTATCCATAATGGATGATATACCCCAACTAGGAGTTTTCCATGAAGAGCCTCTCGCTGTTCTCCCTCGCCCTTACCACCGCCTCCCTTTTGCTCGGTCAAGTCGATGCCGGTTCCGTCATGGGCCTCATTCGCGATACCAGTGGCGGCAGCATCGTCCAGGCCCGTGTTTCCTTGCTTAACGAGGGAACGGGCTTGCGCCAAACCACCAAAACTTCAGACGAAGGCCGTTATCTGTTCGCCCCCGTCCGGATCGGTACCTATACGGTAGAGGTTGAGTTCGAAGGCTTCCAAAAGAGCCGTCGGCAATCGATTCAGGTGAGCATCCAGCAGCAGAGCGTCATCGATTTCACGATGCGGCCCGGCGAGTTGACCACCACCATCGACGTCGCCGACAGCTTGCCCGTCCTCCAAACCCAAAGCGGTTCGGTAGGCGAAACTATTAGCGCCAAAGCGATCAACGATCTCCCCCTCAGCGGCCGGAATTACAATTTCCTGGCCCGCCTTACGGCCGGCGTAACCCACCCCCAGCCCGAAGGCCGCGGTTTGAACGCGACCGGCTGGTTCACCGCCAACGGCACCCGTCCCGCTCAAAACAACTTCCTCCTCGACGGCATCGACAACAACTCCAACAACGTCGATTTCCTCAGCGGGGCCGCCTTCGTGCTGCGCCCCCCGGTCGACGCTATCGGCGAGTTTAAAATTCAAACCAACGCGTTCAGCGCAGAGTTCGGCCGCGCCGGTGGAGCGGTGTTGAATGCCTCGCTGAAGTCTGGCAGCAACAAGATCCGCGGCAGCCTTTGGGAGTTCCTCCGCAACGACAAACTCGACGCCACGGACTACTTTCTCAACCAACGGGGCGTGAAGAAAGGGGCCTATCGCCAAAACCAATTCGGCGGCGCTCTGGGCGGACCCATCAAGCGCAACAAAACATTTTTCTTCGCCGACTTTGAAGGCACCCGCATCCGGCAAGCCGTCCCGACCACTTCGAGCGTCCCCACCACCTTGCAACGCTCCAGCGGGTACACCAACTTCTCCGATCTCATCGCCTTTCAAAGTGGCGTCCGCCGCGACTCCACCGGCCGGGAGTTCGCCTCCGGCACCATCTTCGATCCGGCCTCCACGCGCCTCGTCAATGGGGCCAACGTCCGAGACCCATTTACGAACAACGTCATCCCGGCCAGCCGCCTGAATCCGAACTCCATCAAGCTGCTGAATCTTTTCCCGTCGCCCACCAACGCGGGCATTTTCAACAACTACAACGTCACCCGAGGCAACGTCGACGATACGAATTCATTCGACGTCCGCATCGACCACAATTTCAGCGAACGCGACCAGATCTTCGGCCGCTATAGCTTCGCCGACGTCACCCGTTTCAAGCCCGGCCCCTTCGAAGGTTTCGCCGACGGCGGGGGCTTCAACAACGGCGACGAAACGCTGCGCACCCAGGGCGGAGCCATCAGCTACACCCATACCTTCGCACCCACCCTCATCAACGAAGTCCGCGCCGGCTTCAACCGGGAGCACTCGGTTCGCGCCCAACCCTACGCGAACGATACGTCGAACATCCCATCGCAATTCGGCATCCTGGGAATTCAGCAAGCTACCGGCAACGGAGGCCTTCCCGGGATCTCCATCGGTGGTCTCTCCAACCTGGGCCCCTCGGACTGGATCATCTCCGAGCGGTTTTCAAACACCATCCAGCTTTCGAACAACCTCACCAAAATATACAAGAGCCACACCATGAAAGGCGGCTGGGAAGGCCAAATGATCGACTTCCCCTGGCTCGCGCCACCCACCTCCCGTGGCCGCTTCAACTACAATGGCATCTACACTTCCATCCCGAATGTGAATGACACTTCCACCGGCCGCGCCCAGTTTCTGCTCAACCCGGCCGACGCCGCTGGCACCGGCGGCGCGGGTGCCAGCTCCGTCTCGGCTTCCAACTTTGGCGGCGTCGCGAATCGGAAATACTACACCGGCTTGTACTTTCAGGACGATTGGAAGGTCAGCCGCAAACTGACCTTTAACATGGGAATTCGCTGGGATCTCTTCAGCCAAGTAGGAGAGAAGTACAGTGCCCAAGCCAACTTCAATCCGACTCCCACCAACCCGGAGTACATCATTCCCGCTAGCCGTAAAGACAAACCCGGTCTGTCTGATTCCTTCCAGGCGCTACTGATTTCAAACGGCATCAAGCTCCGCTATAGCGATGAGTTCGGCTCCGGCTTGGGCAAGTCGCAGAAAAACAACTTTGCCCCACGCTTCGGCTTCGCCTACTCCGCCACCAGCAAGCTCGTCGTGCGCGGCGGCTACGGCATCTACTACGGTGCCTTCGAAAACCGCGGCGGCTCGCCGAATCTCGGCTATAACTATCCCTTCCAGTTCGATTTCAACTTCCAACCCGCCAACGCCTGGACCCCCGTAAAGTTTGCCGACAACAACATCGCCACGCTCGAACGCGGTCTATCCAGCGTGCCGCTGGACCCCCGCTTAGTCAACGGGCGTTTCCTCAGTCTCCGCGGCATCGAGTTCAATTATAAGACGCCCTACACCCAGGGCTACAACTTCACCTTGCAATACGAAGCCATGAAAAACACGAGCATCGAAGTCGGCTACGTCGCCTCGCTGGGACGCCATATTGAGACCTTCACCGGATCGAATAACGTGTCGCAGATTCTCACGCCCAGCGCTAACCCGCAGCTCTTCATCCCCTACCCCGACTTCGCCCGTAACGCCTCCTACGCCAGCACCAACGGCCAGAGTCACTACCACTCCATGCAGAGTAAGTTCTCCCGCCGCTTCGACAACGGTCTGAACTTCCTGATGACTTATACCTTCGCCAAAACACTCACCAACGCCGGCGACTTACTCAACGGCGGCAACGTGGGCGGCTTCCGCGGTGTCGCGATTCCCGGAATGGGCATCAAAGCCGACATGGCCCTCGCGTCCTTCCATATCAACCACGCCTACACCTTCAACGGCAGCTACGAACTCCCCTTCGGAAAGGGCAGAAAGCTGCTCTCCAGCGCTCACGGCATCACCCAGGCGATTCTCGGTGGCTGGAGTGCCAACTGGATCGCTTCGCTCTACTCCGGACAACCCCAGACCATCGGCTGCCCCATCGGCACCACGGCCGGCGCGGGCTGTTTCGCCTTCCAAGTCCCCGGCCAGGATAAGTACTTCGGCAGGGCCGATGGCTGGTACAACCCCGCGGCTTTCCGCAATCCGCCAGTTGCCACCCAGAACGGCCAGACCGACTTCTCACCCCTGGGTGGACAGCGGACCCAGGTCACTGGACCCGGCTACGCCAAGATGGATTTCTCCATGTTCAAAGACTTCCAAGTCAGCGAGCGGTTTCGTCTACAATTCCGCGTGGAGTCCTTCAACCTCACGAACACCCCAGCCTTTGCCAACCCGGCGTTCACCAACTTCATAGACACGCGTAACTTTGGCCGGGTCACCTCGACTCGGAACTCCCCCAACGACGCTCGCCAGGTGCAACTGGCCCTCAAAATGTACTTCTAATCGCGCATCGGGCCTTCGACGCGCTGGCATCCTGCTCAACGAAGTGTTGCAATAGGAAGTCAGCGCGCCAGAGGTTCTTTTCCCATGCTCACCCGCGACTTCCTTAAACTTGCCGGACTGTCCATTGCGCAGCGCATCATCCCTCCCGCTCTGCTGAACCTTTGGGCCCAGGCCGCCGATGCTCAGGCCAAGGGCCGAAAAGTAATTCTCGTCACCTTCGGCGGCGGCGTCCGCACCGAAGAGACCTTCTCCCCCGCCGGTCTGCGCAATATCCCCCGCCTCGCCGCGCTTCGCCCCGAAGGCTACTTCTATCAGAACTGCGTGAACGAAGGCGTCCTGTCTCATTTCAATTCCACCGGAAGCATCGTCACCGGCAATTGGCAACGAGTCGACGACTTCGGCTTCGAAGCCCCCGCTTCGGCCACCATCTTCGAGCAGTATCGCAAAGCCCGCAAGGCCGGCCCCCTGGACGCCTGGGTCATCGCGACGAACAAGAGCTTCGCCGCCATGGGTGCCAGCTCGCAACGGGGCTTCGGCCTCCCCCTCGGTGCCAATGTCGTCCTTCCGAAGCAGCTCCTGCTCGACGCCGTCAACGACATCGTGAGGAAGCCCCAGGCCTCCGATGTCGCCGACCGCGACGCCGTCCATCGGCGCCTGGAAACCATCCTTCAGGAAGGCTATGAAGGCGTCGGCTGGACCATCTTCAAAGGTGGTCGACAAATGGACCAACACGTCCGCCAAACCCTCACGCGCGCCCTCGGATCGTTCATCAATGGCCCCGAAGCCCCCACCTCGGGCGATGAGTTGACGTTCTTTATCACCCGCGAGGTCATGCGCGAATTCTCCCCTAGCTTACTCTTAGTCAACTTCTGGGACATGGACGTAGCCCATTGGGGCAGTTACTCTCTCTATCTCCAAGCCGTTACCCGCACCGACCGCCTTACCGGTATGCTCTGGGACGAGGTCAACGAAAACTCTAAGTACAAGGACAACACGACCGTCCTGATCCTTCCCGAACTCGGCCGCGACGGAGACTCCAATACCGCCAACGGCTTTCTGAATCACCGCAGCGGAGATCCGTCCTGCCGAAACACTTGGCTACTTGCCCTCGGGGCCGGAGTCACCAAAGGGGCCACCGAAACGCCCATTCGGCACATTGATGTAGCCGCCACCGCTGCCGCCATGTTAAAGTTCAAACCGGAAGGGATGGTCGGCGTACCGGTCCGCGAAATCTTAGTCTAATGCCGCCGCCCCGCTTCGATTTCGACCACGTACCGGTCACCTTCACCGCTTACTTTGCCGAGCAGCTCCGCACCTGGAACTTACTCTTTCCCGCCGAACAGTCCTACTTCGAACGCCTCGGTGCGTATCTCGAAAAGGCTCCGCCCGCCCTCTTCGCTCCCCTCGCGGAACTCGAACCGCGCATGGGGGTGACCCCCCGTTCCTGGCCCCCCGGCCGCTTCTCACTCGAACAAGTCGACTTCCTCAACCGCAACCCTCTCTACCCGGAATGGCGCCGCCTCATCTCCGCCATCTTTAACGTCATCAACCCCGCCCTCGATGCCGCCGCCAAGGGCCGCACGCGCCTCGTCCTCGTCATCGCCCCCGCCGACCTCCCCGTCGGGCCTGACCGCATGTGGACCCGCCTCTCCGGCCGCCGCCTCGCCCTCAAACCGCCGGAGGATCAAGCGCACTATCTCCCTCTCCTCCTCACCGGCCGCCCCACGCCAAACCTCGCCGACAGCCTCCCCGACCTCTGCTCCGCCGCCCGCGGCCCCCACTCGGCCTGGACCGTCGAAGCCACCGAATCGCTTCTCGCCTGCTCCCGCCAAGCCACCCGCCTCAGCTACGACCATCTCCTCCCTTACCGCCAACGCCTAATGGCCGAAGTCGGCAAGATCGCTGAAAAAGGCGAAGTCCGCGGCCCCCGTCAACTCGGCGAAAAGCTCAAAACGCTGCAACCTCGCGACGCCGAGTACGCCGCCGACCCGCTCATGGCTGAGTTCATCCGCGCCACGCTCCTAGCCGGCAACGGCACCCTACTCGTCAACAATACCTTTGTCGAATGGGCCAGCGTCCAAGCGATTCGTCGGGCCAAACCCTCCTGTATCGCCGTCGGCTTCGGCATTCGCAATAAAGTGAAGCCCTTCAGTAGCCTGCTCATCTTCGCCGACCAGGACAAAGCCACCGCCATTCCAACCCAAGCCGACATGCTCGGCTCCTACGTCGATCTCGAGGTCTTCTATCAATACATTTGGCAGGAAGCGAATAAGTACGTCGAGTATCGTAGTAATACCACCTACCTGTTTGTCGCCGAAGGGATGGACGAGCTGATGTTAGTCGCCCCGCCGGACTTTGCCGTCCCCCCCGGGCCCATAACCCTCGAAGCGGTCCACCACGCCTGCCGCGACTGGCTCGCCGTCTAAATCACCGCCTCAATCACCCGCGGCCCCCGCTCCCGCATTGCCGCCCCGAACTCCTGCACAAACTCGCCCGTCGTCTCGACGCGCACCGCCGCCACCCCCATCCCCCGCGCCACCTGCACAAAATCCAGCTCCGGTCGCCCGATGTCCACCATCGCCTCCGACTGCGCTCCAAACCCATTCGCCCCCGTACGCCGCATCTCGATATCCAGAATCCGATACCGCCGGTTCGCGAAAATCACCGTCACCACGTCCAACCCCTCGCGCGCCATCGTCCACCAACTCTGCGGCGTATACATCGCACTGCCGTCCCCCTCCAGCACCACCACTTTCCGATCCGGGCATGCCACCGCGGCCCCCACCCCCACCGGCATCCCCTGCCCAATTGACCCGCCGGTTACCGGCAAATAGTCAAACCACGCCGCCGCCGGCAACGCCGCCAAAATCGGCGGCCCGGATGACACCATCTCGTCCGACACAATCGCCCCCTCGGCCAACAACGCAGCCACCGCCTGCCCGATCGCCTCCAACGTCAACGGCCCGTCGCCCGGCACCGTCGCTGCCTCCGGTGCCGCCCAACTCGCCACCGGCAGCCCCAGCGACGCCACCAAAGCCTCCAGCGCCCCCGTCCCGTCCTCTTCGATTCCCGCCAACTCATGCACCCGGCAACCCGTCGGCACCAAGTAGCTCGCCTCGTCCGGATACCCGAAAAACGATACCGGAGCCTTCGCCTCCACTAACACCAAATCCGTCAACCCCGCCAACTGCGCCTGCGCCGGTCCCGGAAAATATTCCATTCGCCGCGGCTGATAGCGACCGCGCCCCGCCTCCACCCGCGCCGCGTTCCGGTCAATCAACACCCGCCAACCTGCCGCCGCAAGACGCGCCGCCAGGGCCAGCCCCTTTCCTCGTGTCGTTCCTCCGCCCAGCAAGATTCCCCAACTCCCTGCCCCTCGGCCTAACTGCCCAACCGTCGGTACCCGAGGCCTTTCCACCTCCGCCATCGCCCCCACCGCCCCCGCCTCGGACCACGAATAATCCGCCGCCACAATCAAATGCGCGATCCGGCCCGGATACCGTCGCGCCACCGCCATCACCCGCACCGCCGTCTCTCCCATCGCCTCCGCCGACTCCAGCCGAAAAACCTGCTCGGACACCGTCCGCGCAAACGCCTCGATGTCGGAAGTTAGTGGCGCGTCATAAGCCAGATGCCGCGTCGAATGCTCCCCCACCAAGCTCACAATCGGGCTCCGCGCCTTCCGCGCATTGTGAAAATTCGCTAAGCCATTCGCCAACCCGGGGCCTAAATGCAGCAGCGTCGCCGCCGGCTTGCCCAACATCCTGGCATACCCATCCGCCGCCCCCGAACAGACCCCCTCGAAGAGACACAGCACCCCCCGCATCTCCGGCACCCGGTCGAGCGCCGCCACAAAATGCATCTCCGACGTTCCGGGGTTCATGAAGCACACCTCCACGCCCCCGGTTACGAGAGTCCGTAACAAACACTCCGCGCCCGTCATCGACTTACAGCTTCACCTTACCCGTCGCCGGGTCCCAAGCCGCCCGGGTCTTATTCCGATAAGCTAAGTTGCATAAGTGCGCCGCCGCGGCCGCGTAGTGCCCTTCCTCGGCGTTCTCCCGGCTCGGTTTGTTATTCCGGATAGAATCGATAAACCACCAGTTATGGCTCTGCCCTTTCTCCACCGGTACGTCTTTCGCCTCCGGTCGCGGCTGCCGCGTCTCCTCCGTAAATTGCGCCAGATACTCGTCCCGCAGCTTCTTCGGGAAGTTAATGCTCCCGTACAATTGCGCCTTGCCGCCCTTGGCCTCCGGGGTCAAAGTAAGCCGGTTAAACTCCACTAACAGCGTCGCTTCATCCCCGTAGATATAGATCCCGCGCGGCGACTGGCCGTTCGCCTGATTTACATAAACATCCACTAAGAACCCTTCGGCGTATTCCACCAGCGAGTTCATAACATCCGGCACCGTCCGTCCGTCCTTCCACTTATAGATACCGCCCTGCGAAACCGCCGACACCGGTGCCTTCACGCCCATAATCTCGTGCATCTGCGTAAACTGGTGCACGAATAAGTCCGCCGCTACTCCGCCCGAGTAATCCCAAAACCGCCGCCATTGAAACACAATCTTCGGGTCAAACGCCCGCTTCTTCGTTCGCCCCTGCCATGTCGCCCAATCAATCGTCTTCTCTGACGCATCCGAAGGCACCGGATACTGCCATGCCCCCTCGGCCGAATTCCGATGATTCGCCATCCGAATCATGTTCACCTTCCCCAACGCCCCGCTCGCCACCAACTCCTTCGCCTTCGCCGTCAACGCCGACGTCTTCGCCTGGCTCCCCACCTGCAACACCTTCCCACTGCGCTTCGCCGCCGCCACAATCCGCGGCCCCTCCGCAATCGACCAAGTCAGCGGCTTTTCGACATAAACATGCTTTCCCGCCGACAGCGCATCCAGCACGATCTTCTCGTGCCAATGGTCGGGTGTCGCGATCACCACGGCCTGCACGTCTTTGTTATCGAGCACCGTCCGATAGTCTTTCCCGGTCCAAATGTCTTCCCCCAACTGCTCCTTCGCCCTCTGGCGACACCCGTCGTAAAGGTCCGCTACTGCGATCCCCTTTGCGCCCGGCACCATCGCAAATTCGTCGATCAACTGCTTGCCCCGAACCCCGCTGCCGATATAGCCCAGGTTCACGGAATCAGTGCTCCCCTGCCCGAACAGAGTCGCCGCTGGAGAAAGCGAATAGACCACCGAAGCGGCCGAAAGGAAGGTACGTCGAGTTGTAGCCATGCCCTACTAGCCTAACGCTTGCTGTATCCTTTGGGTACGTGACCGCCCGCCGCCTGCCGCTCCTTCTCGTTTTTATCGCCGCCGTCGCTGGCTGGTGGTGGTTTTCTCGCCGTCCCTCGGCCCCCCTCGCCGTCTACGGAGTCGTCGAATCCCGCCGCGTCGAAGTCGGCTCGAAGATCGGCGGACGAGTCACCGAAGTCCTGGCTGAAGAAGGCTCTGTCGTCGACCCCGAGGCCCCCCTCGTCCGCTTCGAATTTGCCGAACTCCGCGCCCGCCTGCGGCAATCCGAAGCGCGTCTCGCCGAAGCCGCCGCCCGCGTCGACCAACTCGCTCGCGGCCTCCGCCCCGAAGAGATCGCCCAATCCGAAGCCGCCGCCGCCCAATCCCGCGCCCTCCTCGCCGCCGCCAAATCCGGCCCCCGGCCTCAGGAAATCGCCCAGGCCCGCGCCGACCTTCGCGCCGCCGAAGCCGACCTCTCCAACGCCACCACCACCGCCACTCGCCTCGCCACCCTCGCCCGATCCGGCGACATCTCCCGCCAAGCTCTCGACGATGCCACCGGCCGCCGAGATACTCTCCGCGCCCGCGCAGACGCCGCCCGCCAGCGCGTCGCTCTGCTCGAAGCTGGCACTCGCACCGAAGATCTCCAAGCCGCCCAACAGCGCACCGTCCAGTCCGAAAAGGTCGCTGCCGTCGCAAAACTCGGCACCCGCCCCGAAGAACTCGCCCAAGCCCGCGCCCGCGTCGAGCAAGCGCAAGCCGAAGTGGCCCAAATTTCGGTCCAACTCGCCGAAGTCGAAGTCCGGTCCCCCTGCCGTGCACGGATCGAAACTATCTCCGTGCGCCCCGGTGATCTCGTCCCCGCCGGGCGGCCCATCGTCACCCTCCTCGAAGAATCCCAAACCTGGGTCCGGGCTTACGTCCCCGCCACTCTCCTCGCCGCCTGGTCCCTCGGCACCAAGGTCGAAGTCATCCTCGACAACGCTGCACCCCTACTTGGCGTCGTCCAACAGATCGCTGCTCAAGCCGAGTTTCTCCCCCGCAACGTCCAAACCCGCGATGACCGTTCCCACCAAGTCTTCGCCGTCAAAATCCGCGTCCCCAACTCCTCCCTCCGCTCCGGTATGGCCGCCGAAGTTCGCCTCGCTCCATAGCCATGCCCGTCATCGAAACAAAAGACCTCACCATTCGCTTCGGCGATTTCACCGCCGTCGACAAAGTCTCAATGTCCATCGAGCGCGGCGAAGTCTTCGGCCTCCTCGGCCCGAACGGCTCCGGCAAAACTACCATCATCAAAGCCCTCTGCGGCCTCGTCAAAATTGCCTCCGGCTCCGGCCGTCTCCTTGACCTCGACGTCCGCCAGCACGCCGCCGAAGTCCGCCAGCGCATCGGCTACATGTCCCAACGCTTCGGTCTCTACGAAGACCTAACGGTCCGCGAAAACATTGAATTTTATTCCGGTGTCTATGGCCTCTCCGCCGAGCGCCACGCCCGCCGTTTCGCCGACGTCGTCGCCCTCACGACCATCACCCCCTATCTCGACCGCCGCGCCGGCCAGCTTTCCGGCGGCTGGAAACAGCGCCTTGCGCTTGCCTGCGCGATCATCCACTCCCCAGAAGTCGTCTTCCTCGATGAACCCACTGCCGGCATTGACCCCGTCGCCCGGCGCGCCCTCTGGGATCTCGTCTTCCTCCTCTCCGGCCAAGGAGTCACCTTCCTCGTCACCACTCATTACATGGACGAAGCCGAACGCTGCGGTCGCGTCGGCTATCTCTATAATTCCAAGCTCATCGCCCTCGGTACCGTCGACGAATTGAAGCGGCTCCCTGCCGCCAATCCGCCCGGCACCGCCCGCTTCGAAATTAATTGTCCGAATGTCATGGAGGTTCTAGCTTCCGTCCGCCTCCTCCCCTACGTTCACGAAGCCACTATCTTCGGCCAGTCCATCCACGCCCTCGCCGACCTTTCGGCCGCTTCTGCCTTGGCTGCCGCCGTCAACGTTACTCCCCGCCTCATCGAAGCCTCTCTCGAAGACGTTTTCGTCACCCTCACCAATCAAATCCGGAACGCCGCATGAACCGTTTTTCCGGCACTGTGCCCATGATGCGCAAGGAGTTCCTCCACCTCCGTCGAGACCAAGGCACCGTCATCTTCGCCCTGCTTATCCCCGTCGTCCAACTCATCATCTTCGGCTTTGCGCTGAACCTGAACGTCCGTCAAATTCCCACCGTCGTCTACGACCAAGCCCCCTCCCAACGCAGCCGCGAACTCATCGAACGCTTCCGCGCCGCCGACACGTTCGCCATCCGTGGCCATGTCACCTCCGACGAAGAACTCTACCGCGAGATCCGCCAAGGCCACGCCCAAGTCGCCCTCAAAATACCCGCCGACTTCGCCGACCGTGTCCTCGAAGGTCGCGGCGCCACCGTCCAGCTTCTCGTCGACGGTTCCGACTCCACCGTTTCCGGTACCGCTCTCATGGTCTTCAGTTCACTCATTTTGCTCGAAAACCAGCGCCTTTCAAACTCAGGTAAGCCCATTCTCGAAGCCCGCCCGGCCGTTCTTTTTAACCCCGCCACGCGCTCTCCCAACTTCTTCGTCCCCGGCCTTGTAGCTGTTCTGGTCCAGATCATGGTGATCCTCCTGGTCGCCCTCTCGGTCGTTCGGGAACGCGAACGCGGCACCCTGGACCAACTCACCGTCACCCCCGTCCAACCGCTCGGCGTCATGGTCGGCAAAATGATCCCCTATGTTGTCCTCGGCTTCCTCGAAATCTGCTGGGTCCTACTCATCATGCGCGTCGTCTTCGACGTCCCCATTAACGGCAGTCTGGCTACGCTGCTCCTCATCGCCATTCCGTTCCTCGTCGCCTCCTCCGGCATCGGCCTGCTCATTTCGACCAAGGCCCAATCCCAGGCCGAAGCCTTTCAAATGTCGTTCGGCACCATGCTCCCGTCTATTTTCCTGTCCGGCTACATCTTCCCCATCAACAACATGCCAACCCAGTTTCAGTATCTGAGTAAGATCATCCCGACTACTTACTACATTGATGTTACTCGAGGAGTCATCCTCCGCGGAGCCAGCCTGTCCGAACTCTGGGTCAACGGCGCTGTGCTCACCCTCATGGCCGTCGTCACCGTCGCCCTCGCCGCCCGACAATTCCAACGACAGCTCAGTTAACCGGCACCGGCTCTATCGACGGCAGCATCGCCTCCCAAACGGCTTCCAGTGTACTCTGGCCCCCTGCCCCGGCCGTGCCGACAATGTCGATCTTCGGCTTGGTCCCCTCCCGCCCCACGCCCGCGAAATGCCATGTAAATCGCACCTGCGCTTCTTTTCCGGGAATTGCAATTGCAATCCAGATCTCCCGCCCCGCTAATCCGGCCACGGTCCGGGCTCTCTCGCGCAGTACGGTCAGACTTCCCCCTGCCAGTCGTGCAAATCCCCGCTCCTCGTCCACATCCATAAACGTCTTTGTGTCCGGCGAAGTTACGGTCTGCGTTGAGAACTCCACCCGAACACTGCTGGCGGCCCCCTTCCAAACCATTTGGACGGATTCACTTAACGAAGGCCCCTTCCGAATTGCGCCCGGTCCTATGCAAAATCCCGCCGCAGTGCCTTCGACATAGGCAGCCAACACGTCTCCGGAAAGCCTTTCCGCCACTGCCTCCTTCCCCTCCGGAGCATCGCGTACGACCGTCACCTCCGCCTCCCCCCTCACCTGCCTTGCCTCCAAAATCAGGTCCGACGCCTCGCGGTACCAAACCGCCTCAACTCCAGCCGCCATCGCTGGCCGAGAAACCACCTTCTCGCCCAACTCTGTCATCCGAGCCGCCCACGCCCCTAACGGTGCCGCCTCCACCCGCACCCCGTAAATCATCTGGCTCCGGCTCGCCGCCGACACCTCCATGGGCACACCTACCCGAAACCGCCCAATCGCTTCTTTCTTCAGTTCCACTTTATTAGCTCCCGCACATCCTGCCAGCCCTACCGCCAACACAACCCAACAAACCAACTTCATTTCGTCTTCCGCTGCTCGTGGTAGCGATGTTTCACCATCGCCGTCACTGCCTCAATCGCCCACGCCTGCACTTTCTTATCTTCAAAAGCCGGCTGGTGTGCGGCCGCCAATCGTACATCTCCCGGGGGTGGCCGTTTTGGCGTTTCGAGCGCCGCTCCGGAACTCCAGGGCACCGTACCATCGCCAATCTCGGCTGGATCCTGCAACACCGCCTGCCAATCCTTGCCCGCCCCATCCGTAAAGAATCCGCGGAATCCCTGGTTCGGGTACGGGTCGCTTCGGATCAAGTTGCTCTCCACTCGCATCTCGATCACCGAGACCGATTTGTGCCCAATCCCCGTCATCGTCAAGGTCTGGGGATGCTGCTTCGGTGCCTGGTCTTTGGGGCAGAGTTGGTCGTGCAGCGCCTCAGCCAGCTGCAGATTCTGTAAGTACCGATCCCAGGCTTTATCCAGGTCCGCGTTCATCGCATCAGCCGGGTCCCCACCCTCGGGAGTCGGCATCTCCGGATTCAATAACTCCGGATCAACCAGCCCCCAGTAAGTGTTTTGACTAGGGTTCTCTCGCTGCTTCGGATGGACGATCGCCTTGATTCTATAAATCTCCTCGTATGGATCTCCCTTCTCCGGAAGCTTTTTCACCGCCTCCCCGCCCACCGTTACGGTCAGCCATTCTGCCTCCTGGTTGGTGGTTTGATGCACCTTGTTGGGCATCAATTGCAACCCGCCCGGAATGTTCCCCAACACCGCGGTCACCTTCGGCCCATCATTGCCCAATGCCCGCTGCACCATCCCCAGTGAATTGAAACCCTCAAATCCCGCCTTCATCCGCCAATACGCCCCCGGTGCCCCGGTCACCGGCTGCACCCCATGGATGATTCCCACGATCTTGCCCTGCGCCCCCGAAATTTCGCTCGCCGTCCGCGTCACCAAGCCCCCCATCGAATGCGAAATCAGAATCACTTTCTCGCATAGCCCCGTCACCTTCCGCGATTCTTCGATAATCGCATCAATCCGTCTTGCTAAGTAAGTTCCGGCGTTCTTTACATCGTCGGACCAGTTATAGCCGACCGCGAAGACAGGCAACACAAAGTACTTATTCAGCGGTCCCCAGTCGTGCTCTCGCAACAGCGTTAGAAACTTATGGTAGTCCTCCATAATCCCCCGAAAGCCGTCTCCCGGCGGGCTATCCTCGTCTACTTCCAGATAGTCCGGATTGAACGATTGCGCCGGCGTTCCAACGAGCAATCGGCGTCGTCTCGCTCCGTTCGAGCGCGCGAAAATCAGGTTCGACAGCATCCAACCGGTGCCCGTACTCCACCGCAAATTGGGCAGTCCGTCGGCATCCTCCCCTTCCCCGTTCGTCCCCGGACGCCGCAAGTGCGTCCCCATGATACCGGGCACAAACACAATCGGAATCGCCTCCCGCCGCACCTCGATCTCGTGCTTCTCCGTCGTCTCCATCCCTGCCAAAAACTCATCCACCTTGTTCCAGTCAACGGTATGCTTTTTCGCCATGGCGTTACGGTTTCACCCCTTCCCCGTTGATCTTCGCGAGCACCGCCGTCACCTCCGGCCCGGCACCGTTGATCTCCCACCACGCTCGCGCCGCCACCACCGTCGTAAACTCCGGGTACACCCGTTTCACCCACTTGCCTGCAAACGCCTTGCCGTCCACGGTCGCCGCCTCGTCCTCCAAAACTCCAAGTAACGCCAGAAACGTCGCGGCCGAATATTCCACCCGGATCTCAACCGGGTTCGACAACACTGTCTCTTTGTCGTCCGTCAAATCCTTCACTTGCAGCCGATTCATCCCCGGCACAAAATGCTCCGGCCAACGCTTCCCCGCGTCGTATTCAAACGCATGCTTGGCTCCATCTTCAAGAACGATCGTCTCGGCGTCCTCGATCGACCATCGAACTTTCCCCTCGCCGGCGTACCGCAATATTTTGCCGAACGCCACTTCTATCGCCCCGATTTTGAGCTGGACCTCCCACGTCCGCCGCGGGTCGGAAAACTCCATCCGCTTCCCAGACCGATTCGTGTAGCGCACCCCAATCGGAATCCCTCCGCCTAACGAAAACACTCGCGTTGGTGCCGCCAGTTCAATCGTTTTCTTCGTGGCCGCAGCCCCTTGCACTCCGTCACTCATCACGCAACCTCCCAGAATTAGCGGTAACACTACGGCCCATGCCGGTCTCACAAAATGCCTCGCAAGATGTTCTTCTCTCCTGCCGTGAAGGCGCTCACGCTGCTCGTCGTATCCATCAATCCAGCACCCGCGGTGTGATCCCCCGGGCCGAAACTATCTTTTTTAAACTGGTTCTTCGTCTCGTGCCCCGCCTCGTGCGTCACCACTACCTGCGTTCGCGCTGCCGTCATCCCAGCCGTCACATACGCGCGCTGTCCAGTCGATACCCCCTGGCCGCGAATCCACCGAGCGTCCGGATGGATGTTCCGGCCTTCCACCGCGATGCGCAACGCTGGAAATGCCGTCCATTCCGCTGTCGTCGCGTCCGCCCCGGACGCCGCCGAGTATTTCGGATGCTCAAACTCAATCGATACCAGCGAGTTCACCGGCACCGCGGCATCCGGTGCCCAACTAGCAAGACCCGCGTTATAGACGCCAATGATTCGATCCCGCCAAGCATTCGCCTTCGCTTGGACCGCCGCCAGCCCAGCTACCTGCGCTGGCCCCGCCGGTCCATTCGCCGCTGCCGTCTCCGCCGCCGTCGGCGTCTCCGCCGCTATCTTCACTTGATGAGTAGCCCAATTCACTTGCGCCTGCGTCGCATGGTCCCACAACCCGATATACTTCGCGGTAAACGCCGCTGCCACCGCTTTCACCACGCCCAACTCATATTCCACAAAACTGTCCGCCGTATAGAACGGCTGAATCAACCCGACCGTACCCTGCGTCGAAACATGCGTCTGCCCGGCCATCTCGAACGGCTCAAGCCGTACCTTGCGGAAGATCGTTGCCTCCGGAGACTCCTTACTCACTCCCGCCACCTCCGCCTTCACCTTGTACGTATTCCCACCGACGCCCGAAGGCAGGAAAAAGATCGTTGCCAACCCTTGTGCCCCCGCTGTCCCCGTCTTGGCCAGTGCGGTAGTTTTAAACCCATCCGGAGAAGTCGCCACCGAATTCGGATGCGCTGACCAGTATAGTGCCGCGGCGTTGCCCGTCTTCCCCAGCGTCTTCGGAGCGGCATAAACAAACGAAGCCACCGCGGTCGTATTTGACCCGCCAGGCGTAAACGAATACTTGGCCTCCATCTCCACCGGTGTCAGCGCCCCGCCTCCAGCTTTCTTCTTCAGAAACACCTTAGTCGTCACCAACACTTTGTCGTCCGGATTGTTCAGCAGAATCCGGTTCCCCGGAGCGACCATCTCCAACTCGATCTTCTCGACCTCGACTTTCGTATCCTTGGAGTCCCTTAACCGCCCGTTGGCCCACTGGATCCTCACCGTAAACGGAGACCCTGCCGGATCGATAAACTTCCCATCGGATGCCTTTCCGTCCCATGCAATCGTCTTTCCGGCACCAGTGGCAAGCTCCGCCGCCGTCAAATCCCGCTCAAACACAATCTTATTCGGAGTCTTCTTGCTGACCACCGACAACGTCGCCCCCTCTCCCTCCAGGTCTTTGCAATCGTAGTTCACGGCTAACGACTCCACGCCGGGAGCAAACACCGCATCCACGCTCTTCATAACTAGGCGAGGCTGCTTCGGCGGCTTCGGCTTCGGAGGAGACACCGGCACCGGTACCGGAAACGGCACCGGCAGCCCCAACAACTTGTCCACCTCATCGTAGAACTTCGGAAACCGAACCTCGCAGAGCCCACCTGGAATAGGTTCGATCCGCACGCAGCCCTTATCGCCCAAAACCCCCGTCTTCGGCCCATTCGTCAACTTACTATCGAACGGCTCGCCCGGAAACAATTTCGCGTCCTGCTTCGGCCACCACGGCCGCGTCTCCAGATACAACTTTTCCGACAAACAAAACTCGATAAACTCAATCGTAACTTTCGGAGGAGGCGGCTTCACCCCTTCGCAAGGCGACTTGATCATCAGCCGGTGATAAAACCGACAGCCGAACGTATCGAGCGTATCCCCAAACTTTCTCCGCGCCGGCTGCGGGTTCCGCCTCTTGTCTCCGTCCGACCAGAATCGCGCCCGGCATCCAGCGGTGCCCTCGTTCGCCCGCGGACACGGCCACTTCGCCGAAGGCGGAGTTCCCGGTCGAAACAACAAAAGCAACACTCGCCGATTGACGCTATTCTCCCGGTCCCGTTGCGGATGATTCTCCGTCTTATTCAACTCCTGACTCTCTAACTGCGAGAACACCATCGTCGGGTTAAACTCGCTACAACCCTGATAGTCACCCTTCCCGCCCGCGTCCACGCCCTGCCCCAGAAAGTCGGTCTTCGCCAACTTCATCGGGCACAAGAAATCCATATACGCGGCGAATAACTTCTCCCGGGTCTTCGCCCCCGCCTCTCCGTCCACGGTTAGCCCACCGGCTTTGGTCTGAAACGCCTTCACCGCCGCCTTGGTCTTCGGCCCGTTCACCCCGTCCACTAACCCAGGGTCGTGCCCTACCGCTTGCAGCATGTGCTGAATCGAACGAGTCCCCCAACCCTCGGCGTTCCCACCCGCCTTATATAGCCCCTCCCAGCGCGCTACATCCCGGATCAGAACCGCATAAACCGACTCCGCCCGGTTCCCGCTTAGCTCTTTATTGAAGACGTCGTCACCCACCGGGTCCGCGTGCCCAAAAATCGTCAACGGAGCCTTCGGATGCTTCTGTATTAACGCCGCCAGCTCATCAAACTCTTTCTTCGTCGCCGGCAACAGAAACGACGATGCGAACGCAAATCGTACGTCCTCCAGCTTCCAACAACCCACCGGAACCAACTCCATCCGAATGGTGTTCTTGCCCTTCCCGGCCGTCGACGGAGAAGCCAAAACCGGCAGCAACTCCCTCACCGGGTGGTCCGCCGTCAGTCCACCGATTACCTCGACCTGATCTTCATTGGCCATCAAGTTATGTACGCGGAATTCTGCCGCCCTTCCCCTCAACAGTCGCTCCGTACCCAGCCAGTATACTCAAGAAGTCCATGCACCCACTCCTGTCTCCGAACTCCCTCATTGCCCTCCTCGCCGCCGCCGGCATCACCGCCCACCTTGTCACCGGCTCTCCCTGGCCTCTCTGGACCGTCCTCACCCTCGGCGGTCTCCCCCTCCTCTGGGAACTCCTCAAGAAACTCTTCGCCCTTGATTTTGGCTCTGACTTACTCGCCGGCATGTCGATCATTACATCGATCTTACTCGAACAGTATCTCGTCGGCTCCATTGTCGTCCTCATGCTTTCGGGCGGCGCTGCCCTCGAGGACTATGCCATGCAGCGGGCCTCCGCCGTCCTGGCCGCCCTCGTCAAACGCATGCCCCGCGTCGCGCACCGCCGCTCCGGCCCCGATATCGTCGACATCCCGCTCGAACAAGTCGCCATCGGCGATGTCCTCGTCGTCCTCCCCCACGAAACCTGCCCCGTCGACGGTGCCGTACTGGATGGCCGAGGCACCATGGACGAATCCTTCCTCACCGGCGAGCCCTTCCGCATTGGCAAACTCCCCGGTGCCTCCGTAATCTCAGGTGCTATCAACGGCGATGCTGTCCTCGAAATCAAAGCGGCCAAACTCCCCATCGACTCTCGCTACGCCCAAATTATGAAGGTCATGCAACAGGCCGAAGAGTCCCGCCCCGCCATGCGCCGTCTCGCGGACCGCCTCGGCAGTTGGTACACCCCCCTAGCCCTCGCCGTCGCCGGGCTCGGCTGGTTCCTCAGCGGCGATTCCAGCCGCTTCCTCGCCGTCCTCGTCATCGCCACCCCCTGCCCCCTCCTCATCGCCATTCCGGTCGCCATCCTCGGTGCCATCTCGCTCGCCGCACGCCGCGCCATCATCATCAAGGATCCCGGCCTCCTCGAACGCATCGATACCTGCCGCACCTTCATCTTCGATAAAACCGGCACCCTCACCTACGGCCGTCCGAACCTCACCGAAATCATCACCGCCCCCGGTGTCGACCGCCGTCAAGCCCTCGCTTACGCCGCCAGCCTCGAACAGTTCTCGAAACACCCGCTGGCCGGTGCGGTCATCACCGCCGCCGAATCCGAAGGCGTCCCCCTCACCCCCGTCCTCGATGTCAGCGAAAAGCCCGGCCAAGGCCTGATTGGCCACATCGGCCCCCTCCTCATCGCCATCACCGGCCGCGCTAAAATCAATCTCCCCGACCTTCCCCCTACCGCCCCCGGCATGGAAGCCATCCTTCTCGTCGACGGCCGCTTCTTCGCCGCCCTCCGCTTTCAAGACGCTCCCCGAGCCGAAAGCCAACCCTTTATCAAACACCTCAAACCTCGCCACGGCGTCTCAAAAATCATGCTCCTCTCCGGCGACCGCGAAGCCGAAGTCCGCTACCTCGCCGCCCAAGTCGGCATCACGGAAGTGCTCTACAGCAAAAGCCCCGAAGAAAAGGTCGCCATCGTCCGCGCCGAAACCGCCCTCGCCCCCACCCTCTTCGTCGGCGACGGCATTAACGACGCCCCCGCCATGCAAGCCGCCACGGTCGGCATCGCCTTCGGCCAACACAGCGACGTCACCGCCGAAGCCGCCGGTGCCGTCGTCCTCGAAGCCTCGCTTCAGAAGGTCGACGAACTCATCCACATCGGCCAACGCCTCCGCCGCATCGCTCTCCAATGCGCCGTCGGCGGCATGGCCCTCAGCTTCCTCGGCATGCTCGCCGCCGCGGCCGGATACCTTCCGCCCCTCGCCGGGGCGATCGCGCAGGAGTTCATCGATCTGGTCGCCGTCTTGAACGCTCTCCGGATGGCCCTGCCACCCGGAGAACTCAGCGACATCGACCACGCTTAAAACAACACCTTCATCACTATCACCACCATCCGCGTGCCATTGTTCTGCGCCGGGTTCAACTGGCCAAACCGCGGATCGGTCACGTTGTTGCTCGCCAGCGATCCAAAATAGGCGTAATTCAAGGCGTTCTGGAAGTCCGCTCGGATCTGCCACTTCACCCTTTCAAAGAACTGGAATTCTTTGTACGCGGAAATCTCCCAGCTCTCCAAATGCCGACTCCGCACGTCGGGGAAACGCGTCGGGAAGTCCCTTAAAGTAAAAGGAGCCTGCGCCGACCGTGGAAAAAGCGTCGTGTCGAAGTACTTGTCAAAGAACGGATTGAAACTCGGCCGACCGGCCGTCACCGCCAAACTGTCCCGTTGCGAGTCGCTCAGCTTCGCGCTTCGCGCCGCCAGCGGACCCGCGTTCGGAAAGTCAAACGGCACCCCGCTCCGCGTCATATACTGCACGTTCAAACCCCACCCGCCGAGGACAGCCTGCGTCACTCCGTGCGCCCCGCTTAGGAACTTCCGGCCCTTCCCAAACGGCAACTCATAGGCCACCAAAGCCGAAAAGGTGTGCGGAATATCGAAGTTCAGCAGCCGCTGCTCCAACCCCGAACCCAACAGGTTAGTCACATTTACATCCTGCGCGTTCAACACCGAAACCCGCTCCAAAGTCTTCGACCACGTGTAGGACAGCGTCGAAGCCAACCCATTGGCGAACCGGCGCGACGCCCGCGTCTGCAGCGAATGGTAGCTCTGGCTTCCCACCGGCACATTCGTCAACGTCACTTGGCTGAAGTGCGGATACGGGTTCAACAACGCCGACCGCGGCACCGTGGCCCCGTTGATCGCCGACCCCGGCAACAATCCGGCGAGTGGATTGGGCACTTGGCCGTTGAAGAACGCGGGGCGCTCCCCCACCGGCAGCCGTGTCAAATCCGCGCCCGGGATGAAGTTCTGTGCCAGGTTCACCGGCAACTTCGACGTCAAATTCCCCGAGTAGCTCACATCGGTCAACCAAGTATTCCCAATAGTTCTCTGAAAACCGGCCGAAAACTGCTGCGAATAGGGCAGCGGACGGTCCAGATACTGAGCCGCAACTCCCAACCCCAAGTTCGTCGACAACCCTTGGCTCGACCCAATCGGCTGCAACAGGCCGGTCGGAAACAGCGCCTGCGGAAACGGATCGTTTAAGAAACTTGCCGGCGTCAGGTTGTTGTCCGTGCTCGGAATCACGGTCGTCGGTTGACTGAAACCGGTATCCGCCCCCGCCGCGTTCTGCCCCATATAGCTCAATCCGTAGCCGCCGCGGAAGACCCACTTCGGCAAGAACTGCCACGCCAGACCAACTCGCGGCTGCCAGTTGTTCCGGTCCCGCGTGAACGCCTCCCGCGCCGCGCCGCTCGTCCCGGCGTAGAGCAAGCCGCCCTTCAGGGTCAACCCATTTACGCGGCTCTGCAACGGGCTTGCCTGATCGGAAGCAAACCCTCGCACTTGCCGATTAAAACGCTCAACAATCGGGCTCTCATAGTCCCAGCGTAGACCAAAGTTCAACGTCAACGTCTTCGTGATCTTCCAGTCATCTTGAAAGAAAAACGCAGCGTAGTCGTTCTGATAAGCTGGCCAAACGTTCTTTTCCACATTCCCGGAAGTAATCGCCCCCACCAGAAAAGTAGCCAGCTCATTCCCGCTCGTCGCGTCGGCCTGCTGTGCGTTCCGCTGCGTCCAGTTCCTGCCAAAGTTAAACGTCCCGCTCGACGCACCCGGGTTGTGCGTATTCGCGTTATATCGCCGCAGCTCCGCCCCCATCTTCCATGTTTGCCGTCCACGAATCACCGTCAAATTCGGCTGTATCGAATACGTGTCCGTCGTTTCGTAGTTCGCCGTCCGCGTCGAACCCAGCGACGAAATATTGTTCCCCGTAAAGTTGAACCGCGGAAACTGGCGCACATCAAACTGGCTCACCAACCGTTCCGGCAGCCCCAACTCGGTCGGGTTAAAGTCTCGACCGAAGATGTTCCCCGAAAATCCCTCGTACCGCGCCAAACCGCCGCGCAGATTGAACACCATCGAAGGGCTCAACGTATACGTCCAGTCCGCCCCCCAATTCCGCGAAATCCGCGTTGAAGGAGCTTCCGTCGATGGCTCCGCGGCGTTCGTTCCCCACTGCACCCGCGCGAAATTGTTCCACGGCGTCTGGCCATATCGGAAGCTCACGCGGCTTCGGTCCGAGGCCGACCAGTCCATTTTTCCCAGCCACTGGTCGTAATCATTCCGCGAGCTATTCACAAACAGGTAATTATTTTGCCCGTCCGGACTCTCGCTTATCCGGTTCGGTGCCGGATAGAAGTCGATCGTCTTTGCCGCCACCGGGTTGATCCGGTTTCGAGGAATCACATTCCCCGCAAACGGCACGCGAGGCGAAGTCAGCGGATCGAAAATCGCAATCTGCTGATTTGCGTTCGTCACTAACTGCGAAAAATCGCCCGTCTTCTGCGCCGCCGTCGGCACGGTCCATATCTGCGTCTGCGGATTCCGTTCCCGTAGGCCCTCGAGTGACAACATCCAAAACAGCTTATTCTTCCCGTTGAATATTTTTGGAATCAGCACCGGACCATCCACTCGGAATCCGAACGTGTTGTTCTTATAAGCTGGCTTTTTAACCCCAGCCGAATTCCGCGAGTAGCCATTCGCAACCAGTTTTTCGTTCTTGAAAAACTCGAACAACTCCCCGTGAAACTGGTTCGTTCCGCTCCGAATGTTGATGGATGTCGTCCCGCCGCCCACCCGGCCATACTGCGCATCGTAGGTGTTCGTGATTACGTTCACCTCTTCAATGGCCTGCAGCGCCGGCGCAAACGAAGCGCCCCTGTTACCACGGGTTGAAGTAAGGCCATCCAGCAATACTTCGTTCTCCCCGCTTCGTCCCCCGTTGATTGAAACGCTGTTCATATTCCCAAACGCGTACAACTCAAAGTTGCCCCAGTAGTTGCTCGTTTTCGTTACTCCGGGTAGCGTGTATTGAAACTGAAATAAATTCCGTCCCGCCGTCGACATGTCCGCGATCAGCTTCTGGTCAATCGTTCCCGAACGTACCGCCGTCTCGGTCTGCAACAAGGGAGAAGCGGCCGTCACCGTTACCCGCTCCGTCAACGATCCCACCTGCATTTGCACATTTAGATTTACGCGGTCCACCGCGCTCAACTGCAGCCCTTCCCGTTGCAGGGCCCGAAAGCCCTCTTTTTCAAACCGGATCACATAGGCGCCTGGCGGTAGGAAGGGCGTAACATACCGCCCGGATTCATTCGTCACCGCGCCGTATTCCACCTTCCGGTCTACGCTCTGCGCCGTCACCCTCACCCCGGGGATCGACGCTCCTGACGCGTCATTCACGTCTCCCGAGATCACCGCCCGAAACTCCTGAGCGTTAACAGCCGCCGTCAGCAATAGCATTCCAAGTAGAGCTCGCATTTGGAGACAATACCAGATGCAAGTTACGGCGTGTTGACACGTACAGTTTAGATTAGCCGTCTGTCGTACAGCCCTTCCCCGGCTCCTCCCACAAAGAAAAACCGTACTTGATTAGCGGGTTTCGGGATCATTCGCCTCCCGATTTGGGCCAGTTTCCTAGCGTTTTGGGGGTTTGTGCCGCAGAGAGCCCCTCACAATCATGCCACAGGAGTCGCGCGACGCTACGGAAACGATTGATTCTATTGAACCGGAGGCCGCTAATTAATTACGAAAAACCCATGCCAGTGCACTGCAATCCTCCGCCTGCCACTCCAGACACACCTCTCCGGGCCCCCTGCTTTTGGTTCTTCGCACAAGGGCGCAAGCGGGTGGTAAGTCGCACTGTTAAAGCTGAAGATTGCAACGCCGATGGTTCGCGAACAGCTCAATTCGAGGGAGACGGAGGTTGTGGGGGGCACCCGGAGTTTCTGGGTGCATGCTTCCGTCCGCTGGGTCTGTAGGCCAAGCTTGAGGCTATCGAAGGGCGAACAGAGTAATCGCACGGAGGCCGATCAAACTCGAAGAACTATCGGAGGTTGCGGGCATGGGAGTTGGACGCGGCATCACCACTTTCGAAAGCTGACAGAAGCAGTTGCGGGTGCAGGTGGCGCGGACGCGGATGCTGATTGCCGGGCTGGATGCGGCCAGCCACCGATTCGGAAGGTACGGGCGCTGCGGTTAGCGGGCGGGGAGATGGATCAAATCCTCCGACTGAATCGTGGGGGCCCACATGGTTTCGATGTGCTCGACGACCAGTTCCGTGCCGCGGGTGTGGCTGACGAAGGGGCGGGTGCGGGGATCGTACATCGCGTCGGTTAAGTCGCGGGCGAGCACCACTTCGAAGCCGAGGCGGGTCATCTGGCGGGTTCCGAAGCCTCGGTTCAAGATACAGATGTTGGTGTGGACACCCATCAGCACGATCTTATCGATCCCTTCCTGCTTACAGAAGTTGAATATCTCCTGGCCGCTCTCACTTACTCCGTCATAACCCACAATGTCGAGAGCTGGGTGCTCGCGAGTCCAGGGGTAGGGCGGGCCGGTCTCCTTCTTGATGATCGGATCGTCGCAGCCTCCAGCGGAGTCATCAATCGGGAATTCGCGCTCCTCCAAAGGGACGCGGGGACAACGATTGATGATGGGAAAGGGCGAGGCAACCGTGGGGGCGAGCTTCATTCGTTCGCGAAAGGGAGTGCCTTCGTAGAACTTCATCGTGTCGCTGGGGGCGTGGATGATCATCACGCCGAGGCCGCGGGCCGCACTGACCACCTGATTCATGCGAGGAGCCATCAACGCAACGCGCTGGGCCGAGAGGCCGCAGGTGTGCGCATCCCACATGTCGCAGATGATGATGGCCGTGCAGGCGACGGGCCATTGCAGATTCTTTTCGGTGGGGCCGCCGCCCTTCGTTCGGCGGCGAGCCCGTAGGCTCAAGGTGCCGGGGACCTTGGGGCGATTGGGCAAGGTCGGGGCGGCCATGAGCAGCATGGCGGCGGGCAAAGATGCTAAGAATGACCGTCGGTCAGTGAGTTTCAAAGCGGACAACCTCCCTCAATCCCAGCGAGTCTATCAAGAAAGCACCGGGCGCTGAATTTTCCCCAAACGCGCCATATCCGGGGTGCTTCGTTCGACCGGCGAGGAAAGAATCAGCGACGTCGAGATCAGGCCGAACGGGGGCAGCCGGTCGATCAGCTTTTGCAGATCGGCTACCGACGCAACACGCACTTTGAGAATGTAGGATTCGTCGCCGGTGCAGCGATGGCATTCGAGGACCACGGCGAGTTCCCCGGCGAGAGCCGTGAGCCGTTTTGCTTGCGCAAACTGCCGCTGGGTCGAATGCGGATGGAAGCCGCGATGGCGAGACCGATTCGGGACACCTTGATCTGGGCTGCATAGCCGGTGATGACGCCGGACTCTTCGAGACGCCTAGCTCGTTCCGCGGCGGGCGGGGTGGAGAGTTCAACCCGCCGACCGACCTCAGCGAAAGACCGCCGGGCATCGGGTTAAAGTTCGGCCAGGGTCCTCCAAGAAAGTAGGTCTAATTGCGCGTTACTCATAAAGCGCTTTACGTATTCCAAACGATAACAGAATGAGGCTTCGACGATACGATTTGTATTTGCGCAGGCGGAGTTAAGGGCTATGCTTTACCCATGCCTCTCGAACGCCGCAGTTGGGCCGAACCCTTTCGCATCAAGATGGTTGAATCCATCCGTCTGACGACGCGTGCCCAGCGCGAGCGCGCGATTGAAGAAGCCGGGTACAACACTTTCCTGCTTCGCTCCGCCGACGTCTATATCGATCTATTGACGGACTCCGGTACGTCCGCGATGAGCGACCGCCAGTGGTCGGCGATGATGATGGGAGACGAGGCTTACGCGGGCAGCGCGAGCTTCTACCGGTTCGAAGAAGCGGTGCGTCGGACTTATGGGTACAAGCAAGTGATTCCGACCCATCAGGGTCGGGGCGCGGAACATATCCTATCCCGCTGCCTGATCAAGGAAGGCGATGTTATTCCGGGGAATATGTATTTCACGACGACGCGACTACACCAGGAGTTGGCCGGGGGCCGGTTCACCGACGTCATCATTGATGAGGCGCACGACCCGGCTTCGCCGCACCCCTTCAAGGGCAATATCGACCTCGACAAACTCAAACGAGTGTTGGTCGAAAATCCCAGGCGGGTACCCTACGTTTGCGTCGGAGCGACCGTTAACATGGCCGGCGGTCAACCGATCTCGCTCGAAAATCTACGCGCCGTCTACGCCCTGTGCCAGCGATACGGTGTGCTGGTGATGCTGGACGCGACGCGGATCGCCGAGAACGCGTACTTCATCCAGCAACGGGAGGCGGGACAAGCGGGCCGTAAGATAGCCCAGATCGTACTGGAACTTTGCGGTTGCAGCGACGGATGCACGATGAGCGCGAAGAAGGATCCGCTGGCGAATATTGGCGGCTTTCTGGCGGTGAATTCTAAGGAATTGGCCGATGCGGCGTGTAATCTGCTGGTGGCGTACGAAGGGCTACAGACTTACGGGGGGATGGCCGGCCGTGATATGGAGGCGGTGGCTGTGGGGATTGATGAATCGGTGCAGGATGACCACATCCGGGCGCGGGTGGGGCAGGTGGAGTATTTGGGGGAAAAGCTGCGGGGATGGGGCGTGCCGATTGTGATGCCGATTGGGGGACATGGCATATTTCTGGATGCCAGGGCGTTTCTGCCGCACGTGCCGCAGGAGCAGTATCCGGCGCAGGCGCTGGCGGCGGCGATCTATCTCGATTCGGGGGTCCGGTCGATGGAGCGCGGGGCTGTTTCGGCGGGCCGCGATCCGGTGACGGGCGAAGAGCGGATGCCGAAGCTGGAACTCGTCCGGTTGACGATTCCGCGGCGTGTTTACACGCAAGCCCATATGGATGTTACGGCGGAAAGCGTCTACTGCGTGTTCGAGGAGCGGAAACAGATTCAGGGCTTACGGATGACTTACGAGCCAAAGTTGTTGCGGTTCTTCCAGGCACGGTTTTCTGAGTGTTCAGTCTAATCCTCGGATGGCCAAGTAACGGTCCACAGTTTTGAAAGAGCGCGTCGCGGAGCGAACTCGCAACTTACTACGACAGATCCGCGAGCCTCGCAAGCCGGCCCTCTGCCGGGATACGGTTCCGGCGGCTTGAGCCGCGCCCGAGACCTTCAGTCGCAACCTAACCCCGCCGCCTTGAAGCGGTGGGGTTAGGTTGCGGTAATTTGAGAGAGGCGGAGATCCCAGGCAACCGTATTGACGACGAGCCCGGCGGCGTAGGTGATCGTCTTACCGTTGCTCAGGGTTGCAGGGGTTTGCTCCTGCTTGACGACCTCGGGCCCGCCTACTTTGGCGTGGGTGACGTTTTCATTCCAGCGGAGCCAGTCGCCAACAGTGCTCAGCATGCCCCCTGCGTCAAAAACGTTTTCGACGGGCGTGGCCTGGGTTCAGCCTCCGGCCTTGGCTGAATTGGCAAGCGCTCGGTTCGGGACGATGGCGCGAATGTCGTCCCGCCATTGGGTTTGGGTCATCTCCAAAGGGCACAAATATGGCCTTCTTCGTGAATTCTTGAAAGGTCGTCCCGTTGTTCAGCACGCGTTCGAGCAGGAGGGATGCGAGGTTGAATCCAGTTTTCGCGTAGCTGTAGGCGGTGCCGGAATCAAAATCGAGGGCACGCTGTTTGGCCGCAATGCGGAACAAATCCTGATTGTCGAGGACATAAGTCCATGCCGTGGTGCTGGAAAGCCGAGCGACGAGACGCCACTCGCGGAGGCCGCCGGTGTGCGAGAGGATGTGGCGAACGGTGAGCGGAGCACCGTAGTCAGGCAGTTCGGGCAGGTATTTGCGGAGGGGGTCGTCGAGGGAGATTTTGTCTTGTTGGGCGAGGAGCAGCAGGACCGTGGCGGTGAACTCCTTGGCGACCGAGCCGCTCTCAAAAGCAGTGTCGGCGTGGATGGGTACGGCGCGTTCCAGGTGGGCCATGCCGTAGCCCGACCGTGAGGGCCACCTGGCCGTGCTGGGAGACGCCGACGGTGCTTGTTTCGATTTCGCGGGTTGGGCGCTGAGGCAGACGGCAACGGTGAGGGCGCAGAGGAGAGCTCGCGTTTATGATAGAAAAGTGTATCAAAGCGCGTTATTTTGATGGGCTGGTCGGTCGCAACGCCTATTTGCCGATCCATGTCTCTACCTTCTGGAATGGAGTGTAAAAGTGACGGTTCTGAGAGTAAAGTAAAGATGAAGACTGGGGGGCGCGGACCTTCGACATGGAGGACCCGCCGGGCAACACGATTTTTGAGATGGGACAGCAGAGGGGCTAGACCGCTGGATTTCTTATGACTTGGCAACGACTTTATGGTGGGCTTTTCGCGATGGCTGTTTTCATCCTTCCGGCAGCGGGGCAGATTTCGCGAGAGAAGATTGAGTGGCTCGACGTTTGGATTCCTGACACGAACGACCGGGGGTTGCCTCGGGTATTGCTGGTGGGAGATTCAATCATGCGGGGCTATGGCAAGCAGGTGGAGGCGGGCTTGCAGGGGAAGGCCTACGTCGCTCGCTTGGCGACTTCGAAGAGCCTGGGGGACCCGGCGTTGCTGGATCAGGTGGGGCTGGTGCTGGGAGAGCAGAAGTTCGACATCATTCATTTCAACAATGGGATGCATGGCGATGGATATAGCGAAGAGGCCTACGCGGCGGCGCTTCCGCCGATGCTGGCACGGCTGCGGCGCGATGCGCCGGGGGCGCGGATAATGTTATGTACGACGACCGACGTCGGGGAACGGAATAACTTAGACACAGTGCTGCCAAAGACGACGCGGGTGATGCGGCGGAACGACTTAGTCACTGCATTCGCTAAGCGAGAGAAGCTCCCGGTGAATGACTTATTCGCATTGATTCAGGACCACCCGGAGTATCATGGCGCGGACGGGGTTCACTGCAACGAGAAGGGGAGCGCGGCGCTGGCGGCGCAGGTGGTTAGCGCGATTTTGAAGCTGCTGCCTTGAGCGGTGGGCGGAGCATGTCGGGCTGGAGTTGCCGCGGCGTCACGGCTCCGATCATGATCATGTTACGGGCCAACTCCGACTGAAGCATCTCGATCACGGCTTGGACTCCTTCTGCTCCGTAAGCGGCCAAGCCCCAGAGAGGCGGACGGGTGACGACGACGGCGGAGGCTCCGAGGATGAGCGCCTTGAGAATGTCGGTACCGCGGCGAAAGCTGCCATCGACGAGGACGGGGATGCGTCGTTGGACGGTTGCGACGATGGCGGGAAGCAGGGCGATGGAAGACAGGGGCGACCCATAGGTGGAGAGGATGAGGCCGGAGACTCCGCGGGCGATGGCGGTTTCAGCGTCGGCAGGGCGGAGGAGACCCTTCAGGACGATGGGGACGGCGACGCGTCGGCGGAAGCGGGTTAGAGCGGGCCAGTCTATCGCCTGATTGACCGGTAGCGTAATGACTAGGGCTTGAGCTCCGCTCGTGGGGGGATCGAGTTCCTGGAGAGCCGATTGCAACCAGAAGGGGCCGGGAGAGGCTGCGAGGATTTTGTCGAGCGGGTAACTGGATTGGCTGCTGATGATTTGGATGGCTTTCGCGGCGGCGGAGCCCCGGGCCATGGCGAGTTCGCCTTCCGGGTGGAAGCGCTTCTGAAGGGCGGCGGGGCCGACTACGATAGGCGCGAACATACTTTCGCCGAATAAGTTGGTGGTTAGATCGAGCTTAGTCGTATCGACCATGAGGCGGGAGCGGAAGGTAAGTCGCTCTAGGTCGGTTCGATTGCTGCCGGCGATGGCGGCGAAGACGGCGGGAGGGAGTTTGCTCTGGGCCATGGCTTCAAACTCGAGGATGTTGACGAGTTCGCGGACCGGAGTCAGCGAGGGGGGGCGGAGGACGGGAGGGGCGACGGTGGGTTGGGGGGAGCGGATGCGTACGATGGAGGGGTTGATGGAGGCGATGGTGGGGCAGCCAGCTTCTGCCATGGCGAACATGAGTTCCTGCTGGAGAAGGGTTAGAATTCCTTTCACCCCGGCGGCACCGTACGCGGCCAGACCCCAGCGGGGGACGCGGCCAAGGCAGACGGCACTGGCTCCGAGAGCAAGCGCCTTGAGGATATCGCTGCCTCGGCGGAAGCCTCCGTCGATGAGGATGGGGATGCGGCCTTTGACGGCAGCGACGATTTCGGGGAGGACTTCGAGGGTGGAGGGGGAATAGTCCAGGGCACGGCCACCATGATTGGAGATGATGATGCCGTCGAGGCCGCGTTCAATGCAGGTGAGGGCGGATTCGGCGGTGAGGATACCTTTGGCGAGCAGCGGGACCTTGACGAGGGGACGGATTTGGTCGAAGTAACTCCAGATGTACCAGTTGCGGTTTTGGAGGACGCGATAGGGGTTGGGGACATTACTGGGTCGAGGGGGCCGGCTGTCGGTTAAATTGTGATCGTGGAACGGGCGCTCGTAGTAGGCCGATTGTTGGTCGATGGTGACGACGATGGCTTGTGCTCCGTTAGTTTGGGCGGTGTCGAGATAGGCTCTGGTGTCGTCGACGCTTTGGCGGGGATAGAGTTGCCACCATAAATTGCCTTTAGCGGCGGCATTGATTTTATCAAGACCGTAAGTAGCGTTATTACTGACGATCATGGGCGTTTTGGCGGCTTGGGTGGCGCCGCGAAAGGTGGCGAGTTCGCCTTCAGGATGGAGTTGGGAGTGGGCGGCGGAGGGAGCGAGGAGGAGGGGGAAAGCTAGTTTTTGACCGAAGAGTTCAATGGTCGTGTCGACGGCGGATGGTTTGGGGGAGCGGGGGAGGAGTTGGACCCAGTCGAAGGCGTCGCGGTTCCGGCGAAGGGTGAACTCGCTTTCGGCTCCGTAGGCGGTGTAGTTGTAGGCGAGGCGGGAGAGGCGGGCGTGGGCGACGGGTTCAAAGTCAAAGGCGTTGCGGAGTTCATCGAGGCGAGGAACGCGGGTGTGATCGCGAAAGGGGTCTTGCTGGGGGTGGAGAAGGGGGGAGGCCGCCAGGAGGGCGGATAGGTTGCGGAGCGCCGCTCGGCGGCTGGGTGGATAGATGGCCATGGGGAGTCAGGAGACAGGGTATCATCTCGTAGGATCCTTGATGAGACGGCGGTTTCGCTTGCATTCCGCGGGAAGAACATTTACGATAACTTTCAGGAGCAATCATGAGCGCCAGTATGAAATCAGTTGCGCCGGTGGAGGGTACCCGCTCGTTGGCGGCGCGGGAGACGTTGACGTCGGGAGTGCTGCAGGTGGCGACGTTGTTACATGTTTCGCAGGCGGATTTGGCGCGGATTCTGGGACTCAGCGCGGCCTCTATCTCACGGATGGCTTCGGGCCGCTACTTATTGGATCCAGAGGCGAAAGAGTGGCAGTTTGCGGCGTTGTTTGTACGGCTATTTCGTTCGCTCGATTCGATTACGGGAGGAAACGATGAGCTGTCGCGGCAGTGGCTGCGGAGTTACAACTCAGCGCTATCTGCCGCTCCGGCGAGTCTGCTGGGTGAGATTACTGGTCTGGTGAACGTGGTGCAATACCTTGATGCCTCCCGTGCCATCGTGTAAGGTGATTGCCGGGGCTAGGGGTGAACGGGCGTTCAAAGCTTGGCGCGCGGTGGAGGCGCAGCATGTGGTTTCGACGCTGCGGCTGACGGGGAGCGACCCGGTTCGGCAGGAGTTGCTGGAGCGGATTTTGGAGGAGAGCAAGCCGACGTTACCGGAGGGGGCTCGGCAGCTTCATTACTTATTGGCGACTCCATTTCGGTACCCGCCATCGGGGCGCGGGTCGCGGTTTCGGGCTTGGCCAGATGCGGGGGTTTTGTATGCGGCGCGCGAGCGGCGGACGGCCTGCGCGGAGATGGGTTACTGGCGTTGGCGGTTTTTGCGGGATAGCGAGGGGATGACAACGATGCCGGCGGCGGCGCTGACCGTTTTTCAGTTGGGGGCGGGGGGCGAAGGGATTGACCTGACGCTGGAGCCGCTGCGGGCGTGGCGGAAGGCTTGGACGAATCCGGTGGGCTATGGGCCGACGCAGGAGTTGGGACGCGAGGCTAGGGCGTTAGCGATGGAGTGGATTGCTTACGAATCGGTGCGGGATCCGGAGGCGGGGCTTTGCTATGCGGTGCTGGATCCGAGGGCGCTTCGGCTGCGGCAGCCGTTAGCGCGGGAGACTTGGTATTTGACGGTGACGGGGAGCGGGGCGATTTGGCAGCGGGAGCGGCAGCGTTTCGTTTTTTCCTTCGGCGAAATCGCTTTTTGATAACCTGGCGCTTCGTCTGAAGAAGTATGGGTGGAAGCTGCTGGGTGCTTTGGCGATGTGGTTTGTTGGTTAGGCGTTCAGTAAGTTCGGGCTGCACTTGATGTTACTCGCTTGGAGAAGGAGAAGGTTGACCACACGATTGTGGGTCGGTGGCGCTCAAGATTGGGCTGGCGGTGGTGTTGACGAGGGTTCTGGGGATTGAGACGTCGCCGTTTGCGGCGTTCATTGCTGGGGCTGGGTTGGCGATTGGAGCGGCGTGGTTGGCGTTGTTGTCGAACTTTGCCGCAGGGGGGGGGTTGGTGGTGTTATGACCGTACCAGACGGGCGACCATGTGTCGGCGGCCGGGCCACGGTTGGTTGCCGCGATTGATCAGAATTTTCGAGTCAGTAAACGTTGCTTTGATCGGACCGAGCTGTATGGGAGGATGGGTTACGGTTACTTGGCCTGATGCGGCGACGGCGGATCCCCGAAGCAGGAGCGCTTTAACCCAAGCGTTCGAGAAACACACACTCGCACGCCGGTTTCGGCCGTTTTCGAGAACGTGCAGCATATGACGATCGAAGAACTCACCGAGGAGTTCGGCGTCGCGCGCGAACAGGTTGAGGCCGTATTGCAATTTGCGAGGCAGCGGTTGCGGCTGACCGCTAAGCGCTCACGGCGGCGTCCAAGGGAGAACGCGCCGTATGGCTTTTTGGTCGTCGGACAGGTAGAACCAGTTAGTGCGGACGTAGGTCTGTTTGCCGGCGCGCATGGGCGTTTGGGCTTTAGGCGGCATCGCTGCGGAATTGGGAACAGGGGAGGACTGAATCCGATGGTGCGGCGCGGGTGTTGCTGGCCGGGACCACGGTTGGGCCTGAGCCAGGATGCGTTCGCCGCGATTTTGGGCTTTAGGCGGCATCGCTGCGGAATTGGGAACAGGGAGAACTGACCCCGATGGTGCGGCGCGGGTGTTGCTGGCCGGGACCGCAATACGCGCTGAAGAGGGCGAGTTAATCGCGGGTAACCTTGTGATATTGTTTGCGCATGTACCGTAGAAGCTTTTTGGCCTCCGCACTGGGAGCCGTGGCCGCTCCGAAACGGCCCCTGAATGTGCTGTTTGTTGTTTCCGATGACCTGACGTCCACCGCGCTGGGGTGCTATGGGCATCCGTTGGTGCAATCGCCGCATGTCGACTCGCTCGCGCGGAATGGGGTTCGGTTTGATCGGGCGTATTGCCAATATGCCCTGTGCGCTCCTTCTCGGGCTAGTTTTCTTACCGGGATGCGTCCGGATTCTACCCGGGTTTTGACTAACGGGCCGGACTTTCGGGAGTTTCTTCCTAGCCATGTGACCATGCCGCAGTTGTTTAAGAACAATGGCTACCAGGCGATCCGGGAGGGCAAGATGTTCCATATGGGCGTGCCCGGGACCGTCGGCACCGATAAGTGGCAAGACGCCGTAAGCTGGACCCACAACGGGAGCCCACAGGGGAAGGAACAGAACTCCAAGGGCGAAGGGAAGAATCTGACCCCGCACATCGGGCCGGGCGTGGGAATGCAGTATGTGAAAACTCCCGATGCGAGCGAACAGGCGGACTTCGATGCGGCTAATCGGGCGATTGGCCATTTAGAAAAACATAGGAATGAGCCGTTCTTTTTGGGGTTGGGGTTTGTGCGGCCGCATGTTCCGTTCGTGGCACCGAGCGAGTATTTCGATAAGTATCCGCTGGCGAAGATCAGGCTGGCGGAGAGGCGGGCCAATGACTTGGATGATATTCCAGCCGTGGTGGCACGGACGCTGGGTAATACGGCTGGCAATATGAAGATGAACGAAGATCAGCAGATGGAGGCGCTGCGGGCTTACTATGCCGCGATCTCGTTTATGGATGCGCAGTTGGGGCGGGTGCTGGGGACACTGGATCGGTTGGGGCTGCGGGAGAACACGGTGATTGTGTTCCAGGGTGACCATGGATGGCACCTGGGCGAACATACGTTTTGGCAGAAACGCAGCTTGATGGAGGAGTCGGCGAAAGTGCCGTTGGTGATTTCTGCTCCGGGGCGGAAGGCGCGGGGACAGGGATGCCGGGCGCTGGTGGAGTTGGTAGATGTGTATCCGACGGTGGCGGGGCTGTGTGGGTTGGTGGCACCGGCTAATTTGGAGGGGAAGACGATGCAGCCGCTGCTGGATGACCCGAAACGGGCGCATAAGATCGTCGCTCGGACGCAGTTGACTACGCCGAAGGTGGATGGCCGGGCGGTAAGGACGGCGGATTTTCGATATATCCGATGGAAGGCGGAGGGGGAGACGGCGGAGGAGCTTTATGACCATCGGAAGGATGCGCGGGAGTTTACGAACTTAGTGAATGACAGGCGGTATGCGGCGGAGTTGGGGCGGCATCGGGCGATGGTTCCTTAATGGATTGGGCATCGGAGCTGGGCGCGTGGGGGGCGGTTAGCGTCGCGGAGGAGGAGCGGGGCGCGCATTCAGGGGACGTGAGCGGACATGCGGCTTCCCTGCCCCAGGTGGTGGTCTGGCCGCGGGACGGGGCGGGGGTGGCGGGGATATTGGCGTGGGCGAATGAGAGGGGGGTGGCGGTGACTCCGTGGGGGGCGGGGACTTCGGTGGAGGGGAACCCAATTCCGGTGGCGGGGGGGATTTTGTTGAGCTTGGCGCGGATGGACAGGATATTGGAAGTCAGTTTGGAGGGGAAGTATGGAGTGGTCGAAGCTGGGGTGAAGTATCGGGAGTTGAACCGGGCGCTGGCGGGGACGGGGTTGCACTTTGCGGTGGAGGTGGGCGGGGATGCAACCGTCGGGGGGATGATCGGGAACAACGCGGCGGGGCCGAAGGCGGTGAAGTATGGGGCGACGAAGGAGCATGTTTTGGGGTTGGAGGTGGTGCTGGCGGATGGGCGGCGGATGCGGACGGGGAGCAAGGCTTGGAAGCAGAGTTGTGGGTATAACTTGACTCAGTTGATGGTGGGGAGCGAGGGAACCTTGGGAGTTATTATTGAAGCTACGGTGCGGCTGACGGCGGTGCCGGAGTTTGTGGAGGTATTAGTGGCGGAGTTTGGGAGCGTCGAGGAGGCAGTGGGGTGCGTGGGGAGGATGCGGGGTTTGGACGCGGGGGCGCTGGAGTTTTTGGATGGGTCGTTTATGGGTTTTTTGGGGGAGGCGGAGCGGGATACGCTTTTTTGCGAGTTTCATCGGGAAGGGGATGGGGAGGCGGCGGAGCGAATTTGTTTGGGGGGCGGGGCGGTTTCGGTTCGGCGGGGGACGGAGGCC
Organism: Acidobacteriota bacterium; assembly: GCA_025354525.1. GTDB lineage: Bacteria > Acidobacteriota > Terriglobia > Bryobacterales > Bryobacteraceae. The sequence goes on from JANXMS010000156.1 coordinate 39,383, forward strand.
GCGGACAGGGAAAGGTTATGGGGGGCTCGGCTACGGGCTTATACGGCGGCGGGGGAGGCGCATGCGGGGAGTAAGTTGTTGACGACGGATACGGCGGTGCCGCTGGGGACGTTTGGGGCGATGGTTGGTTACTTACGGGAGGAATTAGTAAATCGGGGGTTAGTGGGCTATTTGTTGGGGCATGTAGGAGATGGGAATTTGCATGTAATTTTGCCTTACAAGGATCGGGCGGAGTGGGAGAAGGTGAAGGAGTTTAGTCGGGCGGCGGTGGGGCGGAGTTTGGAACTGGGGGGGACGGCGAGCGGGGAGCATGGGGTGGGGATGGGGAAACGGGAGCATCTGGAGGCTGAGCACGGGCGGGAGGCGGTGGAGGTTATGCGGATGATTAAGCGGGGGATGGATCCGAAGGGGATTTTGAATCCGGGGAAGGTGTTGCCGGGGTGATGGCCGCCATTGGTGGGCGGCATGAATGATAGTACAGAGTTGTATCTATATGGACGCAGGACGCGTCGACGCGGGTTTTCAAGAGCATGTGGTTTCTCCACTTTTCCCGCACAGAAAGCGGATCAGCGATGGAGGACTTTGCGCCGCGGCTCGGGCGACCGAGGATGGGAGAATTGATGCCGACGATGGGAGGGGGGCGTGATCAAACAGCGGATGGCCCGTCCGAATGAGGGGAAATAAGGTGGGTACCGAGCGATCATCCTTTTCCGGCGAGGCGAGCGCTTGTTCTTTGTCTATGGCTTAGCTAAGAACGAGCAGGAGAACATCAATAAGAGCGACGAACGCGACTTCAAGGAATTGGCCAACCTTATTCTGGCGGCCTTCGAGAAGCCGTTAGGAAGTCGTATCGAAGACGGCAAATACATAGAGGTGATGTGCGACGCAAAGAATTAAAGTCTATAAGAGCAATGTGAAGGCGGCGGTTCATCAGACGGCTTCCGATGTATATGAGGCGGGGCTGATTGATCGGCAGACGATGCGGCGGTTTGACGAAGCGTGTTTGACCCCGATTCATGCGTTTACCGGTGAGGACATTCGGGCGCTGCGTTAACGGGAGGAGGTTAGCCAAACGGTATTCGCGCACTACCTAAACGTTTCACACAATTCCGTCAGCCAGTGGGAGAGGGGACAAAATAAGCCGGCCGGGCCGTTAATGAAATTACTCTCGTTGGTGGAGCGGAAGGGGCTGGGGGCTATCGCCTGAATTTTGGATTTGCATGCGATACACTGTGAGGGCGAGGAGACCGGAATGAGTGAGATTCGACCGAATCGGCGGGACGTTTTGGAGCGATGCATTGCGAGCGGATTGTTGCTGGGCGGGGTGACTGTGACGCAACGACAGCTGCTGGGATTCTGGGAGCAGGCCGAAGCCGCAGCCCATAAACCGACCTCGGCGGAGGTTTTGGGACCTTTCTTTCGGAAGGGTGCCCCTAATATGAAAACGCTGCGGGGGGCCGGAGATCTGGGCTTTCCTTTGCAGGTTGTCGGGAAAGTTTTGAATACCAAGGGCCTGTTGGTGGAGGGGGCTACCGTCGACTTCTGGCACGCCGACCATGCGGGCCGGTATGATACGAAAGGCTATAAGTATCGGACGAAAGTCACTCCGGACGGGACGGGGGAGTATGCGGTCGATACTATCCTGCCGGGACATTATGAAGATCGTCCGGCGCAGCATATCCACTACCTGATTGCGGCTCCGGGGCATAAGACTTTGGTTACTCAGGCTTACTTTGCGACGGACCCGTTTTTTGAGGGAGATCCCGCGAAGAACTGGAATAAGCGAGGTATTGCGCATAATCGGGAGCTGGTTTTGCCGGTGAAGTTATTCGAAGGGCCGGCGGCTCCGCGGGCGGAGATTCGATTCGATATCGTGTTGGAGAGAGCGTAAGTGGCGGACCGGAGGTTAGTAGCCGATGCGGTGCCGGGGACGGTGCTTTTTGCGGCGGACGGAAAGACACTTACGGCGATGTGCCGGGACAATACGATTCGGACCTGGGGGGTGGAGAGCGGGAAGTTGGAGAAGACGAAGAAGGTGGCGGCGGGGAGTTTGCTGCTGAGTGCGAGCCTATACGCGGAGCGGACCGAGCAGAAAACGATGCGGGTGTGGGACCTAACGGCGGAGCGGCAGGCGCAGATTGTGAATGGCGTGGGGCTGAGCCGGGGAACGGTTTCGGGGGACGGTAAGTGGCTGGCCACGGCGAATACCGATGCGCGGAACGTGAAGATTTGGAGCATGGCTACGGGGGCCGAGCATAAGGCAATGGCGGACGGGATTGGCGGGACGGCGCGGCTGTTCTTTTCGCCGGACGGGGAGACGCTGGTTAGTTCGAATTACGACAATGATATACGAGTTTGGCGGACGACTAGCGGGGAGTTAATCCGTAAGGTGGAGGATCTAACCGGGGCGATGTTTGCCGGGGAATTTACGGCGGATGGGAAGTGGCTGGTGATGGGTGGGCTGGATGAGACGGTGTATATTTGGGACGCGCGGACGCTTCAGTTAGTCAAGAGGTTAGGAGGGCAGGGGGAGGTGATTTCGGCATTGGCGATTTCGCCGGACGGGAAAACGCTGGTGACGGGTGGGTTCGATGTGTTGGCGGAGAAGAACCCGGTGACGATTGTGTTTTGGGATTTGGCGGGTGGGGGGAGGATTGTGAGGAAAGTGCAGGCACCGCATCGGGTGGCGTCGTTGGCGTTTTCGCCGGATGGGAAGTGGGTGGCTATGACGGCGGGGGAGAAGGAGATTGGGTTGTGGAAGCTGTAGTCGGCCTTAGCGCGTGACACCTGCGGTTTATATCAACGCTTGGGGAAAGTTCCTGCCGGGGGAACCGTTTCCAAATGATGAGATGGAAGCGTATTTAGGGCTGATTCATGGAAAGCGGTCGCGGGCGCGGCAGCGGATTTTAGAGCAGAACGGGATATTTACCCTGCATTATTTGATGGACCGTGAGGAGCGGTCGCTGTATAGCAATGCGGAGATGGCGGCGCGGGGGGGCGTGGATATTCCGCTGGAGCGGTAGTTTACGAATTTGTATACAAAGGGAAATGTGGGGTCGGCTTCGATTTACATTTAGTTAGGGGAGTTGTTTTCTTCGGGGCGGTTAAAGGCGAGGCAGCGGCTGCTTTTCATGATGCCGGAGAGTGGGGAGTTTACGTTTGCCCATATGATGTTGCGGGTGGTGGAGGGGGTTTCGACGCCGGTTGCGACGGCGATTGCGCTGACGGCGGACCCGTTGGCGCAGCGGCTGATTCGGGAGCTGGCGACAGTTTGATTTGAGTTTGCGTATTCCAATGATGCCGATCAGTTCGGAGGCAAGCAACGCAGGGCTTTCTCAGTGTGAATTAGTGATCGACATCCGTCAAGACTTTTCGCGTGTTGGGCCGGTGGACTCCTCGACTTTTGGGGTGGTGGGAGCCCGGAGGGCGACCAACCATCCCAAAAAATCGCCCGGCCCCGCAGCCCCCCAGGCCTCGCTATTCAGACCCTCCCAGTATTTTTCCCTCCGACCCCACCCCGCGTTCCCCTCTCAGCTTCCGGAGCGATTCTCCGTTCAGCTCAAGCCGGTGAGCCGCATGAACCAGCCGATCCAAAATGCTGTCAGCCACCGTCGCATCACCGATCTGCCCATGCCACTTGGACACCGGCAATTGGCTGGTCAGCAGCGTCGCCTTGGTCTGGTAGCGTTCATCGCAGATCTTCAGAAAAGCCCGGCGCTCGGAGTCGCTCAGCGGTGCCATCGCCCAGTCGTCGACGATCAGCGCATCCACTTGACCCAGGATTCGAAGCTTCTTCGAGTAACTACCATCGGCACGCGCAAGTTCTAACTCCCGGA
>JANXMS010000166.1 GCA_025354525.1 Acidobacteriota bacterium
ATGATTCAGCGACGCGACCGCCCGCGCCTCCCGCTCGAACCGCGCCCGCAAATCCTCCCGCTCCGCAATATGCGACGGCAAAACCTTAATCGCCACTGTCCGCTCCAGCCGCGTATCCCGCGCCTTATACACCTCCCCCATTCCGCCCGCACCAATCGCGGAGACGATTTCATAAGGACCGAGTTTTTCACCGGGGGAAAGCGGCATTTGATGGATTGGCCTATTCTACTCCATCACCTGCGCTATCCGAGTTGTAGGATCTGCCGGAGTCCTTCTTCCAACACTGCCAGTTCTGCTTCCGCGACCACGCCCAGCCGACCGCGCAGACGCTCCTTGGCGACCGCCCGGATCTGGTCGCTTACCGCAACAACCGCCTGTCCGTCACAAGTAATGGGTATCAGGATCGGCGGGCTCGCCTTTGGCGAACTCGACAGAGGTACAACAATCACCGTCCTCCGCCGTTCATTGAGAATTTTAACCGAAACCACAACGCACGGGCGCGTCTTGCGAATCTCCGAACCCAGCGTCGGATCAAGCGCAACCCACCAGATCTCCCCTCGATCGGGGATTACTTCCACGGCTCGGCCATCTCGTCGCGGATTCCGTCAAACTCCTTCTCGATTTCGGCGGCATCCAGATCCGCGTTCGCGGCCTCGCAGGCCTGGATCAATTGAAGGTCCCGGGCTTCCAGTTGCGCCGCCAGTGCCTCGCTGGCGAAACGGGAGCGATCACGCGATGGAACTCTGCGCAGAAACTGCACCGCCAATTGCTCAGGGACGCTAAAAGTCATTTTCCTTATCGCCATAACTCCATAATGCCATAATTCCAGAGTAGGCTTCGCTTCGTCACTTGCCCGACGCCTTCCGACGCAGTTCGTCGAAGAAGTTCAATAAAAATGTCAGGCTCGTCGGCAACTTCTCTCCGCTCGCGTCGTCGGCGACGATCGCCGCCAGCCGCTTGCCGTCCGGCGCAAGATCGTAGTTGGGAGAGACGCCAGGACTCCGAAGGTGAGTCTCCGTCCACACCCGAGGCTTCCCTGGCGCGAACGAGTCGCCCTTGGCGGTGTAGCCAACCGCCATCACGCGCCGGTCCAGAGTCAGAAAAAGCAGTTCCCTGCCGTCGCGGGACCACACCGGATGAAGACCTCCGCCCGTCGAAACCTGCCATCGCCCTCCCGGCCCGGGGAACGGCCGCACGTACACGTCGTAAGTCCCGGACTCATCCGACGAATACGCCAGCCAGCGCCCGTCAGGCGAAAACGCCGGGTGGCGTTCACCGAAAGGCGTTCCCAGGAACAGATCTGCTTTCCCGAGCCGGACCCCGGGATCGGCTACGACAGGCATTGTGAAAATGTCCCATCTACCGCCGTTCCCGGACTGGAAGAAAGCCAAGCGCTTTCCGTCCGGTGAAAACGAAGTGGGATACTCTGGAGACTTGCTCTCAGTCAGACGCTTCGCTTCGCCCGATCCGTCCGAGCGGATCAGGTACAACCCTGGGGCAGCCGGGTTGCTGGAGCGGAACACGATGTTCTTCCCGTCGGGAGTCCAAACGGGGTTGGAGTTCAAACCCGGCAGAAAACTCAGTCGCGACGGCGTGTCCCGGTCCAAATCCTTCACCCAGATGTCCTGTCCCCTGCCATTGCCCATCGAAAACGCCAGCCGCTTGCCGTCGGGCGAGAAGCGCGGAGTGAAGTATGCCCCAAGCGGCGCGTGCAGCGGCTGTGTCTTGCCAGCGCTATCTACCCAGGAAATCGGCCACCCTCCCATTGATCCCTTCCCGGAGAGGTAGACGAAAGTTCCGTTCTGCGCGAACGCAAAATCTCCGCCCGCCACCGGGGTGCTGCTGACATCCTCCAGAATGGGTGCTGGGGTGCCAGCGAGGGCCAGCCGGTCGGGGTGAAATGGCACGGCGAAAAGTGTGCTCTGGTGCATGTAAATCAGGTGGCCGGTCCCGTTCGAGCCGCTTGCATCGGCGACATAGCGAGCTGAAAAGCCCCCGCGCTGGATCGTCTTCCGCTCGCCAGTCTGCAGCGAGATCACCTCGATGTTCGCGTCGTCGTAACCTGCGCCTATCTGGGTGGCCGCGGTAAACAGGACCACCTGGCTCCCCGGGAGAACCTGTGGCCAGCGGTGGGTCGCTTCGTCGGCGTTCCGCTTCGTCACCGGTACGGGCGTCCCGCCAGCGGAAAGGACCCGCGAGAGGCCGCCATTGGAGTTCAGTGCCGCGATGATGTTGCCATCGTCGCCCCAGCTTCCGCCATAGCCAGCGGGCGCTTCGCACAGCGTGATCGCCGCGCCGCCTTCCACCGCGATCTTCTTCAGCTCGCCCTCGGCGAAGAACCCGATCCAATCGCCCGCCGGAGAAAAGAACGGCCCGTGGGCGTTCTCGGTCCCGGCGAGCGGCGTGAACTGGCTTTGATTCAGCAAGCGAGTATGGAGGCGCGCCTTGCCATCCGCGCCGCGCAGCAAGAGTGCTAGACGCGCGCCGTCGGGGGAAAGTGCGAACATGTTTCCACCGACACCGGCGCCAACGTCGACCCTTGCCAACGGCGTGCCGGGCGCGATCTCCACGTTCAGCCGCATCAGCGGGCGCAGCGGCGCGGGCCGCGTGGCGTTGTAAAGAAGGACACCGGCGACAAGGAGCGCAAGAGTCGAAACTCCCGCCACGATCCAAGGCCACCAACCCATCCGCGCAGCCCCGGCAACAACAACCTCCTCCGGCGGCGTCCGCAACTCAAGCACCACATCCCGCATGCACTGCCACCGCTCCTCCGCATCCTTCGCCAAACACCGCCTTACCAACCGCTCCAACCACCGCGGCGTAATCGGCGTCACCGCCATCGACGCCGGATCCGCCGACAGAATCGCCCCCACCAAACTCGAATAACTCTTCCCCGCAAACGCCTTCCGCCCCGTCACCATCTCATACAGCACCGCCCCAAACGCCCAGATATCACTCCGCGCATCCGCCTCCCGCCCCTCAAACAACTCCGGTGCCATATACTGCGGGGTCCCCATCACCGTCCCTTCCGTCGTCAACACCTTCGTCAACGTAGCATCCGTCGGACCAATCGAGACACTGGATTTCGCCAACCCAAAATCCAACACCTTCACCCCATCCCGCGTAATCATGATGTTCTGCGGCTTCACATCCCGATGCGTCACCCCCGCCCGATGCGCCCGATCCAAAGCATCCGCAATCTGCCCCGCCCAAACCAGCGCCTGAGCAAGCGGCACCGCTCCCTTCTCAATCCGCGAAGCCAGCGTCTCCCCTTCAATCAACTCCATCACCATGTAGCCGGTACCGATGTCGTGAAGGACGCAGATATGGGGATGATTCAGCGACGCGACCGCCCGCGCCTCCCGCTCGAACCGCGCCCGCAAATCCTCCCGCTCCGCAATATGCGACGGCAAAACCTTAATCGCCACTGTCCGCTCCAGCCGCGTATCCCGCGCCTTATACACCTCCCCCAT
>JANXMS010000168.1 GCA_025354525.1 Acidobacteriota bacterium
CGCGACGTCTGAAGAGATCCGGAGCAATGTCGGGAGAGAGGAAGGGGGATAGAGCCTCGGCGAGATCGACGACAAGCGCATGCATTGACGGGGCCCTGAGCTGGGACAAACGTAGTTTGCAGTCCGCCCCATACGGGGCCGGTAGTTCGGGTTTCCAGAACGCCTCCATTAAAGCGGGTATCGCTCTAATCTCACCGTAGGTGGCGCTGCCGAGGCCTATGAGGGGGCCTTGCGCGTGCAGGGTCAGTTGTTCTTCGCGGAGAGCGGCGTAGTTGAGGGTATCGAGGGTGATGTCGAGAGTCTTGGCCTAGTTGCCGCTATCGTAAATGAGGCCGGTTGCGCTGGGGAAGGGCAACTCCTGGGGCGCGATGAAATTCTTGAAGCGGATCTCGGCAGCATCCATGCCTAGTTCGAGGGCGAAGCAATCGCTTTTAGGCGGTCGGCGCCGTGATAGGCATCGATGGGGAAGCAGTTGGAGAAGGCTCCGAGGGGATTGCGCGGCAAACGGTGCGAGACACGGTCAGTTTGTCGGGAATGTGGACGCGGAGGACCAGGGCAGGATCCCGAGCAGCTTTTGGCCTAGTTTCGTGAGTTCGGCAGGCGGTCCTGGCTCGGGGTCTAGTTGACTGGGCAATCCGCGCCAGCATTCCGGGGCGCGCTTCGAGAGCCATAGGTATTTCATCTGTTCGCGAGTTTCCGAGGAGTCGTCGGGCGGCTGCAAGGTGACGAACATCGCCATTCTCGGCTGGTTCGAAAGGTTTACCGCGGATCCATGCGGCAGTTTGGTGGACCACATGATGATGTCGCCGGCATTCGCTTCGACCTCCAAGGTCTTGGGGTGATTTAGGGCGGCATGCCGGAAGTCGAAGTCGTTACCCGTTTCGCCGTTCTGCTCCAGCCAAGTATCGAGATTGCGGTAAATCTCCGGAATACATTGAAAGCCACCCCGACCGCGACCGATTGGGCTAAGCAGGACGACGGTCTGCAGGGTGGGCTCGACTTTGGCGCGGGGATCGGCGTCCCAATGGATATCGCCTAGGCTGCGGCCTGGGTGAAGTGGATGGACCGGTGGTCGAAACATGCAGCGGTTGATATCCATTCTTAACTGGCCGTGTCCGTGGAATTCGGAGAAGACCTCGTAGAGGTTGGGATGTTGACGAATATCCCAAAGGGACTGGGCGTGATGCATGGGGACTACGCCATCGAGAACCTGCGGACCGTTGTACCAAGTTTGGCTATCGGCGAGGTCCGCGCCGACAAAGGCTGTTATGTCGCGAACCGCGCTGGCCACGAGGCTGGGGGGGATCACGTTCCTGATCACCGTGTAGCCTTGGGTTTCGAAGTGTTGGCGATCACAATCCTGGATCCAGGGAGGCATGGGCTAAGTTGTGAATTGCCGCGGTCCTATCCGATGTGGCGCGGGCGGCTCTAACTCATCTTAGCCGTTGTATTGAGGCGGTGGTAGTTACTTGAGGGATCCGCGAAGCTAGTACGATTCAGCGTTCGCGCAGGAACGGATAGGAGGAGCGCGGGGAGAGTTGATTATCGATCCACTAAAAGAGAACCGAGTTGGCTAAGTTCCGGACGACTCCGGAGACGCCTAGGGCGACTCCGACGACGCGGAGGGCGGGATTGAACCATCCGGTGCCCGCGAGTTCGACTTGCTGCCACCAAGCGATCTCGCCGGCGAGGGCGGGGATGAGGAGGCAAAACAGCGTGGCGACGAGCGCGAGCAGGACGCCGCCAAATTGGTTTCCGGAACGGAGGGCACCTAGACCAAACCAGACGAGGATGAGGCCCGTGGCCAAGCAGAGGCTGGTGGAGAAATAGCTGGCTACGTCGGCAAAGAGATAGAGACGGTCCGGCGCGGCTAAGCCCCAAGCGAAGGCGGGATAGGCGAGTTCGAGGGCGAAGAAAGTTAGCCAAGCGCGGAGGCGCTCGTGAGGAGAATGGCTCATTGAAGGCAAGAAGCTCCAGGAGAAGTAGATCAGGAACGCCCACGAGACATAGACGCCGTTGAGCCATTTGCTATCGAGCCAGGCGCTGGCGTTGGGCATCGAGAGCAGGAGAAGGTGGGCGGCAAGAGGGGCAGCACAGATGAGCAAGCAAAAGGCTCCGAACAGGATCCACTCCGGCCAGCCGACGTCCGAGGTAGGGTTCGCTGGAGGGGCGGAGGGGTTGGTGGGGGCCTTAGGCAACGGGGCGGGCGGACGGCCGAGTTCGGCTATCGACCGATCGGCGCGCTTGGAGATTTTGCCGAGGCTACCGACCGCGAGCGCATCGTGCTTCGAAGCGGCACGCAAGGCTTGCCAACCCGCTGGACCACTTCCCTTCCCCAGGGCCTCGGCGGCTCTCCAGCGTTGTTCGGGCGTGCCGCTCGACAGCGCCTGTACCAACGCATCTTCTCGGGCTTCAACGGGATAGAGCAGGAGCGTGGCGATCCAGCGGGCCGGTTCGAGCCAAGGGTTTCCCGCATTGGTGGCTAGGTCGGCCAAACCTTTGGGGCCGCGGTCTCCGGCGATCGCGAGAAGGTAGCGGAGGCGGAGGCGCTGGTTGGGGTCAGGGTATTGCAGGAGAAGCGCGGCGAGGGCCGGCTGGCCTAGTTTTTCGGCGAGCGCCGGACCGGCTGTATCCAGGGATCGTTCGGGGCCGTAGAGAGCGAGGTTGAGCAGGGCGGCGGGGTCCATGCGGCGGGCCGCATGGCTATCGCCTTCCAAAACTGCGTTGTCCAGACTTTCGTTCATAATGGAACCCAATTCATTATCGGCGGAAGCATCTTCGTCCGATAGTCAATCAGGGCGGGTGATGAAACAGATGGGTATTGAAAGAAGCGAGCTCCCCTTGCGGCAAGTGGCGGGTGGAGCGGTGGGAGGGTTCGGTGTTTTTGTTGATCGCTACAGCTCAGTGCCGGTGGCCGTGATGGTGATCAAAGACTCTGCGACGAAAGCGAGAGTCGCCGGGTCCGGCGACCTGCGGGAAGCTTCGATAGTGCCGATTCGTTTTTCTGGGGTCGCGGCGGATGCTGATTGACAGCACTGAGGGAAAGAGCTATTTCGGTTTTTCTTTCCACGGTGGGGATCTGCGGCGATTGGGTTGCGTCGAGGACGGTTTAAGACGACTATGCGGCAATTGTTCTGACTGCGGAACCGGAAGGGGACGTGGTAATTCAAGGTCTATTTGGACCTTGCTCGGTGCTCTGCTTGGCGACTGCGGCGGCGATGTTCTATGAGCAATCCGGGGGGGGTCTGTTCGCGGTGGCGTTCGCATTGCTGGCGACTTGGCTTACGACCGAGCGCCAGCAACAGGTTTTCGATTCGGCGCGGGGGGAGATTTCCGTCGGGGTGGAGAGTTGGCATTACGAGAGGGAGACTAGGGGTATCGAACGGAGGCGGCGAGGTGTCTTGGTTCAGCGTCATCATGAGGATTGCCGTCGGCCTGAAAGCACTCGTTCCGCCCTGCGGGCGGGGATTTCTGAGGCACTGGGGTCTACCGACTCGATCTCCGTCAGCCATCGTTGCTGGATGAGGAAGGTCGAAACCCCACGAATCGACCGCAAGGCGGGCACATGGCCCAACAGCCCGTCGGTCGGAGCGCCGCTCGGTTTGGCCTCAAGACCGTTGACACGAAGAATTCGCACCGACGGGACGCGGCGAAGTTTTCGCTACCTCAACTCGGCACGCCTTCGGTTTCAGTCGAGCCGAAACACTACGCATGTGGTGCTGACGGGGAAGCGGGAGTTGGTTATTCTGAATGATGGGCAGACGACAGCGATTTCTCGTTGTATCAAACTGCCTTTGGGACGATAAGCACGGATATGAGGATTTCGATGTTGAACAGACGAAAGTTTTTGGCGCTGGGAAGCGCGTTGGGTTTGGCCCCGGCGACTTTGTTGGCGGGCGAGCAGGATTTTTGGGTGGTGAACCGGACTGGCTTCACCATTGACGAGATCCAGGTGACACCGCACAACTCGAAAGACTGGGGCGATGACATTTTGGGCAAGGACTCTTTGGCCGACGGCGAGAAAGTGGAAATCGTTTTCCGCCGGAAGGAGAAGGCCAAGCTTTGGGACCTTCGCGTGGAAGACGAAGGCGGGGACGAGTACATTTGGTATGACCTCGATCTGCTCGCGATCAGCGAAGTGACGTTGTTCTACAAGAAGGGAAAGGCAACGGCGACCTTCAAATAAGAGGACGGCGAATGGACCTGCCGATCACGAAGTATCATCCCGACCCCGTTGCAACGGGCAGCGCGGAAGGGAATCCGGACCAGCCGTGTCTGTGCTGCAATCGGATCCGCGGGTATGTGTACATGGGTCCGGCGTATGCGGAGAGGTTTCATTGCCTCTCCGCATGTTTCTGCCCGTGGTGTGTGGCTGATGGGTCGGCGGCGAAAGCGTTTCGAGCCGAGTTTACGGATACAGGGACGCTCGACGATGTTCCGCGCGATGGCTTTGCTGTTGCGATGATGCGGGGGCCTATTTGGGCAGGGCGGGAGCGACCGAGTTGGGGGGAGAGTGGGCCCCAGCGCGAGCCGCGCTTACGCAGTGGTTGGAGGAGGATGTCGGGTTGGCCGGTGTCGAGATGAGGGGTTACATTGCTGGTTTGGGGAAAGACGGTGAGCGGACGGCGTACGTGTTTCGCTGCCTGCGCATGCGGGCTCCGCCGATGGATTGGCCCCTTCATTTTCTTGCTTTGGAGGCTGGTTTGGAGCGCGCTGAGGATCGAGTCGGCCTCCGTGGTGGCCTGGGCAAAGTCGGCAGTGAGGGCGAGGAGAGAAAGCCTTCTGTTCCTGTTGATTTCCTTAAATTGGGGTAGTCTCTTATGTGTCGAAATATAAAGATTCTGTTTCCGCTGGACCCGCCGACGACGGACGAGGAGATTCGGGCGGCGGCATTGCAGTTTGTGCGGAAGATTAGTGGATCGGTAAAGCCTTCGACGGCGAACGAGGGAGCGTTCGAGAGGGCGGTGAGTGAGATTGCAGAGGCGGCGGGTCGGATGCTGCGGTCGCTCGAGACGAAGGCTCCCGCGCGGAGCCGGGAGGAAGAGGCGGCGCGCGCGAGGGCTCGATTTGCGGCGAGGGTGCGTTAGCGGCCGATTAGGCCATGGCGACGGCGTCGATGGAGTCGAGGCGGACGACGATTTTGGAAGATTGCTGGCTGCGGCCTTCGACGAAGTGATCGCCGATGGCGGTGACCAGGATGGCGACGGTTTGGCCCTTGATGTGGAGGGTAACTCCTTTTTTCGCCTCCATGCTGGCGCGGAGGAGGTTCAGGATCCAGTCGCCGCTAGGGTTCGGCTGGGCGGCGGCGAGGCTGGCGGTGAAGCCGGCGGCTAGGGAGACGAGGGAGAGTCTACGGGTCATGTGTTTGGTTCTCACTAGGAAAGGCGTAGGACCGGTGGCATTTCGATCATGGCAGATATTTTTTTATTTCGGCTAGGACGTCGGCTCGGCCGACCCAGGGCTTGTAGACGAGGCGGAGGTTGAGGGCGTACTCCTTGTTTGGGCTGGGGATGAGGGATGAGAAGTTGGAAATCCCAGGCGGGGTTGGTGTCGTCGCCGGTGGGGGTTGGGCTGGAAGATGTAGATGAGGACCAGGTCGCCGATACGGCCGTAGAAGAAGGGCTTCGTGTAACGGAAGGGGGAGGACGGAGGCGTCGCGGCCGTGGAGTTGGGTAGAGAATTGGAGCCAGCGGGGCGGGCGGTGGGGGAGTCGGTGCCGCGGAAGTAGATGCTTTTGTCTTCGGGCGCATTCTTGTAAGAAGCCCAGAAGATGCCGAGGAAGTTGCTGGTGAAACGGTTGTGGGTGGGGGTGGCGCGGTAGTTGACGTCGATGTAGTAGGGCTCTTTGAGTTCGAAGCGGGTGACGCTGGCGACGCCGTAGACGGGGGTGGGGGAGAGTTGATGGAGAGCCATGGGGGCGGGGTTCGAAGAAGATGCTGGCTTCCGGTGAGCGGGGACGGCCATCGGAGTACTGTTCGAGGTTGAGGCCGGCGTAGGCGGGGACGAAGGGGTTGGCGAGTTGGAAGAGGTCGTTGTAGCCGGGGCGGTGGTCGGCGAGGGGAACGTTAGAGCCGACGAGGGCGGAGTGGTCGGATTTTGATATCGCGGAAGGCGACGACGCCGTCGTGGATTTGGAGGGCGATGGGGGAGAGGCGGCGGGCCTGACGGCGGAGGGTGACTTTGCTTTCGGTGCGCTCGCTCTCGGCGAAGGAGGCTTCGGCAGCGGGGGAATCAAGATCGACGTCGATGACTTTTTCGCCGTCGAGCCAGTGTTCGATGTGGAGGCCGTGGGCGATGATGCGGGAGTGGTGCCAGAGGTTGGGGGCGGCGGGGGCGGTGCGACTGGGGGCGACGTAGTCGTAGAGGGCGGCGCAGGAGTGGCGGGGGGTGGAGAGGGAGTCGGGGTTGGAGAGATCGTCAGTGATCTGATATTCGAGGCCGTGAGGTTCGAGGCGGGATTTGTTGGCGATGGACTGGATACGGTATTTGATGCCGGAGTTGGCACCGGGGGAGGCGTGCCAGGAGAAGGCGAGTTCGAAGTCGGTGAACTCGCGTTGGGAGAGGAGGTAGACCTGCTTGCCTTGGCCTGGGGTGGTGACGAGGGTGCCGTTGACGACGGCCCAGGAGGGGGAGGGGGCAAGGGTTTCGTCGGCCCAACGCCAGCCTGCGAGGGAGGTGCCGTTGAAG
>JANXMS010000172.1 GCA_025354525.1 Acidobacteriota bacterium
TTCCGCGCGCCTTCTCGCTTCCGATCCCTCTCGCGACCGACTCTCGCTGGAACACCAAGGACGAATGTTTGGCGACAATTAGAAACGGTCGAAACGACAACTACCAAAGTCGACTTGCCACCGGCGGAGGGTGCTCCCGTGGCTTCATCCCCACTGTCGGCGGGTTCGTAGCCGACCTGGGATGGCACAATGCGCTAAATCCTGGGGCTTGGGGCAAAGCCCCATCTCAACCAACGCCCAGCGGCAGATGTTGACTTCACATCAAAATACCTGCTGCTGGTGCTGCAAAAGTAATTGTCGCTAGAAGCGGTTCCTAATTGTCGCCCATCAGACGAATGGGGTGCCATCGCCAATTGGGCCGTCGATCAAAAAGACCCCGCCTACCACTGGCTCATCTTTCTCACCCGCCTGCCCGTCCTGCTCTTCCCACTTGCCGGCCGCCCAAGGGCTATTGGCTGCTATTGTGTTCGCCCTCGAACCCACCGCCCTCGGCCATGGCGTGCTGATGGCGAACCAGATGCCGTCTTTGCGCCTCGCCTACTTCGGTGCCGATACCCCGTGGCGGTACTTTACCGACAAAGAGATCGTATCCACGCCGCCACCGTGGAACGCGGCTCTAGCCAAGGGCAAGACGGCTCTGGAGCCGGAGCCGGGCATTTACGCCATTAGCGCCAGCCTTCTACCCGCTCACTTCTTCGCCCTGCAATATCAGGACTACTACCAGCCCTTTCGCCACCGCACGCCCAAGGCCCGCGCTGGCTGGTCCATTCTCATCTGCGACCTTACACCACAATCCCTCGCTCGCGTAGGTGACTCAGCAGCGTCTCATAGCCGGTAAACTGCTCCGCGTCGATCCCGGCGCGGCGTGCGCCAGCAACAAAGTCAGGAATATCATCGGTGAAAAAACATTCGGCTGGTTCGGCTTGTGCGTGCACCAAGGCCGCGGCGTAAATTCGCGGATCGGGCTTCATCGCCTTCACTTCGTGCGAAAGCACGAAATGGTCAAAATGCTGTAGAATCGGGTACCGCTCGCGCACCATTTCGATATGGATGGCGTTGGTGTTCGACAGCACAAGCAATCGGAAACGCCCCTTCAGCGCTGTAATCAGCGACTCTGGGATCAGCGTCTCGGGCAAAAAGATCGCCGTCCAATGGGCGCAAAATTCAGCGTAGCTTCCTGGAAACCCGACCAAGTCGCTAACTTGGGCGACAAAGTCATCCGCTTCGATCAGCCCCGTCTCCAGCCGGACGACCAAGTCCGTCGACGCTATCCGGGCTCGAATCTCGGATGGAGGCAGACCACAGTCCCCGGCGATGGCCCGATAGCCGCGTTCGAAGTCGAAAGGAATAATCACCTTTCCGAGGTCAAAGATAAGAGTACGCTTGTCGGCCATAAGAATTATTACTTGCGGATGAGCCTTTTTGTGCCGAATTTCTCGCGTGACTGGATGATGCCTACAATTTCGCTCCAACTCGCGATGCTTGTGGTCGGCGCTTCCGTCCCCGGATTCAGCCAGTCAGCTTCCCTGACGGCAACCTATACCTTTCAGAATAACCTCAACGCGCCGCTGGAGGCGGTTCGGCGCTGCGGGCCGTTTGATCCGTTGCATCGAGGAAGCTATCTCACCGACACGGTGCTTGGGAGCCAGCGGACGGTGTACCAGTTCTCCGGCACTCCGAACGACCAAGCCGGCCCCCCCTACTTACCGCTGGCGTCGTCAATCCGCTCTCTTATTCCTTCGAAATGGTGTTCACCTTCACGGAACGCCCCTCGACTTTCCGTCGGGTTTTCGATGTGCAGGATCGCACCTCCGACCGTGGCCTCTACTTGAACCCACCGAACCGCTACACGCTTTCCACCCTCTCCACCGGTACCGCCAGCCAGACGAACGGCCAGTATCAACACGTCGTTGTGACGGTGACCGCCGACCGGTTCCGGTTCTATGTCAACGGGCAGCTCGATATGAACCTGGGCACGTCGTCGATGAACCTGCTCACGGCAAACCGGATCGTGCATTTCTTTCTCGACAACACGGCCGACCAGAGCCGGGCCGACTACTCCTCCGGGCGCATCGCTCTGCTTCGCGCTTACACCAATGCGCTTTCGGACGCCGAGGTGATTCAGCTTGCTCGCGACCCCTTCTCGACCACCGTTGGCGCTACCACGCCGTCGTTTACCGCAGCCGGAGCGGAACGGGGCGACGCTTGCCGAGAGCACCCCAGTCGCGCCAGGGGCGTTTTTCTCGATCTTCGGGGCCAGTCTCAGCGGCGGAACCGGCGACTGGAGCCAGGCGTTTGTCAACGGCGAAACCCCGAAGACGTTGAACGGCACCCGGATCTTTATCGGTAGCCAGGAGGCCTCCCTCTGGTCCGGTGAATGCTAACGCTCCCGATGGGGTTGCTGCTGGGCCGGTCAACGTGGTCGTTGAACGCGATGGCGTCGGAAGCAGCCCGGTATCCGTGACGGCGCGAGCATTCAACCCTTCCTTTTTTTACTTACGATCAAGGCAACCGCCGGTACGCCGCCGCGCTCGCGGCGGACAACTCGGCGTTTATTGCTCCGGCCGACTTGTTCGGCGTGACTTCGATCAGCGGCTTGGTGGTGCGGCCGACGCGCCCCGGCGAGTTTGTGATCGCCTACGGGATGGGCCTCGGCCCGACGAATCCAGTGGTGCCGATCGGGCGGATCCCCGCGGCCCGCGATGGCGGATATCCGGTTACTGGCCAAGTGGCGCTTCAGTTCGGCACTCGGACGGTGACGCCGTTGTACGCCGGGTTGTCGAGCTTCGCCGGGGTCTATCTGGTGGACTTCCAGGTGCCGGGCGATGAGGAGAACGGGGAGTACGAACTACCGGTTACGGTCAACGGAATTAGCTCGGCTGTGGCTTATATCCCGGTCCAGCGGTGAAGGAAGAGAGGCCAACGAGCCGCGCGGTTCGTTGGCTTTGGGGTCACGGGAGAAGTTGCGTTGCAGTGGGGCAAGCGCGCTACGCGGGTTTATTGCGATCTGCTTCTGAGTGCCGGGCGAACAGGAGAACGGGGAGTACGAACTACCGGTTACGGTCAACGGAATTAGCTCGGCTGTGGCTTATATCCCGGTCCAGCGGTGAAGGAGGAGAGGCCAACGAGCCGCGCGCTTCGTTGGCTTTGGGGTCACGGGAGAAGTTCAGTTGCGGAGGGGCAAGCGCGCTACGCGGGCGTATTGCGATTTGCTTCTGAGTGCTGGGCGATCAGGAGAACGGGGAGTACGAACTACCGGTTACGGTCAACGGAATTAGCTCGGCTGTGGCTTATATCCCGGTCCAGCGGTGAAGGAAGAGACGCCAACGAGCCGCGCGGTTCGTCGGCTTTGGGGTCACGGGGCGTGTAGAGCGTCGCTTCCGCGTTCCCTGCGATTGACGTATGGTAGGCGGCCTCAGCTTCGTCGTCGTTGCGACAGGAAATACGAAAAAGGCCGGCCCCCGCGAAGGGACCGGCCTTTTTCTTCGGCTGCTTCTCGTTTAGAAAAAGATGGCCAGCGTCAGGTTCATGAGCGGTTGGCCGCCGAGGGAGGCCGTGCGCGGGTCGCTCGACACCTTGCCGAAGGTCCGTGGGTTGCGGAAGTCGACCGTGGTGGTGGGCGGGTTGAAGTTATAAGTCTTCAGCGCGTTCTGGAAGTCCCAACGCAGTTGGGCGCGGACCTTTTCGCCGAACTGGAAGTTCTTCTGTGCTGAAATCTGGCTCCAGAGCAGAGGCAAGCCGGTGCTCGTGTTGCGGCCCAAATTGCCGGTCGTGAACGCCGACGGATAGGCGAACGAATCCAGGCCGTTCTGGCCGCCCGTGAAGACGGAGTTGATGTTCTGCACGTTGAACCGGTCGCCGCCGGTGTCCCGGAAGTTGTCCCGGATCTGGACAGCCGGACCCACGGCGTTCGGACGGCGGTTGCCGGCGAAGCCTGGGTAGTAGTTGTTCGGGCTGCCGTCAAACGAGAACGTTAACGGGTTGCCGCTCTCAACCGTTTGGATCCAGGAAAGTTCGAGACCACCGAACGCCATTTTCTTCCAGCCGCTGGAAGCGTACTTCTTTCCAGCGCCAAACGGCAGTTCGTAGTTGACCGTGGCGAGCCAGCGATGGGAGCGGTTGTAACCGGCCAACGCTTTTTCAAGACTGCGATTCTGCAGAGGAGCAACGCCGGAGCCGTCGTTGTCGTTGTCCTGCGAATTGATCGCCTTCGAGAAGGTGTAGAACGTCGAGAAGAACATCCCGCGAGACATGCGCTTTTCGAGCTTCACCGTGCCGGAGTGGAACGTCGAGTGGCCGAAGTTCGACCGCAACCGGACGTCGCCGAAGGCGTTGTACGGGCGGAAATTCTGGGCGGTCGCGAGCACGGCGTTCTGTTGGGTCGGGTTCCCCGAGAAATAATCGATCGGGAACGTGTTGGCTTGCCAACGTTCGATCAAACCGACGCCGGACGAACCCTGGTAGCTGACGTCGACAACGTAGTCGCGGGCGACTTCGTACTGCACGCCGCCGTTGAAGTTCAGGACGTACGGGTTACGGAGGCTCTGATCCCACCATTCGACGCTGCGCGAACCGAAGTTCGTGCCGCTGAACAGCGACGTACCGCCGCTGGCGACGTTGAAGCGAATCGGTGCCGGGCCTTGGCTCAGACGGAAGACGGGGGAAGGATCACCCGGGGCCGCCTGTTGATTCACGGTGGCGACGTATTCGTCATAGTTGCCCCGTTGCATCGGGAACTTCACGTCAACCGTATAGAAACCGACCCCCGCGCGAAAGACGAACTTTTCGAACGGATGCCAGGCCAAGCCGAGGCGGGGGTTGAAGTTGTTGTTGTCCCGCTTGTTGAGTCCGGCGGTGGGGTGGATGATGGAACCGAGGCGGCCGGTGAGCGGATCGGTAGCCGTGGGGCTGAAATTGCTCATCGCGCCGTTCTTGGTGTTGTACGGGCTTTCGTTCGAGTAGCGGACGCCGGCGTTGATGGTCAGCGTCCGGGAGAACTTCCAATCGTCCTGGAAGTAGAAGCTATGGATGCTTGACCGGGGCAGCCAACTGGTGAGTTCTCCAGTGAACAGTCCCTGTCCAACGTAGCCGGTCATGAACCCGGCAAACGTATTGCCGGTATTGGGAATGGCGACGCCATTTGGTTGCAAGCCAGCGGTGACGCCAGCAAAGCTCAAGACTGCCGGGCGGGCGTAATTGGCCGAGTTTAGACGGAATTTGAGAATCTCGTAACCGAATTTGAACGCGTGCGTGCCGCGCACGAGCGTCGTGTCGTTGCGGAACGAGAAGGTCTCGTTGACCAGTTTGCCGGGGGTCGCCCCGGTGAGGCCGTAGATGGAATCGGCGCTATCGCGACCGCCGGATCCGAAGGCCGGCATCAGCGACTGGTCGAGGCCGGGGATGCCCAACTGCTGCGGCCAATTGCCGCCGAAGCCCGGGACCTGCGTGTCGTTCCGACGACGGAAGTAGCCAACGCGAGAGTCGTTTACCACCGACGGGCTCGCGATCCAGGTATAGCCGAGCGAGGAGTTGATCTGGCGGAACGGGGCGTAGTTGCCTTGCTGGTGGTCAAAGGAGCTCCGGTCGGTCCGGATATTGATCGGGCGTTGGAAGCCGGTCTGGGCGTTGTCGGTGTAGCTGCCGTAGATCTTGAACGCCTGTGAGAACTGATGATCGATGCGTAGGTTGTAGTCGTTGAAGAAGGTCAGCGCGAGTTCGTTCGCGAGCAGGTTGCCAACCGGGCCGAGCGTGTTGTAAGTGCCGGCAAAGTTAGGCTGCACCCACGGATCGAAGTCGAGAACTTTTCGCGACGCCGCATCGACGCGGTTGGTGGGGATGCGATTGCCCGGGAATGGATCGCGCGCCCACGTTCCATCCGGATTGCGCCGGGTGGTTGCGGGGTCGAAGATCTGGTTTGCATTCGCAATGCCCGGGAAGTTGAAATCGCCCATGCGCATCGACGGCGTCGGCGTGGTCGCTACGACCTGAGCCACCTTTTTTTCGTGGAGCCGTTGATAACCGAAAAAGAAGAAGGTCTTGTTCTTACCGTTATAAAGTTTCGGGATCACGACCGGTCCGCTGACGTTGGCGTCGGGCTGCATGAAGAAAGTCATCACGCCCAGGTTGGTGGTGGTGAACTTATCGAAGTACAACCGATGTTGCATACGCCGGGTCCGTCCATACCAGGAGCCCATGCCGTGGAGTTCGTTGGTACCGGACTTCTTCACAACCGAGATCACGCCGCCCGCCGAATGGCCGTATTCAGCCGGCGGAACGGTGGTGATCACTTTGACTTCGGCCACCGCGTTTTGCAGGGGCTTGATTGTTCCGGTCCCGCCCATCTGGTCGTTCCCGTTCACGCCGTCTTCAAAAATGCCGATGGCACCGCTGCGTTGGCCGGCCAGGTGGTAGGAGCCGAGGTCGCCGCCATAAGCATAGCCGCCGCTGGTCATGCCGGGGACCAAGTTTAGCGTTGAATTGATGTAGCGCTGGTAGAGCGGCATCTCATAAAGCGTATCGCCGGACATGACCGAACCGGTGGCTGACGTTTCGGTTTCGAGTAGCGGCGCGCCGCCCTTAACTTCGATCTGTTCGGAGACTTGGCCGACTTGCATGGCGGCGTCGATGGCGACCGTGTCGCCGGTGCGGACTTCGAGATCGTCGCGGACAATTTTCTTAAAGCCTTGCGACTCGAAGGTGACGCGATAGAGTCCCGGCTGCAGCGACGGAACACGGTAAATTCCTTCCTGATTCGATTTGGCCGTGAAGGTAAAGTTGGTTCCCTTCTGAACGATGACGACGGTGCAATTCGGTACGGTTGCGCCGGTGGAGTCAGTGACTCTTCCGGTCATTGTGGACGTGCCAATTTGCGCTAAGGCCATCGTGGCCGCGAAGCACAACAAAGCGATTAGTCTGTGCATATTTCCCCTTTTGATAGATCTGGATCAAGGGGCGCACGCGCCCCTGGCCCCTGTTTAGATCACATCTGAAGGTTGAACGCAAGGGGTGTTCGGGACAGGGTGGGTTTGGCGCTGGGCCCGCAGTGTTTCCCCGAGGCCCCACACGTCGCTCATGGGCGCTTGCGCCCATTCCACCACGCGAGGCAAACGCACTCCGCGAAGACCCGCCACCAGCAGGTTGGCGGGCAGCGGACGGCTGATCAAAAAGCCCTGCACTTGGTCGCATTGCAAGTGAGCCAGCAACTGTAGTTGCTCCCGCCGCTCCACCCCTTCAGCCACCACTTGCAGCTTCAACTCGTGCGCCATGGTGATCAAGCCTTTGGCAATCGCGCGCGTTCGGCTGTCGGTCGTCAGATCGGCGACAAAGTAACGGTCCAACTTCAGCGTATGGAACGAAAACTTCCGCAGATGGCTTAACGACGACAACCCGGCACCGAAATCGTCAATCGAAAAACGGATGCCTTGCCCGCTGATGCTCGCCAGCACCTGCGGCGTCCGCTCCACCGCCTGCAGCATCGTGCTTTCGGTCAGTTCCAGTTCGAGCAGTTGTGCCGACATGCCGGTCTCGCGCAGAATATCTCGGACCAGTTCCCCAAAGTCCGGATTCTGCAACTGTCGCGGGGAAACATTCACCGACATCAACGTGGGCGGAAGACCCTGCCTGATCCATGCCACGTTCTGCGCACACGCCGTTCGCAGCACCCATTCGCCGATCTCGTTGATGATGCCCAGGTCCTCGGCGAGCGAGATGAATTCGGTCGGGCCGATCAGTTCCTCCGCCGTTCGCTGCCAACGGGCCAGCGCCTCGACGCCCGTGATTTGGCCGGTTGCCAGCGCCACGACCGGCTGATAGTGCAGCAGCAACTGGCCTTGGCCTAGCGCTCGCGTCAGGCTGCTTTTCAAGTCGAGCACTCGCGAACTCGCCGCCCTCATGCTGGCGTCGAACAGTTGCACCTGCCCGCGTTTCTGGGTCTTAACGTGGTACATCGCCGTATCGGCCATGTGCAGAAGCTCATCGGCCGTAGCGAACCGGTCATGGCCCATCACGACGCCGACGCTCGCCCCGCTCATCACGTCCTTGCCGGCTAAATCGTACGGATATCCCAGCTCATCGCGGATCCGAAGCGCAATCCGCAAAGCCTCATCCGTATCCGTCACCTCTTCCAGCAGCACCGCAAACTCATCCCCGGCAAAACGGCTGACCATATCCATGGGCCGAACGCAGTTGCGCAACCGCTCGGCCACGCCGAGTAAGAGCTGATCTCCAGCTAAGTGCCCCAAACTATCGTTGATGATTTTGAAGCGGTCCAGATCCAGAAATAGCAGCGCGAACAGGGGCACCGGTTGCCCATGAGAGGCATTGCGAGCGGTCAGTTGATTCAGTCGGGCCATCAAAAACCCACGGTTCGGCAACCCCGTCAGCTTGTCGTGGAAAGAGTCGTGCAGCGAGTTGCGATCAGCGGCGATCACCGACGTCATGTCCCGCAGCGAACCTGCCAAGGCGATCGCCCGGCCCGCCTCGTTTCGCACCGCGTTCGCTCGCGCCGAAACCCACAAATACGTCCCATCCTTACGAAGCAGCCGATGCTCGTTCGAAAACGTCGCGCCTCCGCCTTTTAAATGGTTGTCAATATCGGCCCGCAGTTGGTCCAAGTATCCCGGATGAACTCGGCTCATCCACTCTTCGACATCGGCCTTGATCTCGCCGGGTTTATAGGCGACCAGACGGGCCCAAGCCGCGTTCACCGCAAACTCGCCAGTGCTCAAACTCCAATACCAAAGTCCGTCGTTCGAGCCCTCCGCCGCCACTAGCATTCGCCACCGATCCGACTCCTCAGGAGCCTCCACGGCTTTCAAGGAGACGCGAGGTTTGCGAAACCAAATCGCTATGCCCGTCACGAGCGCCGCCCCTGTCAACTCGGCTGCCCCATAAACTAGTTCCGCCAAGCTCAGGCGAATCGAAGCGACGCCAATCCAAACCAACAGCATCGGTACCGCCAAAAAGAAACACCAATCCTTCCACTTCGGCAAGAGCCAGGTGCCACCGATCAGAATCAGAACGAACTGCGAAAGTTGGTCCACTCCTCCCGCTGCGGCTAGCCGCAAACCAGCATGCCCCACAAGTAGAGCGCAGAACAGCTTGGTGATCGAAGGGTTAAATCGCTCCTCCACATCCCGCTTCCACAAAATAATGCTCGCCGCCAGCGAAGCGGCGCCTAAAAAGGCCGCCAGACCCTCATGGAGCGCCCATTTTTGCTGGGTCGGAAGCTTCAGGAGCAACGGCAAGACGTAGCACAGGCACAGGAGTGGAAACACCACCCGTAGCGGCGCCACTTGCACTGTTGTGCCTGGCTGAACACACCTCTCGCCCATCCCTTATGGGACCACGGACGAGTGGCCTAGTCCATGAATCGGTTGGTTCATTTCAACATTAGGACCCAAGTACCGATAGAGCCTACGGCCGCAGCCTTAGTTAGGCTAAAATTCCCTTCACCACGTCGCCGAAAACGTCCGTCAACCGGAAATCGCGACCCGCGTAACGATACGTCAACTGGGTATGATCCAGCCCCAGTGTGTAAAGCATGGTCGCGTGGAGGTCGTGGATCGAAACCCGGTCTTCCACCGCTTTAAAGCCGAAATCGTCGGTGGCCCCGTGCGCGATGCCGCCCTGAAACCCGCCGCCCGCCACCCACATCGTGAACCCGTAGGGGTTGTGATCCCGCCCCGTTCCGCTTTCCGACACCGGGGTCCGGCCGAACTCGCCGCCCCAGAGGACGATCGTATCGTCCAACATCCCCCGCTGCTTCAAGTCCTGGATCAAGGCCGCCGCGGCCTGATCCATCGCCGGTATTTTCTTTTGGTAAGCCTTCTCGATGTCCTTGTGGTCGTCCCAGTCCCCTAGGCCGACGTTGACATAGCGGACACCTTTCTCAACCAACCGCCGGGCGAGAAGGCAGCCGTTCCCCGACTGATTCTCCCCGTACATGGCCCGCGTCGCGGCCGATTCCTTTCGGATGTCAAAAACGTCCATCGCTTCGAACTGCATCCGATACGCCGCCTCCATGGACTGAATCCGTCCGTCCAAAAAGTCATCGGCCCCAAAGGAGTTGTTGAAAGTTTTGTTCAGCGCCTGCACGGCGTCCAGTTGCCGCCGCTGCTTGGCTGGGTCCAGATGGCTGTTGCGCAGATTCGGAATCATCTTCTCCGGGTCGGGCTCGGTGTGGTTGACCGGGGTCCCTTGGTGCTCCGCGGGGAGAAACCCAGACCGCGTCGCCGAACCGTTCGAACTCAGCGCGACAAACGACGGCAAATTCTGATTCTCCGAACCCAAGCCGTAGGAGATCCACGAACCCATCGACGGCCGATTCAGCAGGATCGAACCCGTGTGATACAGGCTAACGCTGGGCGTATGGGTCGGGTTGAACGAGTACATGGAGCGGATGACGCAGAGGTCGTCGATCACGCCCCCGAGCTTGGGCAAGATCTCGCTGACGCCGCGTTTGTTGAACTCGAACGGAGAGGGCATCAATCCGCCGGTCTGCCGTTCCGTGCGAAGATCCGTGCCGCCCGGCCGTTGCCCTTGAAACTTCTTCAACAGCGGCTTCGGATCGAACAGGTCGACCTGGGACGGCCCCCCGGCGAGAAACAGGCTGATCACCCGCTTCGCGCGGCCCGGCGTGCGCTGGCCGCCATAGTGGCCCAGCGCCGCCGCCTGCGATTGACCCGACCCCAAGACGGCGCTCAGCCCCAACGTCCCTAGACCACCAAACGCACGCTGAATCAGCTCTCGCCGGGAATACGGATTTCTCATGGCCATAAAATTTCCTCGTTCGTTGCCAGCAACACTTGGGCGTACTGCTCAAGCGTTCCGTTCGCCAAAAAACTCAACGCTAAATCCAGCTCTTGCGGGCTCGGATCCCGCGAGAGCAGCCGACGATACAGCTCCCGCATGCGGGTTGCCTCCGTCGGCAGGTTCCCGACCACCTTGCTGATCGCCGCTGCCGAGTCGAAGAAAAAAGTGCTGTTCAGCACAAACAACTGCTGGAGCGAGGTGGTCGTCAGGTCCCGTCCGCCCGCGCTTTGCATCGGGTCGGGGAAGTCGTAGTTTTTCAGCACCGGGCTCAATCGCCCGCGACTGATACGGCCATAGACCGTCCGCCGCACGTTCGTCGCCGCTTCCACGTCTTCGGACGGTCCCGCCATCGTGTAGTTCAACCGGCCCGAGGCCCGGAGTAGGGTGTCTCGATACGATTCGATGTCCATACGCCGCGGCGACATACGCCAAAACAGAGCATTCGTGGGGTCGGCTTTGACTAACTCCGGTCGGGGCTTGCTGGCCTGCTGGTAAGCCGCCGAGGTCATGATCTCACGGTTTAGCCACTTCAACGACCATCCGTTTGCCACGAACCGCGCGGCGAGGTCGGTCAGCAATTCCGGATGGGTCGGCTTCTCGCCCTGTATCCCGAAGTCGCTCGGCGTCGGGGCCAGAGGACGCCCGAAATGCCAGTCCCACACCCGGTTCACCATCACCCTGGCTGCCAGCGGAGCGGCGTCCGTAAAAATCTTTTCGGCCAGTTCCAAACGTCCCGAGCCTTTCTGGAAACGGCTATCGCCCTTCGAAAGAACGGTCAGGAAGTGGCGAGGCACGATCTCGCCGGGCGTCGCGACGTTGCCGTTGCGCAGCACGGGCAGATCGCGCGGCTCGCCCGGCTTGTAGTCGATGAAGGTGTACTGAGGGTCGGACCCGTTGACGAATTGGGCCGCGTCGTAAACCGAGTTCATGAACGGTTCGGTGGAGGTCGGCGACTGCCGCCGACGCGCCTGGGCGGCAGTGGCGTTGGCCGGTCGCGGGGGCGGCGGCGTCCAGTATCGTTCGATGCTCGCTACCAGCTTCGGATTTTTCTCGCGGAGCGTGACCATCTCTTTGCGGAGCTCTTCGATCTCGACTTTCCAGCGCGCCACCCGGCTTTCGCTATCGACCACGGTGGACGCTTCGCCAGTTAACAGGCTCACCGAATAGCGCAAGTCGATCAAGCGCCGCTGCACCCAAAGGTACCGCTGCTCCACGCCCGGCTCCACTTCGAACAGCGGCTGCTCAGTTCGCATGGTCGACGCGAAAACTCCGGCGAGACCGTAATAATCCTTCGTCGGGATTGGGTCGAATTTATGGTCATGGCAGCGGGCGCAAGCGACGGTCATCGCCAGCAGGCCGCGGGAGACCGTGTCCACGCGCTCGTCCCAGTCGTCGGTCATAAAGCCACCAATCACGTCGGCAGACAGCCGTTGGTCCTTGTGATAGATCGGCGCCGCGCCCAGATAGCCCAGGGCTCTTCGGTCTTCGCGGGACGTATCAGGCATCAGGTCCGCAGCGAGTTGCATTTTGACGAACCGGTCGTACGGCACGTCGCGATTGACGGCCTCAATGATCCAATCCCGATAGCGCCAGGCGTAGAGATACGGCTGGTTGGTGGCCTCCGAGGTGGGGTTATCTTCGCCGAAGCGGGCGACGTCCATCCAGTGGCGGCCCCAGCGTTCGCCGTACCGCGGCATCGCTTGGAGCTTGTCGATAAGCTTGGCCCAGGCGTCGGGCGCGGGATCGGAAGCGAAAGCTTCCACCTCTTCGTAGGTCGGCTTGAATCCTACTAGATCGATGTAGGCGCGGCGCACGAGCGTTCGTTTATCGGCGGTGGGCGCCGGGGTGAAGCGCTTCGCTTCGAGCTTGGCCAGGACGAACGGATCGATCTTGTTCCGGGCCCAGCTTTTGTTCTTGACCGGTGGGGCTGGGAGTTCGGCGATCGGTTGAAAGGCCCACCATTTCTTGCCCGCCTCAATCGACATGCCCTTGAGCGCCGAAGTGGCTTCGTTCGCGGGGGCGGCGGCTCGCGGGTCCGGCGCGCCGACTGTAATCCACGCTTCAAAATCGGCGATCACGGTCTCCGGCAGTTTTCCGGTCGGGGGCATCTGCAAGTGCGGGTCTGTGAAGCGCATCGCCGTCAGTAGTCGGCTCTCTTTCGGCTTCCCGGCCGCGATCACTGGCCCGCCGCTGCCTCCCGCGGCCAAGCCCGCTTTCGTATCGAGCACCAACCCGCCCATCGGGGCCTTCAATTTTGAAGAGTGGCAGGCGTAGCACTTGGCGGCCATCACCGGCCGAATCTTCGTTTCAAACAGAGACGCATCAGGCGTCTGAGCCCAAAGGCCCGAACAGAGGAGCACCGCGATCAGCCAGTAGCGTAACATTGAGTTTCTCTAACCAGAGTAATCCAGCGAAGGGGTCAGCGGAAAATCTTTGCTTTGTCCCATTTCCGAATCGTGTCTTTGACGAGGTCCAAGACGCAGGCATTTACGGCGGCCCTGTACTGCGCGGCCTTGCCGGCGTCGTACTGCGGATAGCCTTGGCCTTTTTGGTACAGGATGACGGACGAAGGGAAGGGGTAGGCAAACCACGTCGCCGCTCCCTGCCGTGTCGTTGCCAGGTCCTTGTCGTCCCGCTCCGGATGAACCAACGTTCCATCGACGGCCTGCACGTAGGCCGTCTCGTTCCACCCGGCATGGCCGCCGTCCTGCCCGAACACCTTGAGCGTGGCCTCCGAACAGGTCGACCACCAGTTCACGACCATCACCCGCACGCGCAATCGCTGGCCCACGTCCTGGGCGATGTCGTTCAACACGGCCGTCTGCGGCCCGCCGTGACCGTTGATGACGATCACGTTCCGAAACCCTTGCCCGGCCCAACCCTCCACGACATCGGTCAGGAAAAGCCGGTACGACTTTTCCTTGATGGAGAAGGACCCGGCGAAGGGAGCCAGCGTGCCGGTCATCCCGTAAGGTAATACGGGCGCATAGAGCGCGTTCAGACCCTCGGCCAGGTCCTTCACCATCGCTTCCGGCGCCGTGTTGTCGGCGCCATTGTTGATCACTCCGTGCGCTTCCATCGTCCCGGTGGGAATCAGCACGGTGTCGATCTTTTCGGGCACCAGTTCTTGGAACTCCATCCAGTTGATGGCGTTCAAGGACCGTGTTGATGGCTTGGCCTGGCCCCACAAGACGCCGGCTCCCAGCAGGATAATCAGAGTTTTCACGGTGTTTTTTCTCCATGCGCCGGGCGCTTCAAATGGGTATAGAACCCGAGTTCCTGCCCAGTGAGGAGTTTGGTGGCAAACACGATTTGCCCCATGTACTGGGCGAAATGCTCGACTACGGGGTAGATCGCTTCGAGCACTGAAACGTCGTAACGCTGGACTTGAATGCGATCGGCGAGCCGCGCGTCACTTACTCCGGAAACGACTAAGTTAACCGCCGCGATCCGTTCGGCCAAGCGGGCTTTCAACTCTTCCTTACTCACTCCGCTCGGCTCATTGAACTCGTCGTCGCGAGCCCGGGTATCCGGTGCGCCGCCCACGCCGCTTAAAACCCACTGCCCGGTGTTCCCGATCAAGTGAAGCACGAGATTGCCGACTGCGTTCTCATTCTCGCTCCCTCGGGCCCAAATCTGATCGTCGCTCAGCCAATCGAGGCACACATCAACCCGCCCCGCGAGTTGCGCCAATTTTCGCGTCGAAAACTCTCGAAACAAGTCGCCTGTCATCTCCCAGAGATTACCATGATGGTATCCTTAACGATCATGATACTCAGACTCTTTTTTGTTACCGCTATGACGGCGGCGCTTGCTCTTTCCGCTGACGGCAAAGTTGACTACCGCGTCCTGGCAACGAGTAAGACTTCCACGATGGAAAAGGAACTGAATCAAGCGGCGGCCGATGGCTTCGTCTTTGGCGGTGCGATGGGCGGCGAGTCCGCCTTCGGCGGCAGCGAAGTCATTACGGTAATGACCAAGAACTCCGGAGTGCCATCGAACGGTCGGAAGTACAAACTCATCGCCACCTCGAAGACCTCCACGATGCAAAAGGAGCTCAATCAGGCGGGTGAAGAGGGCTTCTTCTATTGCGGACAAACGGTGTTCTCGTCGAAGTTCGGGGGCAAGGAAGTCGCGGTGATCCTGGAACTGAATCCGGATAGCAAGGCTGGGCGGATTACTTACAAACTCGCCGCCACCTCGAAGACCTCGACCATGGAAAAGGAGCTCCGCCAAGCCGGTGAAGATGGCTTCAAGTTCCTCGGCGTCGTCGTTGGTAAGTCCGCGTTTGGCGGCAACGAACTGATCAGTATCCTCTACAAATCCGAGAAGTAGGTCAGTTGATCTCAATTTCGGAAGAGTGAGCTACCAGCTCGACGAGGGGCCCCCCGGGGGCCCCTCTCTGTTTCTGAAAGCGACGGCGATCCGCACCCTGTTTTCGGTCCCTCGTCGCCCAGCCAGAGACTTTGCCGGAGTCGGATCGAGCCTCGACTTGATACCCGCCTTGTTTGGCCAGTTCTGCCGTGATTCTGCCGGACTTCGTGCGGACGCGGATCGGGGCTGGCGCGATTTGCGCGATCTGAATGGCACCGGATCTGGACTCGGCAATGATCGGGCCCTTGGCGGCTCTAATTTCGGTGCGGCCGGAAATCGTCTCGGTAGTTAGCGAGCCAAGCACGCCGTCAATCCGGATGCCTCCGGAGACCGTCTGGGCGCAAACTTGGGTGGCGGGGGGTATCTCAATTTCCAGGCGCATCGACACTCCGCGCAGCAGCGCGGGGTCCTTCGGATAGCCAATGCGAATCCGATTGCCGATTTGTTCGATGGGCGGATTCATTTCCAGAGCTCGAATATTGGCCTCGGCGAGGTCAAGATCGAGCCTGCCATACATTGGTTTGAGGATGGCGCGGACGCGAACGCTTGCCGCTGAGCCCACCGTGATATAGACGCCTCCCCGATCACTTTTGGCGTCCAACTCCACGGTTCCCGTGACGTTGAGAGTACGATCAAAAGAGCCAGGATCGGAGCCAAAAACGGCGGAACTGGCCAGCACGCCCGCCATTCGAAGCAGCCAACCCATTACAGACACCAGTCGTTCATCATCATTTAGCTTATCCCTTCTGTCGATCCAACGTCGGCGGTCAGCGCCCAGTTTCCCGCCGTGGAAGAGGAGACTCACTTCATCAGTCCTGTCGATGTTGGCAGCGATATCTGGTTTGGGTGCCACGAATCGCGACTTTGTCAAAGCGGTGGCCTTGCGCCACATTGATGCGAGCTACGAAAACTGAGGGGGACCCCATTGATCCACGTGCCATGCGAATCACCCACCGGAAACGTACTCCCCCGCGGAAAAACACCGCGCCGTGCACCGCCCTTTCCCCAGAGTCAATGTCCCTTGCTTTACCCCAACTACACACCGATTTCGAAATAATGTCTCCGTTCTTCCCTTGTAGCAACTTCGCATAAAGCAGTGGGTCCCAGTCGGCCCCCAGCGAACCAGCTTCGACATGCCCCAATTACAAGCTCCCCCATCGAGTTACGTTCTCGCCGAACTCTCTCCAAACTTTTAAGATCGCACTCTGCGACCATACAGAGAATCCACCAGTATCCCCTCTCCCATGCAGATCGCTTCGTCGCTCCTCCTCGCCATCGCCGCCAGCGCGCTGTTGCTTGCTGCCGCTCCAGAGTGGGTCGGCAACAAAGCGTGTCAAGCCTGCCATCGGGAAATTTTCGACGCCTACTCCCAAACCCCCATGGCGCTCAGCAGCGGTCCCGTCGACAGCGGACTCCTCGCGGAATCCTTCGCCCACGCCGACTTCACCCATTCCCACTCCGGCTATCGCTACCGAATCGCCCGAACCAATGGCCCCTACACCATGCATCTCGAAAGCACCCGCGCCGAACTCCCCATCCGCACCCAACGAACTCTCTCCGTCTTCATCGGGTCAGGATCCATCGCGCGGAGCTTCCTATTCCAACTCGAAGGCTTTCTATTCCAAGCGCCCGTCGCCTACTACGCCCAGAAAGCAACCTGGGACCTCGCCCCTGGCTACGACCGCTACGCCCAACCCTTCCTCACCCGACCCATCCTCCCCGCCTGCCTCGAATGCCACGCCAGCCAAATCCAACATCAACCCCTCACCCAGAACGCCTACGGCCCACTTCCCTTTCTGGAAAACGGCGTCGCCTGCGAACGCTGCCACGGCCCCGGCCGGGCTCACCTCGCGGCCATCAACTCCGGCTCAAAAACGGCCGCGTCCCTCATCGTCAACCCCGCCAAACTCCCGCCCGAACAGCGAGACAGTATCTGTGCCCAATGCCATTTGAACGGTGAAGTCCGCGTGCTCCGGGCCGGCCGCACGCCGAACTCCTACGTCGCCGGGGATCGCTTGTCCGATCATTGGGCCATCTTCGCGCGCTCCGCGGCATCGCGCGAAGTAAAAGTCACCAGCCATATGGAAAACCTCGCCCAGAGCGCCTGCAAACAGACCTCAGGAGCACAACTCTGGTGCGTCACCTGTCACGATCCCCATCGAGTGCCCGCCGCAAACAGCAAGGTCGCATGGTTCCGACAGAAATGCCTAGCCTGCCACGACCAACAAAAATGCCAAGCCCCTCCTGCCCTCCGCGCGGCTAAAGGCGACGACTGCACCGCCTGCCACATGCCCAAGTCCGGCGTCAGCGACGCGCAGCATGTCGTCTACACCAACCATGCCATTCCTCGCCGGCCAGGAACGCCCCAACCCACCGCCAATAACCGCTTGCGAGGAATGGCCATCGCTCCCGGCAATCCCCGCGACCTCGCCCTCGCCTATGCCATCCTCGCGCAACGCGACAACAAGCCGTCAGACAAGACCCAGGCCCTAAAGCTCCTAAGCGCCGCCGAATCCACCTCCCCCCTCGACGCCGAAGCCCTTCTCTACCTAGCCGGTCTCTACCAACAGACAGGCAACTCCGCCCGCGCCATAGCCTTATACGAACGGGCCATCCAGCTCCACCCCGCCCAATTAACCGCATCCGTTCAACTCGGCGCCATACGAATGCAGCAGGGCAACTACCCAGCAGCGATCCGCCTTTGGAAAGACGCCCTAACCAAAAATCCCGCCCTCCCGCTCGTCCGCGGTAACCTCGCCATCGCCCTCTGGAAAGTTGGCGACCGAACCGCCGCCCAGGAAATGCTCAAAAAAGCGGCGGAATGGCAACCAGCCTTCGTGCCTCCGCCGCTTCCCTAACGCATCGGCTAAAATTCGAAACGAGCCACCAACTGCCCATTCCTCTGCCCACCCGCATTGTTGGCGTTGATAAACCCAAAGCCGGCCGTCGGCACCAGCGCCGAATTTCTCGTCTGCGTCGCCAGCGGGTTGCCCGATGTCGGGCCCGGCAGATTCAACCGATTAAACAAGTTGAAAAATTCCGCCCGAACCTGAAACTTCATCCGCTCCCGAAGCTGAAAACTGCGTCCCACGTTGATCGACTCCGAAGCCACCCGCTGCCAACGGTAGTCATTGTAAAAACCCGCCGCCGTGCCGAACTGGCCCGCTGGCGCGTCCACCCAAGCCCTCGGATTGAGCACGAAATCAGCGTTCGGATTGATGCACTTGCAGTTCGGATCTTTGGTGAAATACGGCTCCCCCTCCACCCGATTCATCCTCGTAGTCTGAAACACGAGCGAATTCAAATTACCCTGCGTCGCCGGAGAGGCAATCAGCGCACCGCTCGCATAACGCAGAATCCCGCCCACCAGCCAATCCCGCGTCAATGCACTCACCACACCGTTCGACCCGAACTTCGGCGTCGTGTAGTTGAAGCCAATTACCAAAATCAACGGTTGAGAACTGGAACTGAACGATTTCTGATTCTTCCGGTTGAAAACATCGTTCACCGTCGCACCTAACCCGTTGCCCCCCGCGCTAGGGTTGCCTGTACCCAAATCAAGCTCCTTCTGCCACGTAAACGCCAGCGAGTAATCAAAACCATGCGACTGCCGTTGCGTCAACTTCACTTGCAACGAGTCGTACCAACTGCTACCCAACGGTGCCCAGCGCGGATTCAGCGTAGCGTTGAACTGCGGAAACGGTCGCAGCGACTGCGCCACCGTCCCGCTCGCCGGAAATCCAACATACGGAAGCCTGCTGAATCCCCGCTGCGCCGCCCCCGCGGAATCGATCCGCGAAGTCAGCAGCGTGCGATCAGAGGCGTTGTTTAAACTCAGCCCGAAAGCGTTCAGTCGACCTTCGGAAATGGCGTTTAAATTATTCAAATCATTCGCTTCCAGCCATACGCCCCGGTTCCCCACGTACGCGCCTTCAATACTCAAATTCCGCGTCAACTCCCGCTGCACCGCGACGTTCCATTGCGCCATCCGGCCCGGCCGACCACCGTTGCGATCATAGCCGCCGCCCGGCGCGTTCAGTTGCCCCGCCTGCGGGCGAAGTCCCGGATCCAGCGTCGCCGTGTAGAGCGCCGAACGGTCGTAGCTCAGCCCGTCCTTCAGCAGTAGCGCCGACTGCGCATAAGCAGGGGTGCTAAAAACAATGTCGTTGAAGCCAACTCCCAGCGAGGTGCCCCCCGTTACGTACCACCAATTCGCCAACGGACTGTAAGTCACGCCCCATCCAGCTCGTACCACCGTCTTGCTGTTCAGTTGATAAGCCACCCCTAACCGAGGGCCGAAAGCCAGCGGGTAGGTATCGGTAAACTGACAATTGCACCGCCCCGCCCCGTAGCCTTCATACGCGATCCCACCCAGTCGGCCACCCAACGCCGGGTTAGGAATGGTAGGACCAAACATGCTCGTCCGGTAGTGAATCTCGTGGCCTTGCCCCGCGTAATCCCAACGAAGCCCGTAGTCCAACGTTAACTTGCGGGTGATCTTCCAGGTGTCTTGCACAAAAAGGCTCAACGACGCTTTCCGCCATTGCGGATCCTGAATCGCCTTCACCGACGCATTGTTCACCACACCAAGCAGAAAGCTGGCATAGGGGAATCCCACACTACCGCCGCCCAAATTAACTCCTTGTAAAGAAGGCAGCCCCGTCTGCTCCGCGCTAAACACCACGCTCCCCTGCGAGCGGCTGGCGTTATAGTCCGACCAGGAGTTCAACCGGTACTCGCCGCCCAGCTTATACGTATGGTTTCCGGAAACTTTGGTCGCGCTCGCCACTCCCGTCAGCTTGCTGTCATAGTACTTATTCGCGTTCGTGGGCCCCATATTGCGCATGCCACCCTGGGCGGACGACAGTCCAGTCAAACGGGGAAAACCCGATGGGTCGGTCGCCGAGCCAAGAAACCCCAACACACCCCGCGCATCAAAATTGAGAACCTCCGCCGGAGAGCTGTCCGGATTGTGGAAACGAACATAGCCGGCCCCCATGTGCAGGAATAGCGTAGGGGTCAGCGAGTGGTCGTAGTTCAACCGCGTCGTATGCCCGTAAATCTGCTGGTCTCGGCGCTCGGTTAACGGTGTGGGCAGGCCGTCGTTTGCGGTTATCTGATCGGTATTTTGAACCGAATAGTACAGCGAGGTCCGGATCGCGCTGCTAAAGTTATGATCGATCTTAATCGCCGGAATGTCCTGAAACTTCCCCGTGGCCGTGTTCTGCAGCCAATTCAGGATGTTTCCATCCCGGCTCACGGCGGGGAACAGAGCTTGAATCTTCAGCGCGACCGGGTCCAGTCGAGTCCGTGGAATTACGTTCCCGACGAAAGGATCCCGCACCAATTGGCCGTTCACACTGCGTTCCGTCCGCGGGTCATACACTGTGTTCTCCAGCAACGGTCGTCCCAAAGCGTCAGTCGTTAACAGCGCCCGGCCCGTCAGCGCCGAACTGAAATCGCCATTCCGAAACGCATTGGTCGGCAGCGTATCGTAGGTGCCGGAAGCGCGGGTCCGCACCCGAAACTTCTCATAATTGAAGAAGAAAAACGTCCGGTTCTGCCCGTTGTAAAGCTTCGGAATGGAAACCGGACCACCAATTGTTCCGCCAAAATCGTGCTTGCGGCTCAGCGGCCGTCCAGCAAACGGGCGTCGGGCGTCGAGTGCCTCGTTCGTGAAATATTCAAACGCGCTCCCATGAAATTTATTGGTCCCGCTTTTAGTCGTGAAGTTGAAGACGCCCCCCAGCGTCTGGCCAAACTCGGCCGCAAAGTTCGAGCCCTGAAAGGAAAACTCACCGATCATCTCCACCGACGCCGCGCTCACGGTGCTCGTCCAGATCGCGTCATTCGAACTCGTCAGATCCTGGCCTTCCACGATCACCTTGAACGACCCGCCCGGAGCCCCGTTCATACTCGCCCGCTCATTCGTGCCGGACACGCCGGGAGCAAGCTGGATAAACGACATCCAATTGCGGATGCCTCCCGTCGCTCCCCCGCCGCCACCGAAGTTGATGGGCAAGCTATTCAGCCGATCACCGCTCACGTTAATGCTCTGTTCCGCATTCTCCGTCCGCAGCAGCGGCGCGTCCGCCGTCACCATCACGCTCTCAGAGGTCGAACCAATATCGAGCCGCAAATCCACCCGAACCGTCTGCGCGACCTGCACCCGCAACCCGCCCTGGACGGTCTTCTTAAATCCCGGCGCTTCCACGCTCAAGCCATAAACTCCTGCCGGCAACTGGGTCAGCGTAAAATTCCCGGTGTCGGTGGTCACCGTTTGGAACAGCGCTCCGGTCGCCGTGTTCTTGGCGACGACGCGAGCGTTCATCACGAGCGCGGTCTGCGGATCGGAGACGGCCCCGGTAATCGTCCCGCGATCACTCTGCGAATAGAGGTTGCTTGCGGCGACGAACGCCAGTAGAACACTGAATAACTTGGTAACGCACATGCTGGAGAGCTCCCTCAAAGTTCCCCATAGACTATCAAAGCCTCAGCCCGACGGCAAACGGAAATCTCGCGTCGCCGGGTTGAACCCCGTCCCTGGCCGCTCGCCCGGCCGAGGCTCATACACCGTCCCGAGATCCCCCACCCCATGCTGCTCCGGCCGCGTCCAATTCCCATTAAGGGCCGCCGTCTTCACCGCCCGTCCCTCATCGACGGAGCTCTTATAACCGGCGTTCCCCGGCGGCGCACCCGCAACGTTGTCCCAATCGGCGAACTCGTACAAGGTGTAAACTCCGTCACCACGTTGCTCACCGCCGTCTTCGTCGATCAGAAGTTCCGCGATATTCCGGTGATGACCTTCCGCCAACTCGCATCCGTTGCTCACCCAAAGGCATAGTCAGGGGTGATCGTCGGCCCGTTCGGCAGCGTCCTCGACGTCTCACGTGGCGAAGCCGATTTCCGAGCGTACCGATATCCCGCCATGGCTGATCCGGGACCAGTACCGGCGCTAATTCACCCAGCTTGACAGCCGCCTTGCTGATCCGTTCCAGGCAGCGTCCCACCGCATCGTAAACAAGGGGATTTTCCTCAAACGCGAGCTCACCCAATCCGGCCGTGTAGCGTAGGATGGCTTCCAGTCGTCTGGCAGGCCGTTCAGAAGGCAAGGCCACGATCCCTGTCAATTTCTCTTTGCAATCGCTCTTTTCGAACCGGCTCTTCGACAACGTCAACCTTCAAGGCGGCCGAAATAGGGAAAGCTTCCGTGAGAAAGACTGGCGTCGAGGCGAACGGCGAGATCGGAATCACCCGGATGCGGCTCATTCCTGGCGGTGAAACCGAAGAGCGAAACGCTCTCGACACCTTCGGCGCGAAGTTCCTGCTCCTGCAAACCTAGGGCGCGTAGAATTTCGTCACGATACATGATCCTATCTTGGCAAAGCGGCGTCCCCCAGTGAATGTTGCCAACCATCCACCGAATCTCTTGGGCGATTGCTTTGGGCCTGGCCCATGTCCCGATCAAATAGAATGCAGGTTTCGGCGGGTGGAGGTCTTCATCCGGTGTGGTCCCTGGACGACCGGGAACTGCTTTTCCGGACTCTGAACCGGCGCGTGATGGCGGTCGGCTACACCGCCAAAGGCGACACATTCGCGGCGGGGAAGCCTCGGGTGTGGACGAAGGCTCGCCTGCGCGGTAGTGGCTTCGGCTCCTTTCTACGATCTTGCGCCGGACGGCAAGCGCCTGGCGGCGATAGCTCGCGCGGCGCGGGCGACTACAGGCAAGAGCCGCCGTTGGGGAGGCGCAGGCGAAGGAAGTGGGTCCGCTTGTTCATGGGAAGTGCCAGTTGGCGGCGGATCATCCCCGTCAGTTCCTGTTCACTGGCTTGCCGCATGGCATCAAGGGCCAACTCACGTTCGGTCGGCTTGGGCGTTTTCTTGCTCTTCGAGAGTTCTTTGGAGGACATGTAGCACCGCGACGTCCTGCGGGCGATTATAGCAAGTCTTGCCTTAACAGAGGGCCAATCCGCGACGTCTGAAGAGATCCGGAGCAATGTCGGGAGAGAGGAAGGGGGGATAGAGCCTCGGCGAGATCGACGACAAGCGCATGCATTGACGGGGCCCTGAGCTGGGACAAACGTAGTTTGCAGTCCGCCCAATACGGGGCCGGTCGTTCGGGTTTCCAGAACGCCTCCATTAAGGCGGGTATCGCTCTAGCTTCCCGCTTATTTTTGATGATATCAGCCAGCGCGGCAACGAGAATGGTCCGGCCATTGATCTCAACCCGAGCCGCTTTGCTGCGTAAGGTGTTGAATGACTTGACGCCGTGGACTTGGCTGGTAAGGTCGATTTGCAGTTGAGTGTCCGCTCGCAAAATGCGAAAAACGGTGGATACGGTCGGGAGTGGCTGCGTGATCTGGCCGCCGAGCAGTTCAGCAACCTTGCGGAGCTTCGTTTCGTTCGCCGGGGATGGGCGATATAGGAAGCCGAAGTCGAGCGTCGTTACCGGAGCTCCGTGCAGTGCGGCACCAGCGTTGCCGATCAGAATCGCTTCCAGTTGCGCGGCCGCGAAAGCGTCAGCGATCTCGACCAAGCGGGGCGCGGCATCCATGTTTCGACTTTCGCCTGGCCGGGCGGAGGATGTCAATGTTTGGGCTCTCCGCGCGTGGGATAAACTGGCGCAATATCATGCCGCTTTCCCCCGGTGAAAAACTCGGTCCTTATGAAATCGTCTCCGCGATTGGTGCGGGCGGGATGGGGGAGGTGTATAAGGCGCGGGATACGCGGCTGGAGCGGACAGTGGCGATTAAGGTTTTGCCGTCGCATATTGCGGAGCGGGAGGATTTGCGGGCGCGGTTCGAGCGGGAGGCGCGGGCGGTCGCGTCGCTGAATCAT
>JANXMS010000189.1 GCA_025354525.1 Acidobacteriota bacterium
CCCCGTATTGGGCGGACTGCAAACTACGTTTGTCCCAGCTCAGGGCCCCGTCAATGCATGCGCTTGTCGTCGATCTCGCCGAGGCTCTATCCCTCTTCCTCTCTCCCGACATTGCTCCGGATCTCTTCAGACGTCGCGGATGTGCCCTCTGTTCAGTCAAGACTTGCTATAGCGGCATCCGGCTCAATAAAACCAATGGCTTCCGTAGCGTTGCGCGAGCCGATAGCATTATTCCGGGGAGCCCTACGCAACCAAAACCCCAAAAACGCTAGCAAATTGGCTGAAGCCTGGAGACGAATGATCCCGAAACCCGCTCATCAAGTACACCTGGCAGGAGCCAATTGGTGGCAGATTGGCGGCAGAGCTTGTTTTCGCGGCGGCCATCCTTGTTCAATCAGTCGGGGTTCGATCAGCCGGGCTGTGGGCAAAGCGGTCCAAGCGCGCAGCCTGCTCGTCGTGCAACTCCACGTTGATCGTCATGGGTGGATTATGGCGAGGTACGCTACGCCGTTAGCCAGAGGCTATCGGCGACTTGGAAGGGTGCCGCCGCATATAGGATACTTGTTGTGTATGGCGCACCAGATCACAATCACCGTTAGCGACGAGGTTTATCGCGGGCTTCAGACGGTTGTCGGCAGCCGCACGATCAGCGAATTTTTCGAGGAGTTGGCCCGTCCGATCGTTACCGAGTCATGTCTCGAGTCAGCCTATCGGGAAATGCTTCTTGATGATGAGCGAGAGCGCGAAGCGGCCGAGTGGATCGACGGGCTGGTCCACGATTCCTTGGCTGGCGATCACGATGCTGCGCGGTGAAGTTTGGTGGGTCAATTTCGATCCATCGCTCGGCGGCGAAATGCAAAAGACCCGGCCCGCTGTGATCGTAAGTAATAACTCCTCAAACCGGACTTTGAACAGAATTCAGGTCATACCCATCACAAGCCAGACAGATCGTGTTTATCCCTGCGAGGCTCTCGTCACCCTAAACGGCGACGCGTGAAAAGCGATGGCCGACCAGATCGCCATCGTTAGCAAACTCCGCTTCAGCACAAGACTGGGAGCCTTGTCCGATTCCGACTTGTTACTTGTCGATGCCGCCATTCGAGTTCAGCTCGGACTCAATAGCGCTGGCCGCTAGCAGTGTTTGGCGCAGAACTCGGCAAACGACGCAAACCACGATGTGGTGTCGCCGTCGCGGACGCCGGGGGCTGACGAAATGAGCCAGCCGGGCATCACCTCTTGCAGGAAGCCATTCTTGAGCAGCCGCTTCCGATCGAGCCGCTTGAGTTGGCGCGATTGAAACACTCTCTTGCCGGTTTTCTAGAGCAGCTGGAGAGCGGCCCAGGATTCGGCAAGTTTTTGATGGGCGGACGGCATCGACGTGTTCTCGCAAGTTTTATAGCAAATCTTGACTTAACAGAGGGCATATCCGCGACGTCTGAAGAGATCAGGAGCAATGTCGGGAGATAGGACGGGGGAGAGAGCCTCGGCGAGATCGACGACAAGCGCGTGCATGGACGGGGCCCTGAGCTGGGACAAACGTAGTTTGCCGTCCGCCCAATACGGGGCCGGTAGTTCGGGTTTCCAGAACGTCTCCATTAAGGCGGGTATCGCTCTAGATGGCTTTTCGAGACCTGGACGAAATTTAGCATTTTGTGTTCCACGAGAGCGGCAACACAGAGGTTGCTAACGGCTTGATCGGCGAATTCACGGATCGCTTCTGGCTCCTTGGGCAAAATCCGCAATTAGGCCGCAGGCGAGATAATGACTTGCGGAAAGGGACGCGAAGTTTTCCCGTCCAGGAGTATGTTATCGGGTACCGACTCGCGGGCTTTGACTCGAAAATCTTTAACGTCCCACTAAGCCTTCAAAACTACGAAAGTCCCGCTTCTCGCATAAATCGCGCCGCTTCCTCCGGCGGAGTCGGATTAATATAAAACCCCGTCCCCCATTCAAACCCCGCTACTCGCGTCAGTTTCGGAATAATCTCGATATGCCAGTGGTAGTGTTCGCTCGTCGATTCCTGCACCGGAGCCGAGTGCACAATCAAGTTAAACGCCGGCTTCTCCAGCACCCGATCCATCTTCCGCAACACATTCCGCAACACCCAAGCCAGGTTCGCCACCTCGGCCTCCCGAATGTTCTCAAAGTGCGATTCATGCCGCCGCGGTAGCAGCCAAGTCTCAAATGGGAACCGCGAAGCAAACGGCGCCACCGCCGCAAACTCGTCCGTCTCCAAAATCACCCGGTCGCTATCTTTCAAGTCCTGAGCAGAATATCGCAGTAAACGCACCGCTCCTTAAACTCAAAATACTTCCGCGCCCCGTCCAACTCCTCCTGCACCCGCTTTGGCACCACCGGCAATGCAATAATCTGCGAATGCGGATGCTCCAGCGTCGCCCCGGCCGCCTCGCCATGATTCTTGAACAACATCACATAGCGCAACCGCTTGTCTTTCTTCAAATCCAAAACCCGGTCCCGAAACGCCCACAGCATCTCAGCCACCTGCCGCTCGTCCATCGACGCCAGCGTCGCCATATGGTCCGGCGTCTCAATCACCACCTCGTGCGCCCCAATCCCGTTCATCCGGTCGTACAACCCCTCGCCCTGCCGATCTAAATCCCCCTCCACCCGCAACGCTGGAAACTTATTCGGCACAGTTCGCAGACTCCACCGCCCCCCATGCGTCAACCCGTCCGTATGGTACGAAAGCACCTCCGGCGGCGTCTTATCCTCGTTCCCAGGGCAAAACGGGCAGAATCGCGCCCCACTTGGCTCCACCGTCACTCGCGTAAAGTCCGACGGACGGCGGGCACGATCCGTCGAAATAATCACCCAACGTCCCGTGATCGGGTCTTTTCTCAGTTCCGGCATGAAAAACTATTATCCCCCAGTCGGCAGCACAAACCGACGGAAGAAACTGCTCGGCTTCCACTGCGGAGCCACCGGCGCATCCGCCACCTCCCGCGTAAACTCAATCAGCACTTCAATAAACTGCCCCGCCGCCACCTTGTCCACCGGCTGATTCACGTCGTCCGAAACCGCATGATACCGCTCCTGCAGCCACGCTTTCTGAATCTTGTCCTCCGCGCTCCCCGGCTCCGCTCCAAACATCGGGAACAACGCCGGCACCCCCTGCCGCACAAAATTGTACTGGTCACTTCGAAT
This sequence comes from Acidobacteriota bacterium, assembly GCA_025354525.1. Classification (GTDB taxonomy): domain Bacteria; phylum Acidobacteriota; class Terriglobia; order Bryobacterales; family Bryobacteraceae. The sequence goes on from JANXMS010000189.1 coordinate 3,166, forward strand.
GAAAATGTTCCGCTCCGGCTGCGGATCCCGCTGCACCTGCAACCCCCGCCGCTCCGCCACCTTTCGAAATCGATCCCCCAAATCCGACTCGTCCAACCCCAACACCCGAATAATCTTCAGCGGATGCAACGGCAAAAACATGTCCATGTTCAACTCGCTCACCATCTTCCCCTTCACCGTCGGATGATCGGCGTAGAATCGCGACCCCTGCAATCCCTTCTCCTCCCCTGTCACAATCACAAACGCCACCGACCGCTTCAACTTCGCCCCCGTATCCTTCAACGTCCGCGCAATCTCCAACATCGCCGCCACCCCAGACGCGTTGTCCATCGCCCCATTGTGGATCCCATCGCCCTCAAAAACCCGGCTCTTCCCCACATGGTCCAAATGCGCCGACAGCACCACCAACTCATCTTTCAATTTCGCATCCGATCCCGGCAGCACCGCCACCACGTTCTGCGACTCCACCTTCTCCCGGTCATACGCTTGCACCGCCCGCACCGTCACCGGCACCGCAAATCGAGGCAGCCGCTTCTTCGCCGTAGCCAAAGCCAACAGCTCCGCCATCGTATGCCCGCTCCCCGCCAACAGCTTGTCCCCCTGCTCCGCGTTCCACGCCAACCCAATCTGCGCCCCGGCCGAATCGTCCGTCTTCTGATCCGCCAACCCCATCGAAGGCAGCAACCGCGCCCGGCTCTGGCGCACCCACGGCACGTCCATATTCGCCGGATTCTGAATCGCAATCGTCCCCACCGCTCCCGCCGCCCGCATCCGTCCCCACCGCTCCCCCGCCGTCTGATAGTGCGCCGATAGCTCCGCCGGAATCCCCTCCGGCACCCCCAAAATATACGCCACAATCTTGCCCTTCAAATCCAACCCCGCCAAGTCGTCGAAATTTCTCTCCGGCACCGCAAAGCCATACCCCGCAAACACCACCCCGGCCTCCACTTTCGGTTCCGGCGCCACCCGTAATCCAATCGTCACATCCCGACCCAGCTGCATCTTCTCCACCGTCTCGCCTCGGACCAACTCCACACTCGACTTCGCCTCGTCAATCCGCCGCACGTCGAACGGCACCGCCTGGAAATACCCATCCGTCCCGGCCGCCTTTAACCCGTTCCGTTCAAACTCTTGCGCCACATATTGCGCCGCCAGTTTATGCCCCGGCGACCCCGTATCCCGGCCCTCCAATTTGTCATCGGCCAGAAACTCGATGTGCTTCCACCAACGCCCAGCTAGCTGGCTCGGCTCGGCGGCCCAAATGGCCACCAAAGCAAAAACGGCAACAATCGCGGTACGCATATCTTCTTATCATGATCCAGTACACTGTCCCCATGCGGATCCTCTTCTTCCTCTGCGCTCTCCCACTCTGCGCCCAAAGCAACGACAACCGGCTTGCGGTCACCGGCGACGCCGAAATCAAGGTGCAACCCGACCGCGTCGTCATCTCCGTCGGCGTCGAAAGCCGCAACCCGTCCCTGGCAATTGCAAAAACCCGCAACGACCAAGCCATCGCCGCCATTCTAAAAGCCACCCTCGCCGAAGTTGTTGCCCCCGCCGACGTCCAGACCGATTTCATCGAAATTAACCCCGTCTACCAGGAACGCAACGCAATCGAGAGCCGCGAAGGCTATCTCATCGACCACTACCGCATCCACAAAACAGTCGCAATCACCCTCCGCGATGTCTCCCGCTTCGAGCGGCTGCTTTCGGCCGTGCTGACGGCTGGGGCCAACCGCGTCTACGGCGTCGATTTCCAAACCTCAGAACTCCGTAAGTACCGCGACCAAGCCCGGGAATTGGCCGTGAAGGCCGCCATCGAAAAGGCGACGGCCATGTCGTCCGCCGCTGGCCTAAAAGTCAGTAAACCCGAGAGCATCTCCGCCTATAGCTATGGCGGCGGCTCCGCTTACGGTCGCTCCAACCGCGCTGGTAACATGATGCAGAACGCTTCCCAAAACGTCGCTTCCGTCGGCGACGGCGGCGATGAAGTTTCCGGAACCATGGCCCCGGGTCGCATCAGCGTCCGCGCCAGCGTCTCACTCACCTTTCGTCTCTTGCCGTGATCGATTCAGGCATCGCTTTCCGCCCTCCCCAGCAGAAGCCTCCCTATGAACCCCCAAGTTACCGCCCTAGTCTGGATCCACTACATCGCCGCCTTCGTCCTCGGCCTACCAGCTCTCATCTGCAGCCTCTACTCTGGCGATGGATTGATCGAAATCTTCCGAAACCCCATCCCGACCCTCCGCGAAATCCAATATAGCCAGGACGGCATCCTCCAGGTCATCACCGAGGCTGAACGCGGCATCGGCATGGTCCTCTTCGGCGAATTCTTCGTCAAACTCGCATTCGGCGTCTCCATTGTTGTGCTCCTCTTCGCCCTCCTTCACTTCTTCACGGGCCGCGGTTTGAATGCCGGCTCCACCTCAGCCCGCGGCGGCGGATACCGCCTCTACATCGTCGCCCATGGCTTCAAGGTAAAATAATGGATAGTGCAATTTCGTTTGGGCCTTGTGCTCTCGCTGCTCACGGCCGCCTTGTGGGGCAGTCTCCCCATCGCCCTCCGACCCGTCGTTGAAGTCGTCGATCCCGTCACCGTCACCTGGTGCCGCTACCTCGTCGCCTCCGTCGGAATGGGCGGCTTACTCTACTGGCAGGGCCACCTCCCCACCCGAGCAAACTTCGCCGGCCATCGCTGGGTTTTCCTCCTCATCGCCCTCATCGGCTTCGCCGCTAACAACTTCGGCTTCCTCCTCGGCCTCCGCCTAACAACCCCCTCAACCGCCCAAATCGTTATCCAACTCGCCCCCCTCCTCGTCATCTTCGGCGCGGTACGCTGGTTCGGAGAGCACTTCGGCGCCTGGCAATGGGTCGGCGTCGGAATTCTTCCCATTGGCCTCCTCGTCTTTTTCCACCAAAAACTTACCGGTTTCTCCGATTCCTTCGGCCTAGGCCTCCTCGTTCTCATCGGCAGCGCCTTCCTCTGGGCCAGCTACGCCCTCGCCCAAAAGAAGCTCATCCGCGACATGAAAGCGATCGCAATTATGGGCATCATCTACGCCGCCGGCACGGTCCTCATGTTGCCCGCCATCAGCCCCAGCCATCTCGCCGCCCTCGATTCCACGCGCTGGTGGTTTCTGTTCTACTGCTGCCTCAATAGCCTTGTCAGCTACGGCTGCTTCAGCGAGGCCCTCGCCGTCTGGCCCGCTTCTCGCGTCTCCGCCGTCGTCGCCACCACGCCACTTTTCACGGTGGTCTTCACCCGTTTGGCCGCCTACCTTTGGCCCGGCTACATCGTCCCTGAAACCCTTGATGCGCTCAGCTTAACCGGTGCCGGCGTCGTCGTCATCGGCTGCATCTTGATGGCACTTCGCAAGTAGGCCACTTTTCACGTTGGTCTTCACCCGTTTGGCCGCCTACCTTTGGCCCGGTTACATCGTCCCTGAAACCCTCGATGCGCTCAGCTTAACCGGTGCCGGCGTCGTCGTCATCGGCTGCATCTTGATGGCACTCCGCAAGTAGAATGGATTCATGCGTTCCTGGCTTCTCCTCCTCCCGGCCCTCCCCCTCCTCGCCGCCGACCCCACCTGGCGCGAAGTCCAGCCCATCCTCGAACGCCGCTGCGTTCAATGTCATCAGAAAGGCGAAGTCGCCCCCATGCCTTTCACCTCTTACGCCGAGGCCCGCCCCTTCGCCAAAGCCATCCGCCAAGCCGTCGCCGTCACCCAATCCATGCCCCCCTGGCATGCGGCCAAAGGGTCCCACCCCTTCCGCAACGACCGCTCCCTAACCCCCTCCGAAATCGCCACGCTTACATCCTGGGCCGACTCCGGAGCCCATGACGGCCAATCTGCCCGCCCCTCCGCTGCCGCCAACGGCACCAGCGAGTGGAAACTCGGTCGCCCCGACCGTACTGTCAAGGTGCCCGGCTTCGCCGTCCCCGCCACCGGCCAACTCAATTACTCTTTCTTAATCGTCCCCCTAGGTCTCAAGGAGGACACCTGGATCCGAGCCGCCGAGTTCCGCATCGACCAGCGCGGAGCGGTTCATCATATCAACGCCTTCGTCCGTCCCCCCGGTTCGAGCTACTTAGCCGAATTCCCCAAGAACGAAATCTTCTCCCCGACTGTCGCGCAGAGAGCTAAGCGCCACGCCTCCGAGCGAGTCTTCGACCGCCGCCAACTCGTCCTCGGCTATGAACCCGGCTACGAACCGATGCCCTGGCTAGCCGACGGCGCGAAGCTAATCTCCGCCGGTTCTGATCTCGTTCTCGAGATGCACTTCAACCCCAACGGCAAGCCCGTGACGGATTTCAGCGAGTTCGGCCTCTACTTCGCCCCCGCCCCGCCCAAACACCGAATCCTCGCCATCGACACCCTCCGAGACCTTGATTTCCAAATCCCACCCCAAGCCCCCGGCTTCATTTCGAATGCGACGATGACCATGGAGCGTCCCGTCCGCCTACTCTCCATCCAACCCCACATGCACGTAAGAGGCAAGAGCATGAAGGTGCAAGCCATCTACCCCGACGGCCGCACCGAGACCCTAATCGACGTCCCCCGCTACGACTTTAACTGGCAAACGACCTACGTCCTGGCCACCCCCATCGACCTACCGAAAGGAACCCGCCTAGAGTCGACCGCCGGCTTCGACAACTCCCCCAACAACCGCCACAACCCCGACCCCGCCGCCGTCGTGAAATGGGGAGACCAGACCACCGACGAAATGCACATAGCTTTCCTGGAGCTAGTCATCGAAGCCACCGGAGACCCCGAAAAACTTTTCAAGACCGTACCCAAAATGGTGGCAGCCCCTCCGGCCCGCTGAACAACAATCGGCGCACCCTCGGGGCCTTTTCATCCAGCCCTTCTGCATGCCCCGTCCGTTCCGAACGTAACCAAGGTTACGGCAAGTGTTTTTTGGTAATATGGCTCGATAATCTGCGGGTAATTGATTAGCGGTCCGTCGACCCCTACCGAGCCGACGCGACGGTCGGCTTTGAGAAGAGTTGCCGAAAGGTCTCGGTGACGGATCCAGATCCATTCTTCCGTGCGGTTTGGGCAAGACTGGCGAAGGTC
>JANXMS010000215.1 GCA_025354525.1 Acidobacteriota bacterium
CGCGACGGCCTTGCGGAGGGCTTGCAGGAGCGGTGCGGACGCTTAGAGTGAGGGTGCCCCGGGTACCCTTTTCACGGGTGCTTGCGGCGGAAAGCCGGACTCGGGATGGCGCGAGATCCAGAAGCGCAGCGGCCCTTTGGCCTTGCCTACTGGACGGACGTTGGGCCCTTCGTGGGAACCGTCGCCGAGGTCGGCGCGGGCTTCGGCGAGCTTGGCTTGGAGTTCGCTGACCACCCGCGGGTGGTCGGCAGCGACGTTCTTGGCTTCGCCGATGTCGGTCGCCAGATCGTAGAGTTCGCCGGATGTATGCAGCTTCCAGGCTTCTCGACGAACCGCCTTCAGTTGGTTGGCGTGGTAGAAGTAGAAGGCGTCGTAGGCAGACCCGATCTTGGTTCCGCCGGTCATCAGAGCGCTGAGTTCCTGGCCATCGATTTTGCGGTCAGCCGGTAGAGGCAGGCCGGCGAGTTTGGCGAAGGTGGGCAACACGTCCATGTTCGAAACGATGGCGTCCGAGGTTCGGCCCTTGGGCACGTGGCCCGGCCACCACACTAGCGCAGGCACGCGCATGCCGCCTTCCCAGGTGCTGCCCTTGTTGCCCCGCAGCGGTTGGTTGTTAGCCCGCGGGGTGCCGCCGTTGTCGCTCAAGAAAATCACGAGCGTGTTTGAGTCGAGCTGCAGCCGTTTAAGCGTCGCCAGAATCTGGCCGACGCTGTCGTCGACTTCGGCGACGGAATCTTCGTAGAGCGACTTGCCCGTCTTGCCGCGCCACGCCTTTCCGGCGGCCAGGGGCCCATGGACCATGGAGTGCGGCAGGTAGAGAAAGAACGGTTTGGCCCGGTTCTTCTCGATGAAGGTGATCGCTTCTTGGGTGTAGTCGGCCGTTAGGGAATCCTGGTCGGTTACCTCGCGGAGCAGCTCGTTGTTCCTGAGCAAGGGTAGGGGCGGATGGGGATAGTCTTGCGCCCCGCCGGCTTTGGGCGCTGGACGCATGTCGTTCGAGTACGGCAGGCCGTAGTAGGAATCGAAGCCGTGGCGAGTCGGCAGAAATTCTGGTTGATCGCCGAGGTGCCACTTGCCGACGCAGGCGGTCGCGTAGCCCTTGCCTTGCAAAAGCCGAGCCACGGTCACTTCGGTTGGGTTAAGCCCGTGCCAGTCGCCGGGCATCAAGACGGCGTGCCAGGAGCCGAACGATAAGCCGACTCGCTTGGGGTAGCAGCCCGTCATCAGGGCGGCGCGGGAGGGCGAGCAGACCGGGGCGGCGTACCAGGAGGTGAACCGCAGACCTTCCTGCGCCATACGCGCCAAGTGGGGCGTGTAGGCGACCTCGGAGCGGTAAGGCTCGATGTCGGCGTAGCCCATGTCGTCGCACGTGATGAGGACGAAGTTTGGGGGCTTCGGGCCCGCGGCGCGAACGGCCATCGCTGCCGCGGTAGCGGATAGCCATTCGCGACGGGTCATAAGTCTACTCGATCGAGAACGACCACAGGGTGTGGCCTGTGGCGATAGCGATGTGTTGTTTGCCGTCGGCCGCGGTGTAGCTAATGGGGTTAGCAAAGGCCTTGCCGCCGGTGGGGAACTTCCAGAGCAGCTTGCCGGTCGCGTCGTCTAAGGCGACCACGTCACCGTCACCGGTTGCACTGACGGCTAGGCCGCCCGCGGTGGTCAGGATGCCGGCCCAGGAGGGCGAACTGAGGGGATACTCCCACTTTGCCGTTCCGGTTTTGGGGTCCATCGCTTTGATCGCACCGGTGGCTTCTTCGCCGGGTTTCGAGACGAAGCGACCGGCCAAGTACCAGCTGCCCTCTTTGTACGTATCGTCGCCGGAGTAAAAGACGCCACCCTCATCGCGGGTCATGACGTAGTGCAACTTCGTCGACGGCGAGTAGCTGGGGGCTTGGAAGTTGGTGGACCCGGGGGAGTTGGGGTAGACCATGTTTCCCTGCTCGGTGGGAGACGTATTGGGGAGTACGGTGGGGCGGCCTTTTGCGTCGAGATCCTTCCGCGCCCAGGTTTGGCGAACGTACTGTTTGCCCAGCAAATACTCGCCGGTTTCGCGGTCGAACACGTAGTAGAACGAGTTCCGATTAGCGAAGAGGAGTAGCTTGCGCATCTTGCCTTGCCACAGGTCGTCGGCGACGATGGGCACTTGGGTCGAATCCCAATCGTGCAAGTCGTGGGGCGTGAACTGGAAGAACCACTTCATCTTTCCGGTGTCGGCGTCGAGAGAGAGAAGGCAGTTTGAATAGAGGTTGTCGCCTTTGCGCTTGTCGCCTTTCCAGTCGGGCCCCGGGTTGCCGGTGCCCCAGAAGATTTGGTTGGTTCCGGGGTCGTAGCTGCCGGTTACCCAGGTGGTGGCGGAGCCATACTTGTAGCTATCGCCGAGCCAGGTTTCGGTGCCTTTCTCGCCGGCCGAGGGGACGGTCCAAGTGCGCCAAGCCTGCTTGCCGGTTTTGGCATCGTAGGCGGCTAGATAACCACGGGCACCGAACTCGCCGCCGGCGCTGCCGATGACGACTTTGTCTTTCACGATCAGCGGGGCGACGGTGGAAGAATAGCCTTTTTTGTAGTCGGCGACGGCGACATCCCAAACGACGTTTCCAGTGGAGGCATCAAGGGCGACCAGATGGGCGTCGAGGGTTCCGATGAAGATGAGGTCGCCCAAGATGGCGACGCCGCGGTTGACCTTGCCACAGCAAAACGGCACGTTGTCGGGCAGAACGCGCTTATAACGCCAGAGCACTTTGCCGGAGCGGGTTTCGAGGGCCGTGACGTCAGAGGGCGGCTCGGAGATGTACATGATGCCGCCTCGCACGATCGGCGAAGCTTCAAACTTGTCGGTGCGGTCGAGCTGCATGGCCCAGGCGAGCTTCAGCTTGCCTACGTTGGATTTGGTGATCTGTTTGAGCGGCGAATAGCGATGTCCTTCGACGTTGCCTTGAAAGTGGAGCCAGTCGCCGGAGTTAGTCTGGGCGAGCAGGGCGCTAGCGGTGAGGAAGAGGGTTGCGAATCTCACAGGCCACCCCGGAGAGAGAAGAGATAGGCAATGACGTTGTCGAGCTCTTCAGCGTTGAAGACTTTGCTGTAGTTGGGCATGGAGGATTTGTTGATGTCGCGTTGGATCGAGCTGGTGGCGCTCTTGTCGATGGTCAGCAACTGCGCCTTTCCGTCGCGCAGGCTGAGGTAGAAATTGTCCTCGTTCAAACGGATTCCGGAGATTTTTCGACCGTCTTTCATGATGGCGTGGACCATCGCCCAACCGCCTACCATGGCAGCATTCGGCTCTACGATTGACGTCCGCAGGTTCGATGGGCTGCGCATGGCTCCGATCTGAGTGAGGTCGGGGCCGGAGCGACCGCCCTTGCCTTCGACCATATGGCAGCCCGAGCATCCGCCCTTACTGCTAAATAACACTTTGCCTTTGGCGGCGTCCCCGGGCACGCTCGTGGGAGCGGTTCGGCCGAGCGACTTTACGTAGCTGGCGACCTCGGCCATTTCGGCGTCGGCCATGCCCAAGGCGGGCGGCATGTCGGTTCCGGGGATACCGTTGCGGATGATGTTGAGCAGCGACGTATTCGTCGGCGCGTGCACCAGGTTCGGGGTCACCAGATTGGCGGCGAAGCCATCGTCGCCTTTGCCATGGCAGAAGGCGCAGTGGAACTGGTAGAGTTTTTGGCCGGTTTGCGCCCAGGCGCTGGCCGCCATGCAGATGGCAAATAACAGGATTCTAGAAAACCGCATAAGAGGATTTTGTATCACACATCGTTGGATGCGCGCCATGTTTTGTACCATTTCGGGTGGTGGAATCGAGCCCATTCCGGCAACACATAACCGCGGAGCATGGCGCGCATCGAGTGCGGTACCGCGGCGGTGCCCATGTAAACATGCACCAGAATACTGGTGATCGAGCCGATCGCCGCCAAGGGATGGGCCGCGATCGAGAGCAGCCGCAAGGAACGCGGCATCCATTCCGGGAACCACAAGACGAAGCCGGAGAGGAAGAGCGCCAGAGTGGCCGCTAGCTGGGTCCAGAACAACATTTTCTGGCCGGCGTTGAAGCGGCCGGAAGGCGGCAGGGCGGCATGATCGTGCGTGGCGTACTTATGCATCCGCGTGAGCCACACACGGTCGTCGGCATCGAGGCGCATGCCCTTGGCCCAACGGCGGGCCATGACGCCCATCACGACGGCGAAGACGATGCCGACCCAGGGATGGGAGCCGCGAATGTGATAGCCGCCGCCCAACATCGTAGCCATCCAGTAGAGCTTGGGCGACCACAGCGCGAGGCCGGTGAGGGTGGCGTAGAAGAAGCTTAGGGCGGCCATCCAGTGCATGACGCGTTCGTAGGCATCAAAGCGCGGAATGCGAATCTCGGCTTCAGGATTTGTCATTGGGTTCCTTGGGGGGGGCCTCCGCTTTGTCGGCTGGGTGGCCGTGCTTTTCGGGATCCTGCGGGCCGTAGATGACGAAGTGGAAGAAGGCTCCGAGAACGGTTCCCCAGAACATAAAAGTGCCCATCCATTTCATGGGGCCCTTCCAAAGGCTGACGGTCCAGGGGATGACGGGGTCTTTGGGCAAGCCGTACTGTTCGGGTTCGCTCGCGTGTTTGAGGACGTAGAGGACGTTGGTGCCGCCGACGCCTTGGGGGTTGTAGACGCCGGCGTCGGCGAACCCGTCGGCCTTTAACTCGCCAGCGCGCGTTTCGGCCATGCGGAGGAGTTCATCGCGCTCGCCGAAGGTGAGGCAATTGGTGGGGCAGGTTTTGATGCACGCGGGTTCGAGGCCGACGGCGGTGCGGTCGGAGCAGAGCGTGCACTTGTAGGCTTTCTTCGAAGTCGGGCTCAGGCGCGGCACATCGAACGGACAGCCGGTGATGCAGTAGCCGCAGCCGATGCAATTTTCGTGAACGAAATCGATGGTTCCGTTGGCGAGCGGCACGATGGCACCGGGGGCCGGACAGGCGGCTAGACAGCCGGCATCGGCACAGTGCATGCACTGATACTTGGACATCAGCCACGAGGTGGCCCCGTCTTTTTCTACTTCGTTGAACTTGATCAAATTCCAGAAGTTGTATTCGAGTTCAGGCTTCGTCTGGTAGGAGCCGTCGAAGGTACCCATTGTGTACTCTTGGTCGTTCCATTCCTGGCAGGCGACTTCGCAAGCCTTACAACCGATACAAAGCGTGGTGTCAATCAGCTTGGCGACGATCATCCGATTTTCTCCACATTCACAAGAAAGCCTTTATATTCGGGGGTTCCGCAGTTGGGGTCGTACGCGCTGGGGGTTAGGTTATTGATCAGCGGGCCGTGGACTTTGCCGACGAAGCCCCAATGAATCGGCAGGCCGATTTGATAGACTTTTCGGCCGCTGACGATGAGCGTGCGGAGCCGTTTGGTGACGAGCGCCGGGCCTTCGATTTTCCCTCGGGCGGAGGAGACGCGGACGAGCGTTTTGTTGGCGATGCCTTTTTCCTTGGCCAACTCCGCGGGGATTTCGACGAAGAAGTTTGACTGGAGCTCGGAGCTCGAATTCGTATGCTTGGTCCAGTAGTGAAAATGTTCTGTGAGCCGGTAGGTGATGGCGACGAAGGGGAAGTCTTTCGCGGTGCCGAAGTGGTCCATGTCGCTGTTGTAGGTTCGCAGCAGGGGGTTCGCGTTCACGGTGGGATGGAGCGCGTTGTCGACGGGACTTTCGGCGGGTTCGTAGTGTTCGGGGAAAGGCCCTTCGACGAGATCGGGCGCGAAGAGTCGGGCGACGCCTTCGGGCAGCATGATGAAGGGGGCCATCGTCTCGGGCGGCGCGTCGGCTTTGTAGTCGGGCGTGTCGCCGGTCCAGCGTTTGCCGTTCCAGCGAAGGGGGGCGCGGGTTTCGTCCCAGGGCTTGCCGGCGGAATCAGTGGAGGCGCGGTTGTAAAGAATGCGACGATTGGCCGGCCAACTCCAGGCCCATTGGGGGTAGAGTCCCAGGCCGGTGGGGTCCGCTTGGCCCCGGCGGGACATTTGGTTGCCGGCTTCGGTCCATGAGCCGGAATAGATCCAGTTGCCGCAGGCGGTGGAGCCATCGTCTTTCAACTCGCCGAAGCCGTTCAGTTGCTTGCCGGTTTCAAGATCGATGCCGTTGACTTCGCGGGCTACTTCGCCAAGCAAGGGACGGAGAGGCTTAGCGTAATTCCACTGCATTTTCAGCAGCGGCTCGGGCCGGGCACCGCCCTCTTTTAAGTAGAGATCCTGCACGGCGTGGAACAGATCGGAGATGATGTCCTGGTCTCGCCGCGCATCGCCCGGGGGATCAACGGCCGCTTCTTTCCACTGCAACCAGCGGGAGGAGTTGACGAACGCGCCGTCTTTTTCGGCGAAGCAGGCAGCGGGCAGCAGGAAGACTTCGGTTTGAATGTCATCGGCTTTCAAGGCTTGGGGATACTCTTTGTCGGCCAGTTCCTTGACTCGCCAGAAGGCCGCCGTTTCGGTCTCGAAGTTCTCGGCAACGATCAGCCACTTCAGCTTCGACAGGGCTCGGATCATCTTCTGCGTATTGGGGCCGTTTGCTACGGGATTCATGCCGAAGCTAATGAGGCCGTCCATCTGGCCGGCGTGCATTTGGTCGAAGAAAGTTCCCCAGGAATGGTCAGCGCCTTCATCTACTTTGGGCAGCCAGTTGTAGCCGAAATCGTTGGCTTTGGTGGCATGCGGGCCGTAGTAAGCCTTCAGCAGGCTGGCCATGAACTTGGGCGTATTGCCGAGGTAGTTGAGGCTGTTTGGCCGCAGCGCCTTCGGGGTGTTGGCGTTTAGATAGTCGGCCAGGGTTTCGTGATTGGCGCGAGGGATTTTGAGATAGCCGGGCAGGGTGTTCCAGGCACCCATGTCGGTGGAGCCCTGGATGTTGGCGTGGCCGCGTTGGGCGTTGACTCCGCCGCCGGGCATGCCGATGTTGCCCATGAGCAACTGGACCATGGCCGCGGCGTGAATCAATTGCACGGCGAAGCTGTGATGGGTCCAGCCCAGGGCGTAAAGGACGGTGCCGCTTTTGTCTTCGGCGGCGGCGATGGTGATCATGGCCGCTGCTTTCAGGAACTCGTCGCTTGTGCAGCCGCAGATGTTGGCGACGGCCTCGGGGGTGTAGCGCGAGTAATGCGTCTTCATGAGTTGGAAGACGCAGCGGGGATGTTCGAGAGTGGGGTCGACTTTGGCGTAGCCCTGGCCGTCGAGTTCGTACTGCCAGGTTGACTTGTCGTACTTGCCGTCTTTCCAGCCCGAAAAATGACCTTCGGAAAAGCCGAATCCTTCGGCGATGAGGAAGCTGGCGTTCGTGTTCAGTTCGACGTACTTGCGTTGGTACTTGTTGTTTGAAAGGGCGTAGTGGATGAGCCCGCCGAGGAAGGCGATGTCGGTGCCGGAGCGAATGGGCACATAGAGATCGCTGACGGCGGCGGTGCGGGTGAAGCGGGGATCGATGCAGACGATCTTCGCTTTGCGGAGCCGCTTGGCTTCCATGACGAAGCGGAAGCCAACGGGGTGATTTTCGGCCGGGTTGCCGCCCATGACGAGAACGACGTCGGCGTTGGCGACGTCGGTCCAGCCGTTGGTCATGGCTCCTCGTCCGAATGTGGCGGCCAAACTGGCCACCGTGGGGCCGTGTCAAAGCCGGCTTTGATTCTCGTAGGCGACCATGCCCAGGCCGAAGCGGAACTTGCTCAGCAGGTAGTTGATTTCGTTGGTGTCGGTGCAGCCGCCGATCATGGCGATGTTTTTGAGGCGGTTGACGGTGCGGCCTTTGGCGTCTTCGGTTTCGAAGCCTTTATCGCGAGCATCCTTGATGAGCCGGGCCATTCTCGGAACGGCTTCGGCCCAACTTATCCGCTTCCATTCGTGGCTGCCGGCCGCCCGATGTTGCACCGTCGTCAACCGGCGATCACTTTGGACGAACTCTTCGAGCGACGCCCCTTTGGAGCAGAGCGTACCGCGGTTGATGGGGCTATCGGGGTCGCCTTCGATGTGGACGATGGCCGGTTTCACGTTGCGGGATTTGTCGCCGATGGTATGGACGACGACGCTGCAGCCGACGGCGCAATAAGGGCAAATGGAATTTGTTTTGGTCGTATTCGCAGTCTTGAGCAGGGCTGGCGAATTTTCGGCGGCAGCGGTGGGAACGGTGACGGCGGTAGCCCCTCCGACGGCAGCCCCCTTCGCAGAGCGTTTCAAGAATTCGCGACGAGAACTTTCCTTGGGCATAGGCGACTCAATTCTATATCAACCGCCGTTGCATATACTGGTGACTCGTTCTTCATGTCGCTGACCGTACGCATTTTCGTAGCTCTGGTTTTCGGACTCGCCTGTGGCTTTGGGCTCGCCTTCGCGCGCCCGGAGTCTGTGCCTGGGGTGACCGCGATTGCCGATGTCGTTGGCACGCTTTGGCTGAATGGAATTCGGATGACGGTGGTCCCCTTGGTGGTGGCGCTGTTGATTTCGAGCGTTTCCTCGGTGGCCGACGCCAGTACTCTGCAGCGTGTCGGGGGTCGCATCGGGCGGGTATTTTTGCTGCTGATCGCTGGAATCGTGAGCTTTACGCTGACCCTCGCCGTGACCGTCCTTCATTGGTGGCCTCCTACGCTGGCGCCGCTGCGCAGTGCAGGGCCCGGTTTGGCCGCTCCGCCACCGTTTTCGCAATGGCTGACGAGCCTGATCCCGGCGAATCCGATCAAGGCGGCGGCGGATGGTTCGATGTTGCCGCTGATCGTCTTCACGCTGCTGGTCGCGTTTGCGCTGCTGCGGTTGCCGGCCGCTCGTCGGGAGGCGGTCGTGCAACTGTTTCAGTCGCTCGCGGACGTGATGATGGTGATTCTGCAATGGGTGCTATGGATCTCGCCGGCGGGTGTGTTTGCTGTGAGTCTGGCGATGGCGGCTCGGCAAGGCTTGGCGGCTTTGGGGGCGCTGGCGTTCTATGTGGCGATGTTGACGGGCATCGTGGCGGTGACGACCGTCGCGGTGTACGCGGTCGCCGTGCTGGGGGGCGGCGTGCCGCTGCGGCGATTTGCGGCGGCGTTGGCGCCGGCGCAGAGCGTGGCGGGCCCGACGCTTTCATCGCTCGCCGCGCTGCCGCTGATGTTGGACGCAGCCGAGCGTCAACTGGGCTATGCTCGGGCAACGGCGGGACTCATTCTGCCCCTCACGGTTTCGATTCTGCGCCCCTCGGCACCGGTGGCCCAGATCGTGGCCAGCCTCTTCACCGCCCATTGGAACAGCATTGTATTGTCGCCGGCGGATTTGCTCACGCTCGCGGTGGTTGTTACCTTGATGAGCTTCGCGACGCCGGGCGTTCCCAACGGTAGCTTCGTGGTGATGATCCCCGTGTTCCAATCGCTGGGACTTCCGATTGACGGCATCGGGCTACTTCTGGCGGTCGATGTGATTCCGGATTTCGCCAAAACCATTCTCAACGTTACCGGCCATATGACGGCCCTTATTTTCATCCACCATGCGCCTGCTCATCCTGACCTTACTGCTCCTTCCGCTGTCGGCCGCGGCTGAATTCCGCGCCGCCGTCGTAAAAGTCGACATCACCCCGGCCACTCCGAAGTGGCTGCTGGGTTACGCTGATCGCCAGTCCAGCGCGGGGGTGAATGACCCGATCCACCACCGTGTTGTGGCACTTGATGACGGGACGACGAAGTTCGTCATCGCCTCCACCGACCTGTGCATGTTTTCGCCGTCGCTCTACGACGAGGCGGCTCGACGGCTGGAAAAGGAAACCGGCATCGCGGCCCTGCGCTTTTGGTGGACGGTTACGCATACGCACTCCGCGCCGGAGATCGGCCCGCCTGGCGTGTACAAGGTGTTGCTGAAGGGCCGGTCGCAGCATGCCATCGACACTGAGTACACGGAGTTCATTGTGGAATCCGTCGTGAAGGCGGCCAAGCAGGCGCTGAGCCAGCTGCAACCCGCTCGTCTCTCTATTGGAACTGGCATGTCGCAGGCGAACATCAATCGCCGGGCCCGCGACATTGATGGGAAGATCTCTTTGGGCCTGAACCCCGACGGCCCCGCCGACCGGCAGATCGGACTGATCCGCCTGGACAAGGCCGACGGCTCGCCGCTTGCTCTGCTGGCGAATTATGCGATGCACGGCACCGTTTTGAACGGTAGCTTTCTCAAGATTAGCGGAGACGCCCAAGGGATTGTGGCCCAATACGTCGAATCCCAACTTGGTGCTCCGATGCTCTATATTAATGGTGCTGCGGGCGATCTGGCCCCTATTTACAGCGTTTATCCCGACCCGCGAAGCGGACATCTGACGCAGTTTAACGTGCTGCTGGGCCAGCGGATTCTCGAAGCTAATCGTCGGCTGCCGGCCACCACGGGGAGCGTGAAACTGGCGGCGTATGAGCAGTGGGTGCAGACACCGCGTAAAGCCGGGATGGGCTGGACGGACGAGCTGCCGAGCTATCAAAGCGGGACGATGGTGCGTCTGCCGATTCGTTTTCTGACGATCAACGATACGGCCATTTGGGCGGCACCGGTGGAGATGTTCTGCGCGCTTGCGCTGCAGGTCCGGGCGTCATCGCCGTTTTTGAACACGTTCTATTTCGGCTATACGAATGGCTGGATAGGGTACCTGCCGACGAAAGCGGCGTTCGCCGAAGGAGGCTATGAACCGGCGACGAGCGTATTCAGCGATCAGGTGGAAGCGGACACGACGAACGCGGTGGTCACTTTTCTGCAGGGACTGCCCCGCGCCAACCCTTAGCGAACTGGGCCCGTAGATTGGCCGCCACTTTCGAATGGGCGGCGGACTTTGCCAGGTTTTCGGTCTCGCTCGGATCCTTCTCGTAGTCGAACAGTTCGGCATCGACTTCCCTGCCCCCGTCACGGGTGAGCCAAAGGGTAAGCCGATAGCGCTCGGTGCGCATGGAATAGCCCATCACGGCACCGATGCCGGGGGCTTGCCGGGGATACTGGCTGAAGGCGGCTTGCTTCCAGGGACGATCGGGATTTTCGAGCAGCGGCGCGAAGCTGACTCCTTCCATGCCGGGCGAAATTGGCAGCCCGCAGACCTCGGTCAAGGTGGGGAACAAATCGACGTATTCGGTGAGCGCGGCCGACGAACGCCCCGCCGTTTTCTGACCGGGGACACTGAAGAATAAAGGCACTCGGGTGGCTTGTTCGAAGTTGGTGTGTTTGTGCCAGAGGCCGTGGTCGCCGAGGTGCCAACCGTGATCGCCCCACAAGACGATGACGGTTTTGTCTCGGAGGCCGTTGCGGTCGATGGCATCAAGGAGCTTGCCGATTTGGGCGTCGGTGTAGGAGACGCAGGCGTAGTAGGCGCGGAGCAGATCGAGTTGGAGGGGTTCGGGAACCGGCCCCTCGCTGGGGACAAGGCTGTAGCTGCGGAGTTCTCCGTTGGTGTGGAGGGCGTAGGCCGGGGAGCCTGCCGGGGCCTGCTGGAACTTCGCCACGGCGAACTTATCCCGCGGGTGCAAATCGAAGTACTTCTTCGGCGCGATGAAGGGCAGATGGGGCTTCAGAAAACCGGTCATGAGAAAGAAGCGGCTGGTCTTCAAGGTCTCGATCGCCTTCACGGCCTCGTCCGCAGTTTTTCCGTCGGCAAGGCCGTTGTCGGGGACGTCGGGGGAGGCCCAGACCGGGCCCCGCACGATCTGCTTTTTCGTCTTTTTTGCCGCTTGCGCCGGGGTGTCGGTCCGCCAACCGTTGGCGATCACTTGCGCTTCGCGTCGCCCCTGCCACACTGCATTTTCTACCGAACCCCAGGCTCCGGGGCTCTGCGCCACCCAATGGGGAATGGTGTTCGAGCGTCCATCTTCCAGGCCGCCGTGCCAGATCTTGCTTAAGCCGGTGGTCAGGTAGCCGTGATTTTTGAAGTGCTGCGGCAGGGTGACGACGTCCGGCGTGACGCCTCGGAAGTGGTGTTCGAGATCGTAGATCTTTGTCGTATCGGGGCGGCGGCCGAGGAGCAGCGAAGTCCGGGTCGGGCTGCAAACCGCTTGTTGGCAATAGGCTCGACTGAAGCGTAAGCTACGCGCGGCCAGCCGATCAATGTTCGGCGTGATGGCGAGCGGGTCGCCGTAGCAACCCATCGCCGGCTTCAGATCATCGACGGCGATGAATAGGACGTTGTACTTGCCAGTGACGCCCTGCGCGAACGCGGTCGCCGCCACGGCCGCGCCGGCAGCGCGTAAGAACTGCCGACGCGAGGCGGCCATACTAAGCCTGCATCCCAGCGAGGACACCGCGCATATAGGCGAAGCTTTTCACCATGCCGGGGAGCGGATCCTTGAGGTTAATTTCGTACTCCAGGTTCACGTTGCCCTTGTACTTCACTTGCCGCAGCAGCTTGAACATCTCCGGCACCGGCATCTTGCCGTCGCCGACGTCGCACTGGCTGCCTTTGTCCATCATGTCGCGCAAGTCCTTCATATGGAAGTCGTGCAGGCGAGGGCCGGCTGCTTTGATGGCGTCGAGAATGCTCGTCCCCGTCCGCGCGGTGTGGCCGACGTCGATGCAGCAGCCCATGCGACCGTCCATATTCTTGACCGCGTCGAGCACCGACTGGGGCGTTGGAAAGTTTTTGTCTTCGGGCCCATGATTGTGGATCATCGCCTTAATGTTGTACTTTTTGACGAATTTTTCGATGCGGGGCAGCGTTTGCAAGTTCGGCGCCATCACGATGCCGTCGACGCCCAGGGCCTGAGCGTACTTGAAATTGATTTCCATCTCCTCGTCGCTGTCGACGGTCATGGTGATGTTGCCGACAGAGGCGACGCGAAGGCCAGCGGCTTCGAACTCTTTCCGGGCGAGCGCCCAGTCTGCCACATCACCCTTGATTTTGGCGTGGAAGTCTTTCAGGGAGATCGAGTCGACCTGCAACACCTTCAACATTTCAATCGCTTGGGGACGCAGGAATCCGCGGAGCGAATAGGTTGCGACGCCAAGTCGGAACCCGGCGGACGAATCAATTTTGGGAGCGGCTGCGCTGAGCGGTCCGGCCGCCGCCATTGCGGGCAGCATCTGGAGAAGGGTACGGCGATTCATGGTTTGTTTCATCCTAACGCAAATAATCGGGGTCCTCCGGGGAATCAGTGGGTAGCGTTAGGCAGCATCGCTGATAGACCTGGCTTGTGAATGGGAACGGTCGCACTTTCGGGTCGACGCCGAACAAGGATCCTTGAATAAAGCAGGCCTTTGGCGTCGTCGATGGCTGAGGGAAAGTACAAGCAACGCGCGAGCCTTCCCAGACGCTCAACCGCCGCTAAGAAAACTGGCGAGGAAAAACACCCTCGATCCGGCGAGCCCGACAATGACTGGGAACTCGATCTGGCACGAGTTTGGCGATGGCTAAGAACGCATCCACGGACAAGGTTACCCACTGATTTCCCAGACGAGCCATTAAACGAAGTCCCAGCCCTTGCGGAACGTGGGCTTCAAGAACTGGTTTGCTGCTTCCTTGTTTGTGAAGCGCATGGCGGTGGCGTCCCATTCCAGCTTGCCTTCGAACTTCATGGCGATCACGCCGAGCAGCATCCACTGAACGAACGGCCCCGCGACGCTGAAGTTTGAACAGGCGGGGTCGCCGCCTTTCGCCGCTCGAATCCAGTCCCGGTAGTGCCCGGGCGACCGCGTCAAGGATTTCGCGGGCATCGTGTAATCTTTCATTCTGGCGTTGGGCATTAGCCGCGTTCGCTCGCCGTAGCAACCGGTGGTGATCATCCCCTTTTCGCCGAGGAAGATGCTGCCGTTCACGTCTTTATCGCCGATGAGTTCGCCCTTCGGAATTCCGTCAAACGTGGGTGCTTCGCCGAGGCCGTCATGCCAGTAGACCTGCACCGGGCCCATGGCTCCGCGGGCCGGGAAATCGAACCGAATGACGGCTTGCCGTGGGAAGGTATGGGGGCCTTTGCCCACCTGTTTGATGCATTCGACGCTCGTGGGAGCGGTGAGGCGGAGCGCCATGTTCGGCGTGCCCATAATGTGGCAGGCCATGTCGCCGATGGCTCCGCAGCCAAAGTCTGGGAAGCCCCGCCAAGTACGCGGCGCGTAGGCCGAACTGAAGGGCCGATCAGCGGCGACGCCGAGCCATAAGTCCCAGTCCAGGGTCGACGGCACGGAGGAGGGCTTCGGGATCACGTCAGGCCCTTGCGGCCAATATTTGACGGGCCGGTTGGTCCAGGCATGAACCTCTTTTACCTGCCCGATCTCTCCGCTCCAGACCATCTCAGCGCATTCGCGCGCGCCGTCGTTGGAATAGCCCTGGTTCCCCATCTGCGTGGCCACACCGTACTTGGCGGCGGCCTTGGTCAACTCCGACGCTTCCCAGACGGTCCGCGTCAGCGGCTTCTGGCAGTAGACGTGTTTGCCCCGCGACATGGCCCACATGGCGGCCATGCCATGCATGTGGTCCGGGGTTGAGACGGTGACGGCGTCGATGTTTTTTAGCTCTTTGTCGAGCATCTGTCGGAAGTCTTTGTAGCGCGGTGCTTTCTCGTGGAGCTTGAAGCCACGGGCACCCCGCTCGTCGTCCGGATCGGCCAGCGCGACGATGTTCTCGGAGCCGCAGCCCACGATATCGGTGTAGCCCTTGCCGCCGGCACCAATGGCGGCGATGTTCAGCTTTTCGTTTGGAGACTTGTATCCGAGCGCCTGGAGAGAGGCCACGCTGCCAAATCCGCCTAACGGCACGGTGCCCGCGAACAAAGAGCCCTGGAAAAAATATCGCCGAGTAATAGCCATTGCCTGTCAGGTTCTCACAACCGCTCGACCATTTGGCGTACGTTTCGCAACGTGACCATGGCGTCCTTAGAAGGAATGTATTCCATGCCCACGTAGCCCGAGTAACGCAGGTCTCGCAGCGCCCGCAGGACATTCGGGAAATGGATCTCGCCGGTGCCGGGTTCCTGGCGCCCTGGGACATCAGCGACGTGAACATGCCCGATCGCGGGCAGGTTGGCGCGGATGGTCTCGATCAGATTTCCTTCCATAATCTGCACGTGATAGAGGTCGTAGAGGATCTTCACGAAAGGGCTGCCGGTCTCGCGGACGATCGCGAATGCCTCGGGAGTGCGGTCGAGAAAATAGTCCGCGTGGTTGTTGCCCTTGGGATTCAGAGGCTCGATTTTGGCGAGGGTATTGATGACCTCGACGATCATCGTAATTCCGCGCCGGGCCACGATGTCGTGCGCCCGCTTCAAGCCTTCGACGACGTTTGCCCGCTGCTGTTCGCGCGACAGGCCGGGCACTTTGAATCCGCTGAGGACCACCATTTGCTTGGTCTCAAACCGCTCACACGCTTCAGCCGACGCTTGAATTTCCGCCAGGAAGCCGGCTCGCTCGGCCGGGTCGCAGAGCCCCATGCCCTTCGGGTTTACACCCTTGTTGCCCACCAAACAGACGCACTCCAACTTCAGCCGGTGCATTTGCTTGGTAATCGCGCCCGCATCCGCCGCGCGCCAATCGCCGAACTCGAAGCCGGGATAACCCGCCGCCGCCACCATTTCAAGCTGGGCGTCGAGGGACATTCCCGGAAAGAGGGGCTCGACGCGAATCGACAGCCGCAGGGGCAGCGGTTTCGCCCAAGCCGCCAGGGGCAGCGCCAAGACAGTTCTCCGTAGCATCCGCCCTGTTATATCATTGCTTCCGATGTCCCTTCGTCTCCTTGCTATCGGCCTTGTCGCTTTTCCGCTTGCCGCTGAAAACGTTCGCGTGATCCGGTTTGCCGAGAGTGACCCGTTTCGCATGGGCGACGTGACCTCTCGCCGGATTGTCCATCCTGGCCTGGGAGCAAAGAAGACGACCCTTAACCTGTCGGTCTCGAAGCCCGGCGCTGAGTTCGCGCAGCATGTCCACGACTATTCGGACGACACGATTCTCGTCCTCGACGGGGAAGTGAACCTTCGCCAGGGTGACTCGCTTCGCCTGTTCAAAACGGGCCAGTGCGCCTTCGTCCCGACCGGGCAGATCCATGGAACCGTCACCGCCGGCAAGAAAGAAGCGACGATGATCAGCTTTCAGAATCCGCCCGATCTGATTCTGTACAGCGGGGCCCGAGATTCGAAAAAGACCGGCATTGCGCCGAAAGGTCTCATCACTCCCAACGCCGTGAAATACGTCAATTTTGGGAAGAAGAACGGGATGTTTTCGGGTCCGGCGGAAGGCTCGCTGCGGGCCACGGGAACTCACCGCAAACTGAAGTCGGGCGAGAAGTTTCACCTTTCCTTCGCCGATGGCGCGGAGGGTGTTTTGTTTGTCTGGCGCGGGGCAATACGGGCCAACGAGCGAAGGGCCGGCGAACGCGATACGATCTTCGTGCAGGGCAAAGCCGAACTCGACATTGTGGCCGATGGTGCAACGGAGCTCATTCAGATTTTGGCCCCCTAGACTTATGACTCGCCGCACTCTGCTCGCCGCCCCGCTGTTCGCTGCAAAACCGATTCGTGCCGCCATGGTCGGCACCGGGCACGGCCACGCCCTGAGCAAGCAAAAGGCGCTGATGAGTATGGCCGAGTACGACTTTGTCGGGGCTTCCGCTGAACCCTCGGAGGCTTATCTCCGCGACCCGTCGATTGAACTCATCGCGGTGGAATTCGCTGGCGCGACCGAGAACCTCGCGTTCGCGCAGCGCGCCATCGACGCCGGGAAATTCGTGCATCTCGATAAGCCGCCCGGTGCCGACCTCGCCAGTCTTCGCAAGCTGTTGGCGGACGCTAAAAGTCGCCGCTTGGTCGTTCAGATGGGCTACCAATGGCGCTACCATCCCGCCATGGAAGCCGTGCTCACGGCAGCCCGGCAAGGCTGGCTGGGGCAGGTTCATCGCTTCCGCGCCTCGATCGAAAAGCCTATCCTTGCCGACGAGCGGCAGCACTTGGCTCGATACAAAGGCGGCATGATGTTTTCGGAAGGCTGCCATCTGATCGACCGAGCCACCGCGCTGCTGGGCAAGCCCACGCGGGTGCATGGCTTCATGCGGCATGACGGCCCCTTCGACGATGGCCTCGCCGACAACAACCTCGTCATCCTCGAGTATCCGAAGGTGTTGGCCGAAATTTCGCTCGGGGGCTTTGACCCCCATGGCAATCAACACCGCTATGTTGAGGTGATCGGCACGAACGGTTCGGCGAAGGCCTCGCCGTTCGCGCCCGCCCGGCTGACGGTCCAATTGAAGGCCGCCGCCGGCCCCTACAAGGCTGGCGAGCAATCGCTGATTCCACCGGACCCGCCCGGCCTGCCGTATACTTCCGACTTCCGCGAAATGGCCGCCATTATTCGCTCGGGGCAAGCCCCGACGTATTCGGCCGAACACGATCTGATGACCCACGCCGTGCTTCTCGAAGCCTGCGGCATGTAAGGAACAACCAATGTCACTCTCTCGACGCACCGCCCTTCAGGCCGCCTCGCTCGTTCCCTTTCAAGCTGTTCGTGGTTCGGCGCAAAACAGCGCCCTTCGCGTTGGCTTGATTGGAGCCGGCAACCGGGGCTCCTATACCGGTGCCCTGATGGCGAAGGATCCTCGGGCGAAGCTGGTCGCCATCTGCGACGTCGTGCCGGAAACGGTGGCCGCCGCGAAGGCGAAAATCGGCAACCCGGACGCCAAGACGTACCAGAATTTTCAGGACCTTCTCGCCGACCCCAATGTGGACGCGGTGATGATCGCGACGCCGGTTTATCTACATCCGGAGCACTTCGAAGCCGCCGTTAAATCCGGCAAGCACATCTACATGGAGAAGCCCGCTGGCGTGGACGTGGCCGGTTGCAAACGGGTGATGAAGGCCGCCGATAGCGCCGACCGGAAGATCAACATCACGTTCGGCTTCCAGCAGCGCTATGGCGGTGTCTATGTGAAGGCGCAGAAGTTTCTGGCTTCCGGTGCGATCGGCAAGATCCGCGAAGTGCACGGCGAGTTTCTGAAGTTCGCGCTGCAAGGCAACGAGCCGGCGTTGGCGCCGCCGCGCAATGAGAAAGAGAAGCTGGAGCAGTGGAAGCTTTGGCGCTCCACCTTCGGCGAAGTCATCGTTGAAACTTACGTCCACAACCTCGACGCGATTAACTGGTTTCTGGGGAGTCATCCGCTGAAGGCGGTTGGCACTGGCGGGCGCACCGTAGAAACACGCGGAGATCTGCTGGATCATCTTTCGGTCACCTACGACTATCCCGATCGCGTGCAGATGTCGTTCATCGGCTCCCAGATGACGCCGCGTTTTTTCCGTTCGAACCGGGAGCGCTATGTCGGCGAGAACGGCTTCATCGAAACGGCCCGAGAACACTGGTCCTATAACATCGGCAGCGGACTCGTCACCGAAAAATCGCAACGCGACATTACAGCCGACGCGCTTGAAGAGTTCGTCCGCCGGGTGAAATCCGGCGAACCGGAAAACGTGGGCGTTCGGGCGGCCGAAAGTACGCTGACCGCAATCCTTGGCCAAATGGCCATCGACGCCAAACGCGAAGTGACTTGGGACGAAATGATGAAGTCCGCCTGAAGATTGGAATTTTCAGAGAGGAATTTCTGGAGAGATTAAGGGGCTGTCGGCCACTACTCGGGTACCCCGTCATGACCTCCCTTTGCGCCGTCCTCACCGTCGGCCCTTCGCCGCTTCCCGCCATGCTTTATGCCGTCGCCCGTCCTGGCACACCGAATGCCCAGCATATCGGGTTAGATGGAGTCTCGCTGGGGTTCGTACAGGAAGCAGGCGGTCGTAGCTCCGGCCTCTGGACCGACCCCGCCAGCGGCTGGACGTGGACGGGCAACGCCCGCCTGGATAACCGCGAGGAGCTTTGTGCGACCCTCCATCTGCCGCCCAACGTCTCTGACGCCGCCCTCGCCTACCACGCGTTCCTCCGCTTTGAAACCAGGGCCCTCACCCGCATCCAAGGCGACTGGCAGTTCGCCGCTTGGAACGCGCGCCAGCGCAAAATGGTGGTCGCCCGCGACCCGTTTGGCATGGCGGATCTCTACTACCACCAGTCCCCCGGCCACTTCGCGTGTTCGTCGCTCATCAACGCCGTTCTCGCCGTGCCTGACCTATCACGCCAACCCCATTGGGAGCACCTCGTCCTCTCCCTTTCGAACCTCCCTTGCCCGGCTGACAGCACCGCTTATCGCTACGTCCGCCGCCTTCCACCCGGCCACGCGCTCCTCCTAACTCCGGAGAATTGCCAGCTGCTCGCTTACGCGAAGATCGATGCCCATGTCCCGCCGGCGCGCGGGTCGGCGGACGATCAGCAGCTTCTTTTCGAATCCAGCTTCCGCCTTGCCGTCGAATCGCGCGTTCGTTCCGTGCTCCGCCCGGCCACCGCGCTCAGCGGCGGTTTCAACTCTTCCGCCCTCACCGCAACGGCCGCCCGCCTACTCTATTCCTCGGGCGAAAACCTCGTCGCCTTGAGCGTCGCGCCGAACCTCACACCCCCTCTGGCCAGCTTGGCTAAATGGCACGCCAACCTCCACGTTCGCCTCGTGTCCGCGGCATCCCAATGCCCCGTCGCAGCTTGGCATTCCGCCGTCGTCATTACCGGCTCACCGGACTGCCACAGCCATCCGCCGTGGCAACTGCCGCTTCTGGCCGAAGCTCAGGCGCTTGGCCATTCCGCTCTGCTCATCGGCCAAGGCGGCGGTGGCACGCTCTCGTGGGCCGGCCGCCCTGCTTGGTGGCGACGCCACTGGTTTCCTTCCCCTGGTTCGAGTGAGCCATCCTCCCTTCTTCGTCCAGCTTTCGTGCAAGAGCATGGCTTTGCCGAACTCCTTCGTCACACCCAGCGACGCCTGGACGCCAACCCCCACCCGCGCGTTGCGCTCCTCAACCGCAACGACACGTTCCATTGGTCGGCACTGGCTGGCGCTCATGGGATGCAGGCGATCAACCCGACCGTCGACCCGTCGTTCATCCGCACCTGCCTTTCTCTGCCGCCGCAGAGTTTCCGCAATCGCCGACCCCTCCGCCGGGCCACGGAAGGGCTGCTGCCGGACTCGATCCGCCTCCACCAGAATCACGACGCCATCTCCGTTTTTCTCCCTAAACTATCGAACGCGGAAGCGGCAATGGAAAGTTTTGGGAGCCATCCGGCCATCGCCGAACTGCTCGACCTTCCTCGTCTTAGGCAAACGATGCAGCAGCTCATCCAATCGCCCACGCCGCTCCAATACCGGACGGTGGCCGGGGCCTTCTCGCACGCGTTCTTCATCCGCCACGCGGCCGAACCGCGGAACAACTTGGTCAACCGCTCCGCCGCGTGACTCGATTATCCTATCTGGACATGGCCATTTATTCCGATCTCGGCGTCCCTCGCATCATTAACGCCAAAGGCCCGTCCACTCGCGTCTCCGGCGGGTTCCTCGATCCCGAAGTGCTTGCCGCGATGGCCGAAGCCGCCACGCAGTGCGTCGACATGGCCGAACTGCAAGCCGCGGCCAGCCGGGTCATCGCTCGGGTTACGGGAGCCGAAGCTGGCATCGTCACCTCCGGCGCGGCTGCGGGGCTGCTGCTTGGAACGGCGGCGTGCGTAGCGGGCCTCAATCCGGCGCTTATGGGCCAACTGCCAAACGCCGCGGGCCCTCGGCCCGAAGTCATCGTCGTCCGTAGTCAGCGCAACGCCTACGACCACGCGGTTCGCGCCGCCGGAGTTTACCTGGTCGAAGTAGGACTGCCGGATCGCTATGCCGGGGCCGGGGTTCGCGACGCTGAGCCGTGGGAGATCGCCGCTGCAATCACTCCGGCGACTGTCGCCATCCTCTACGTCGCCTCCTCTCACGCCCTGCCTTCGCTGGCTGAGGTCGTGGCCGTGGCGCACGAGCGCGGTGTGCCAGTGATCGTCGATGCCGCCGCCCAACTCCCTCCGGTCTCGAACCTGCAGGCTTTTCTCGCCGCCGGTGCCGACCTCGTTGCGTTCTCCGGCGGCAAGGCGATCTCCGGCCCCCAGGGCTCCGGAATTCTCTGTGGCCGCCGCGATCTGATCATGTCGGCGATTCTTCAAAACCTTGATCTCGACCTCGACTGGGAGCAATGGAATCCGCCGGTCGAGCTGATTGATAAGCATCGCCTGCCGGGCTTGCCGACGCACGGCATCGGGCGTACGTGCAAGGTCGGCAAGGAGACCATCGTCGGGCTTCTCGTCGCGCTGGAACGCTTCGCGGCGGAATCCGATGTTTCGCGCACCGGGCGGTGGCAGGCGATTCTCGACGAACTCGTGGCCCGACTTGGCCCAGCCGAGTTGACCGTTCGCCCCGGGCTGACGCCCCGACTGGTGCTCGCCGTCCCCCATGCCCGGCAAGCCTGTTTCACGCTGCAAAACGGTTCCCCCGCTGTTCACGTCGACCCTTGCGAACTCCACCTGGGCAACATCCTGATCAACCCCACGTGTCTTCAGCACGCCGACCTCCCCGCCTTGGCCCGCGCCCTCCGCGCGATCATGATAGATTCAGCCGCATGACTCGCCGCCTCGCTACCACCTTGCTGACCTCCGCTGCTCTGAGCCCATCCGCTCCTCTCCCCATGCTGACTATCTCCTCCCCGGAAGCCTCGGTTTCCTTCGATCTCCGCGGTGGCTCGCTTGTCGATTTCCACCTCACTGGCTCTAGCGTCAATCCGTTCACGTGGGTCCAAACTGTGGAGCCGAAAGTGGAGCCGCTGCGCGGTCACTTTGTCTGCCTCGACCGTTGGGGCGCGCCTTCGGAAGCCGAGATCGCTCGCGGCGTTCCGTACCACGGCGAAGCGCCCCGAGTTCTATGGAAGGCAACGGGGGCTCGGACGATGGCCGCCGATCTGCCCATTGCCAACCTCGGCATCGAACGCGAAGCCACCCTTACCGGCACCACGTTGGTCGTGCGGGAACGCGTCACGAATCGGAATCCGACCGGGCGTGTTTACAACATGGTTCAGCACCCGACCATCGCACCGCCGTTCCTGGACGAACAAACTTTTATCGATGCCAACGCCGGCCTCGGCTTCGCTCAGTCCACACCGAATCAGGAGCCCCAACCCTTCCCTCGCGCGCACACCTCGGACCTGCGCCACCTGATTTCGGACCCGCTACCGAACGTCGTTTCTTACATTATCGAGGGCCCAACCGGTTGGGTCACGGCCGCGAGTCCGACCTCCGGGCTTGTGCTCGGCTATCTCTGGCAGACAAGTGAATATCCCTGGCTCAACCTTTGGCGTGACGTCGCTAAGGGCCGCCCCGTCGCGCGCGGCCTCGAGTTCGGCTCGACCGGTCTTCACCAGCCTTATCCCGAACTCATCCGGCGCGGCCGCATGCTCGACCGTCCGTTGTTTAGTTACCTCGACGCCGGGCAATCAGTGGAACGGAGCTATACCATGTTCCTAACTCGTCTACCTTCCGGAACTAAGCGAATTCGTCAGGTCCAATCGGTCGGACCGCGAATCGATCTCAAGTTCGATTAAGCCTTCTCTGTTATGTGCCGATAACGATCACAATGCGAGCGCTACTATTTCGAATAGCCACGTATGCGTTCGCCCATTCGGTTTTAGGCCAACACCTGCCGGTGCAACACTTCGGTGCCGCGGAGGGCCTGCTTAGCTTGGGGGCGCAGGTGCTGCTCCGCGACCGCGCCGGCTTTCTTTGGGTTGGCACGCAGAATGGTTTGTTCTATTCGAATGGCCGCAGCTTTGTCGAACATCGCAACCAGGGCCGTCCGATCGCAAGCGACGCTATCAACGCGTTGTTTGAAGATCGCGACGGAGTGATTTGGATCGCGACGCGGAGCGGCGTGGTGCGAATGGAGAAGTTCCAAGCCGAAGCGATTCCGCTGGGGGAAGATCTCGGTGCCCCGGGCACGACGCCGTTCGCGCAGGGAATCCGGGGAGAGATCCTGATTGCCACTCCGGTCGGTTTGGCCGAATGGCGGGGGCGAAATCAACCGCTGCGGTGGAAACGCAAGGCTGGAGTCATTTACGGTGTCTTCTACGACTCGGGCCGACAGTCATTGTGGTGGAGCGAAGCCGGACGCCTATGGCAAGAAACCGCTTCCGGGGTGGTCAGTTACGGCCCGACGGAAGGCCTTCCGAACTCCAAGTGGGAGAGCTTCGCCGTCGGCCGCGATGGCTCTCTCTGGACCCGCAGTAAGACGCTAGTCCGCCGCTTGGCCGCCGGACGTACGCACTTTGAAGATCCCTTTCCCGGAGTCGCCTTCGAAGCCATTCGTTTTGCCCGCATCACGATCGACGCCGCTGGCCGAGTTCTGTTGGGTACCAAATCCGGGCTCAGCATCTGCCAGCCATTGCCGGCCAACTCCTGCCGCGCTTTCGGTCGTAAGCAGGGTATCTGGGCCGAGGCTTCCGACGTCGTCGAAGCCCAGGACACACTCTGGATGGCCGTCATCGGCGTTGGGGTCCTTCGTCAGGTCGGTCGAGATATTTGGGAGAACTTCGATGAACGCGATGGGCTCGAAACTTCCACGATTTGGAACTTCCAGCCCGACGGTCCCGATCATCTCTGGGTCGCTACCAGAGGCGGCCTGTATCAGGGCAAGAAAGACCCAAAAGGCTGGCAGTTCACGCACGAACCCCGCGCCGGCCAAAAGGTCATCCGCAGCATGGCGCGTACTCGGGACGGCGCACTCTGGCTAGCCGAGATGCCCGCCGGGCTCACCCGTTTTGATCCGCGCACCGGTGCCGTCGAGCGCCGATGGAAAGGACTGCCGGTGACGCGGATCAAGTCCCTTCTCGTCGATAACCAGGACCGCATTTGGGCCGCCGCGGGCGGTGCCGGCCTGTTTGAAGTCGACCGTCAAACGCGCGAATTTCATCCGGTGGCTTTGCCCGGTGTTCCACTTGAGCTCAACCTCATCCGACAAGACGTTCAAGGGAACATCTGGGTAACCGGCGTGCGAGGTCTCTATCGCTTCAACGGACGCACTTGGCACCATTGGGACAGCAAGGACGGACTGCTCAAAGATCATGTCTTTACCATTGCGGCGCCCTCCGCTCGGCCGAACGAACTCTGGATCGGCTACAACAACGCCGTCGGTCTGACTCGACTTCGCTTCGAAGACGAAAGGATCGTGAATATAACCCACTTCCATGCGGGCCAAGGCCCCCTCACGACTTTTGCCTACTTCCTGCAACACGACGCTCGGGGCCGCCTCTGGGTCGGTACCGACCGCGGCCTCGAATCCTTCGACGGCCAATCCTGGACTCATCTTGACCAACGCGATGGCTTGGTCTGGGACGACACGAACGCCGAAGCTATTTGGGCAGAAAAGGATAACAGTCTGTGGATCGGCACCAGCCGCGGATTCTCCCGCTACCAGCCGAATACAAAGCCCGCGGAGCCAACTCCCCTCGCGGTCATTACCGATGCCCAACTGGGCGAAAATAGCTGGCAACTCGGCCAGACCCAGCTCGAAGCACCGGCTTCCGCCAATTCGTTAAGGGTCAACCTCGCCGCGCCCGGCTACTCGCACCAACATCGCGTCTCCTTTCGCTATCGCCTCTTCGGGGCTGACTCTTGGTCTGAGACAAGGAGCCACGAAGTCACCATCTCCAATCTCCCTCCCGGCGAACATACCTTCGAGGTCCAGGCGACCGACCGACCAGGTCAGTGGACCTCTTCCGCCATTCGGTTTCCGTTCCGCATCGCGACGCCGTGGTGGGGCACCCTCTGGTTTCGGTGCTTGGCCGGACTCCTCGCCGTCGCGATCGCATTTTTATCGTTTCGTTTCTGGAGCCATCAGAATCGGCTGGAACGGCAACGGCTGGAACTGGCTGTCGCTGAGCGCACGGCCCAACTCAACGCCGAAATGCGCCGCGCCGAAGCCGCCAGCCACTTCAAAAGCGAGTTCCTCGCCAACATGAGTCACGAAATCCGAACGCCCATGAACGGCATTCTAGGCATGACAAACCTCGCTCTCGATCACGCCGAATCGCCCGAGATCCAGGAACATCTCCGCGTCGTCAAAGACTCCGCCGAAGGGCTGCTTGTCATCTTAAACGATATTCTCGACCTGTCGAAAATCGAATCCGGCCACCTTGAAGTATCGCCCGTCGCCTTTGCCCCGCGCCTCCTGGTCGAGCGTGTTTGCCGAACCATGCGGCTCCGCGCTGAACAGAAAGGCATTCAGTTTAGCTCCGCAGTCCATCCGGACGTCCCGGCCACGGTCTTCGCCGACGATACTCGTATCGGCCAGATCCTCATCAACCTGCTCGGCAACGCGATCAAGTTCACCGCCGCTGGCTCAGTCAGCCTTTTGATGACGGCTCGCCGCAATGCCTCTGGCGAACCCGTTCTCGAATGCTCGGTCTCCGATTCTGGCCCCGGAATCCCGGCCGACAAGCAGGAATTAATTTTCGAGTCGTTTCGTCAGGTGGACGGCTCCGTATCCCGCCTCCACGGCGGCACCGGCCTCGGCCTCTCCATCTCTCGACAGTTGGCCGGTCTCCTCGGCGGCGAACTTTCGATCGCCAGTTCCTCTGCCCTTGGAAGCATCTTCGCCTTCACGGTCCGCTACGATCCACCGCCCCCGGTGACAACCGGAAAACCAACGCCGCAGGCGGTCAGCAACCACGCCGCCCTTCGCATCCTGGGTGCCGAAGACAACGCCGTCAACCGCCTGGTCATCCGCGCTATGGTCGAGAAACTTGGCCATCACATCGAACTCGTCAACGATGGCCAAGCGCTGCTTGATCTGCTCGCCGAGCGGGAAGCGGAATTCGATCTGCTGCTGATGGACGTCCAAATGCCGATCCTTGATGGTCTCGAAGCCACCCGCCGCTACCGCGCCGGGGGCGGTCTCCTCCCCATCATCGCGATGACAGCCCATACCATGGCCGGAGATCGCGAACAATGCCTCGCCGCCGGCATGAACGCCTTTATGTCGAAGCCTCTCTCTTCCCCCGCGCTCACAGCCGCTCTCGAGGCCCACACCGTCCGCCAGCAATGATAGCATCAGGCGTATGGTGTGTCGGTTCGTTCTGCCGCTGGTCCTCTGCTACTCGCTGTCACCGCTTTTGGCGCAAGAAGACGGCCCGGCTTTTTTTGAAAAAAACATCCGCCCCCTGCTCGTAACGCAGTGCCTCGGGTGCCACTCCGCCGCCAGCCAACCCGTCATGGGCGGCTTGCGACTCGACTCTCGCGAACTGGCCATCCAAGGTGGCACCCGTGGCCCCGCTCTGATCCCAGGCAACGCCGGTGAAAGCCTACTCCTAAAGGTTGTCCGTCATACCGCCGGCCCGCTCAAAATGCCCCCCGGCCCGAAGATGAAGGATCCTGACGCCGCCCTCTTCGCCCAATGGATCCAGATGGGTGCCCCCTGGGGCAACACCACCGTCTCCGCCGTCCCCGCCTCGCCCCAAAAATACTGGGCCTTCGTGCCTCCCAGGGCACCCATTCCCCCCATGACCAAGAACACCACTTGGGCCAAGTCCCACATCGATCAGTTTCTCCTCTCTGCCCTCGAAGCCAAAGGCCTTTCCCCAGCACCGCCCGCCGACAAACGCACCTTGCTGCGGCGCGCGACCTACGACCTCACCGGCCTTCCGCCCACTCCCTCGGAAGTCCAGGCGTTCCTGACGGACACCTCGCCCAGCGCCTACGCCAAAGTCATCGACCGCCTCCTCGCCTCGCCGCGCTACGGGGAACGCTGGGGCCGCCATTGGCTCGATGTCGCCCGCTACGCCGACTCCAATGGCCTGGACGAAAACCTAGTCTATAAAAACGCCTTCCGCTACCGCGACTACGTCATCGCCGCCTTCAACGCGGACAAGCCGTTCAATCAATTCCTGACCGAGCAACTCGCCGGTGATCTACTCCCCTCCACGTCCGATCTCCCCACCACCTTCGAACGCTGGACCGCCACGGGCTTCCTCTCCCTCGGTGCCAAAATGCTCGCTGAAGACGATCCCCGCAAAATGGAAATGGACATCGTCGACGAACAACTTGATACCACCGCCCGCGCCTTCCTCGGCCTCACCGTG
This sequence comes from Acidobacteriota bacterium, assembly GCA_025354525.1. Taxonomy (GTDB): domain Bacteria; phylum Acidobacteriota; class Terriglobia; order Bryobacterales; family Bryobacteraceae. The sequence continues at coordinate 26,924 of JANXMS010000215.1, forward strand.
GGCTGCGCTCGCTGCCACGATCACAAGTTCGATCCCATCTCGCACGCCGATTATTATTCGCTCGCCGGCATCTTCAAGTCCTCGCAAACCATGGAGAACTTTAAGGTGGTCGCCAAGTGGCATGAGTACGTCCTGGCTCCGAAGGAAGACCGCGACCGCCTTTCCGCTCATGAAGCCTTGATTGAAACCAAGCGCAAGGAAATCACCGCGCGCGCGAAGACCGAAAACGACCGACTCGCCGCCATCGCGCAGAATCAAGTCGGTGCCTACCTCCGCGCCGCCGCCCATCTGCAACGCGACTCCCAAATCCAGATCGCACCCGTCGAATCGTCTCCGCAGGCGATCACCCGCCTTGCCAATACCTTTGACAAGGGCAACATTCATCGCATTCTCGAAAAGTCCAAACCGAACATTCCCAAAGACTCGAACGGCCCCTACTTCGCAGAATACACGATCACTTCCCCCGTCGACGGCCCCTACCAACTCGACATCCTCAACCAGGAGTTCGGCTCCGGCACGGCTGACCTGTACGTGAACGGCGCGTGGATCAAACGCGGCCTCCCGCCCGTCCAGAACCGCGCTGCCTCCCCTGAATCCGATGGTTGGACGTACCTCGCCATCATCCCCCTTCGCGCTGGTGCCAACACTATCCGCTTCGAACACGCCGCTCGCTTCCCTTACTTCGCGCAGTTGCTGCTCGCCCCCCACACCCTGCCCCACACGCCGCTCACCGCCGTCCAGATCGCCACCCTCTACAACGTCAACCCCGGCTTTCTCGACCAACTCGTCGAATACTTCGAACGTTCGAATGGCGCTACCGCTTCCGTCCTGTTCCCTTGGGAGACGCAGGGCTCCTCGGTACCGCTGAGGAACTGGGCCTCGCCCGCCGCCAAACTGTTCCCCACGCTCCCGCACACCCAGGAACTCCTGGCCGCCCGCTACGAAACGCTCTTCCAGCAAGCCCTCGCCGCCGGCCCCAAATCCGAGGACCCAGGGCTAAAGGCCCTCCACGAGTTCCTCACCGAAAAGTTCGGTCCCTTCCGTGCGCCGGACAACGCCCGCCGCTACTTCAAGGCCTCGGCCCAAGCCGAACTGAAAGCCCTCGACGCCGAACTCAAAACCTTGGAAAAGTCCAAGCCCGATTTCCCCCGCGCCATGGGCGTTCGCGAAGGCGAGAAGATCGAAGACCTCGCCATTCACCTCCGCGGCAGCCATTGGACCCTCGGCCAGAAAGTCCCCCGCACGTTCCTCAAAGTTGTCGCCGGGGACAATCCCCCCGCCATCGGCCCCACCGAAAGCGGCCGCCTGCAACTCGCCCAGTGGCTTACCCAACCCGACCATCCGCTCACTAGCCGCGTCATCGTCAACCGCTTATGGCGCTGGCACTTCGGACGCGGCATCGTCCCCAGCGTCGATAACTTCGGCCGCCTCGGCGAGAAGCCGTCAAACCAGCCACTCCTCGATTGGCTCGCCCTCCGTTTCATCGCCAATGGCTGGTCAGTTAAGTCCCTTCACCGCGACATGATGCTGACTTCCACCTATCAGATGAGCAGCGAACTAAACGCGAAGGCCGCCGAGGCGGACCCTGAAAATGTTCTTCTGTGGCGCATGCCTCGCCGCCGTCTCGAAGCCGAGGCCATCCGCGACGCCGTCATGGCAACGTCCGGCGGGCTCACCCACGATAAACCGGGCGGCTCCATCCTCACCTATAAAGATCGTCAATACGTGGCCAACACCGAAAAAGGCGGCCTCGTCGACTACGACCGTCCCATCCGAGCCGTCTACGTTCCCATCGTCCGCAGCTCCCTTTACGACGTGTTTCAAGCCTTTGACATTCCTGATCCCACCTCAGCCAGCGGCGACCGCGACTCCACCGTCGTCGCGCCCCAGGCCCTCTTCATGATGAATAGCTCGGTCATGCTCAAACATTCCCGCCGCCTGGCCGAACTGCTGCTGAACGACCAAAGTCTCGACGACCCGGCTCGCATTCGTCTCGCCTATGAACGAGCACTAGCCCGCCCGCCATCGCCCGGCGAAATCGACCAAGCTCAAACGTTCATCGCCCAAATCCAAAAGGATTGGGCCAACGATCCCATCAAAGCCTGGCAGAGTTTTGCCAAATCGCTCCTGTCTTCGAACGAGTTCATCTATCTCAATTAGGCCCCACACATGAAACGCCGCGACCTTCTTCAACTCTCCTCCGCCGGCTTCGGCTCTCTCGCCCTTTCGGGCATCCTCGGTCTGGAGCAGGCGCGTGCCGCTGCGACCGACCCCCTGGCCGTTCGCCCACCCCACTTCCCGGCTCGCGCCAAGCGGGTGATCTTCCTGTTCATGCACGGCGGTCCCTCGCAGGTCGACACTTTCGACTACAAGCCGCTTCTCAAACGCGACCACGGCAAGCCCCTGCCGTTTGCTCGGCCTAAAGTCGTCTCCAGTGAAACATTCAACCTGCTCCAGTCCCCGTGGGCCTTCAAGCAATACGGCCAGTCCGGTGCGTGGGTCAGCGACCTCTTCCCGGAAACGGCCAAGTGTGTCGACGACATGTGCTTCATCAAGTCCATGCACGGCTCAAACTCCCGTCACGGCGGGGCCCTGCTCGAACTCCACACCGGTTCGGATACCTTTATCCGCCCGGCCATGGGCTCCTGGGTCACTTATGGTCTTGGCTCGGAAAACTCAAACATGCCGGGCTTCCTGACCATCTGCCCAACCCAAAGCCACGGCGGAGCCAACAACTTCGGTTCGGCCTTCCTGCCTGCACCGTACGCGGGCACGGCCATCGGCGCCGTCGGCATTCCGTCCCGCGACGCCCGCATCCCCTTCATCACGAACACCGAAACGCCCCGCCCGATTCAACGCAAAGAGATCGATTATTCCCAGATTCTGAACCGTCAGCAGCTTGCGATGACCGGGCCAGACCGCGCCCTCGAAGGCCGTATCGAATCGTTTGAACTGGCGTTCCGTATGCAGGCCGAGGCACCCGATCTGCAAGACCTGTCGAAGGAATCCGAGGCCACGAAGAAGTTGTACGGCCTCGACAACCCAATCACGGAAGACTTCGGCCGTCAATGCCTTATGGCGCGCCGGTTTTCTGAAAAAGGGGTCCGCTTCGTCCAGGTCTCGCACACCTACAAGTGGGATCAGCACGAGCACCTCAAGCGCGACCACGCCCAGAACGCCGCCGAAGTGGATAAGCCCATCGCCGGGCTGCTGGCCGATCTGAAGTCGCGCGGCCTGCTCGAAGATACGCTCGTCCTGTGGGGGGGCGAGTTCGGCCGGACGCCGACGGCGCAAGGCTCCGATGGCCGCGACCATAACCCCGAGGCGTTCACGATGTGGATGGCCGGCGGCGGCGTCAAGCCCGGGCTTTCCTATGGGGCCACCGACGACTACGGCTATTACTCGGTCGAAAACAAGGTCCACTTCCACGACTTACACGCGACGATTCTTCACTTACTCGGCCTCGACCACCTGAAGTTGACTTACAAATACGCCGGCCGTGACTTTCGATTGACGGACGTCCACGGTCGCGTCGTCAAGGACATCCTGGCGTAGTAAACTCCAAGCATGCGCAGCGGATTCATTGGCCTGCTCCTGGCGACTTCGGCCTTGGCTCAGTACGCGGCGTCCGACGATGGCCGGATCGTTTACTTCGTTCACGAGCCCTTCGCTAATTTATCTGGTTCGCGACTGACGACGTGGAGCGAAGGTATGTTCCGCCCGCTACTCGACGCCGCGCCGGGCGAAAGCCTAAGACTCTCGGCGTTAAGCACCGACGGACACTTAATTCTGCTCGGGTTCAGAACTACGAACACCCTCCGCTGGCAGTTGCGGCGCCATGGCTCCGCGACTCCGGTGCTAGACATTGCGGATGCCGCCACCGTGTCGATGAGCCGGAATGGCCGCTGGCTGGCCATCGGCCGGTCCTCACCTACTGCTAGCGTCACCCGGCTCGAGATTCTTCTCCAAATGGTCCGACCCGCCGGCGTCGTCACTGGGTCCATCGTCAGAGGCGTTGGCTTGCTCTCAACCTTCGACGACGGCACCGTAACGTTTCCCTGCAAAGAAAGCACCTATTGCGCCTGGGACGGCGCGACGCCGACGGAGTTGCCCGCGTTCGTCGGCCCCGGTCAGAACGGTCAGTACCTTTACTATTGGACCGGCCAGGCTCCTGGGACCCCGTACATCCAAAAGCTGCAACAGTTTGACCGCGTCAACAACACATCCGTTGAACTATCCGCGGAATGTCCCAAGCGCACCGTGACTCAGTACGCTCCGTCAGGGCGGCCCGATTATATAGCCCATGTCATCCAATCGACCGCCCCGCTCTCGGACGTCTCCGGCCGCCTCGTCCAGTTCACGTGTGGAAATCAAGGTTACTTATTTGACACCTTAGCCGCTACGAAAACCGAGTTGCCCGTCGACGCCGTTCTCAACAGCACTTACACACGGATCCTCTCCCGGCCGACCCGGGATGCTTTTGCGTGGGCTCCTCTCGGCACCGCTGTTGCACCGCTCGGCGTTGCCGACTCCATCAGACTCTTCGTAAACAGGGTGCCTTCCGGAGTAATATCCACAATGAGCGCTCCAGACCTTGCCATAAGTTGGGGGGGCCAACAACTCACCTGGCTCCAAGGAGCCCATGGTTACTCCTACGCACCGCTCCCCGCGGACTTGGTACCCGCCGCAGTCGATTCGGTTGCGATCACGTCAGCCGCGCGACCCTGGCTGAACGCAACAGTACGGATGACGGTCCTGCCGAGTTACCCCGGCTCGATACCGTTGGTCGCCGCGGACCCGAAGATTGTCTTCATCCACGGAGACTATCGCGGCTTTCTCACCCCGACTACGCCCATCACCAAGGTCGGGGACTATCTCCACTTCCTGATCAGCGGGGTGGATCCAGACGAAGTAACGCCGGCTGAAGAGCTACAGGCATCCTTCCCCAACCCCTCCTCCGCGTACCGTCCCCCCATAACCTTTTCCCTCCCCTTCGTCGCCTTGGCTCGAACGCAGTACCATCCCAACATCAGCCAAGTGACAGTCCGTATCCCGGCTGACATGCGAAGATCCCCCGACGGCAACGTGACGTGTACTCTCCAGATGGTTACCCGCGATGGCCGCACCGTCAGTGTAAGTTTCAACGGTTACCTGTAGCAGTGTAAGTGAACGACCAAACGTAATTGATTATAGCAAGTCTTGCCTTAACAGAGGGCAAATCCGCGACGTCTGAAGAGATCCGGAGCAATGTCGGGAGAGAGGAAGGGGGATAGAGCCTCGGCGAGATCGACGACAAGCGCATGCATTGACGGGGCCCTGAGCTGGG
>JANXMS010000285.1 GCA_025354525.1 Acidobacteriota bacterium
CCAGCACTCGGAATTCCTTCGTCACCGGAGCCAGCTTTACGTTCATCTTCCCCGGCCTATCAATCCAGTCCTTGCATCCACCCCACTCCCCCGTATCCGGATTGTTCTGCACCAGCACACTGCAAAACGTATCGCTAAACACCTCCGTCGCATCTTGTTCGTCGTTCTCCATATAGATAACGAGCGTCCGGCCATCAGAAAAATACTCCTGACCATGTGCCGTCTTCGCCTTCAGCAAAGGCGTCTTAACCGTCATATATTGCCGCTCCGCCACCTGCCCGGTATCCCCCAAACTCTGCCCGATGAAATCCCGCTCTTTGTCCGTGTCCGAATCAATCTTATGCGTCAGCTTCCCGTTCCGCTGATCCTTGTCGAAGCCGATGTCGTGCGTCCCCGCCCCTGCCCATACCGTTCGTCCGCCTACCGTAAATGCTGCCTTCCAAATCCGGAAATGATGTCGAGACGCGATTACTTTTAACGGGTCAGCGTGCGCCCACCCATAGTCCTGCGGTCGCTCAAACAGGTACAACTCGCTCATCGGAATCGTCACGTAAGCCTGCTTTGAAAAACTCGCCAACGCCCCCCGCAGTATCGTCTCTTTTATCGTCCGGTCCACCGTCACCCAATCAGCCGCCTTCAGCGCCGCCACCACCTGCACCTCGCTGCCGACGATCATAAAATTCACCCGATCTCCCGGTGTACCGTCTTTATCGCCCACCCGAATCGGCACTGCATTCAGTTGCTCGTCCGTCATCTTGACGAGCGGTAGGGGTGCCCGCTGCTTCGTCGGATCGGCCGCCACCCGCTCAAGTTTCACGACGAACGATCCATCGGCCGAGTCCGTCGCGGCGTAGTTAACCCCTAAGAACAGTCGACCCTTCACAATCACGCGCCGCTCTCCCTGGGCTCCAATCAAGAACGGCCGGTTCGTCTCGTTAACCCCGATCCGACCTACCAAGGCACCGCGTTTTCCGTCCGCCACCGGGAAGGCCTTAATCATATCCAGCCACGTCCGCGCCGTCCCGTCCGGAGCCACCTCGCTTCCGTTCCATCGAAGGGAACCAGTTGTCGTAAACCGCAGCGTCTCCCCCGCTTCAACGTCGAGTCCTGTGTCGGTCCATTGCTTAGCGCCCGATACCGTAATCTCCGTTGGTTGGATACCCGGCTTCGTGAGGGGAATCGAAACGGGCTTCACCGCGTCATAGCGGCTGCTCGGCACCTGCGCTACTCCTACCGCCGACACCACCAAAGTCAATAAGAATGTGGACTTCATCGAACCGCCTCCAAAATAGCGTTGGCCAACTCCGGCGGAGCCAGAATCAATCCCTTGATCGCCGCCCACAAAATCGGATCGGCCTCCATTCTGGCATGACCGCCCCCGAAGACGCGACGCATGCTCAACTCCGGCAACGGATACGGAACCCACACCGGATACCGAAATCGTATATTCCCTAGAATCTTCGTCCGGCGCGAATCCATCGCCTGGATGTAATCCTGGCCCCGAACCGTCAAAATCTCGCGCTGGTAAAAGTTCGCCGCCCGCTTCACATTCGGAGGAATCCATCCGTCCCGCAGCGACACACTATCCACCTGCACCGTCAACTCCACCGGCACCCCCATCTCCCGCAGATCGCGCGCCAGTCGCACCACCTCTCCCCCACCCATACTCTGCCCGTAAAGAACAATCCTCACGCGCTCCCGCTCGTCTAGATCGACCTTCCGATTCCTGTTTGCATCTAAGGCCATCACCACCAGCTGCTTCGCTTCCCGATGCCGATAGTGTGCCAACGTCTCGACGTGGACGTCAGGAAGGTTCATCCGACGGATCTCCAGCGCGACCCGTCGCACTCCACGTTCCGGATCGTCCCAATGGTCCAGCGCGCCCACAAAGCCCAAAATCAGCGTCCCGCGTTCTGGGATCGGTGCCGGAACGGAGAAATCCCCCATCGACTGCGCCACCGCAACCACGCACCAAACGAGCAGACAGAATACAACCTTTAGGAACATCCGTGTCTGATAGATGTCCCCACCAATCCCAGCGTTTCTCTTAACTCGCGATCACCGCCGTTCCCGACACCGAAACCATCAGCATGCCTCCGCCCGACCCCATCTGAATCGTCTCGTAGTCAAGATCAATCCCAATCACCGCGTTCGCCCCCATCTGCTTGGCCTGTTCACTCATCTCGCCCATCGCAATGTCCTTTGCCTTCCGCAGCTCCCCTTCATAAGCTCCAGATCGCCCTCCCACCACGTCCGTAATTTTGGCGAAGAAATCCCGGAAGATGTTTGCTCCCAGAATGGCCTCCCCCGTTACAATCCCCAGATATTGAATCTGTCGTCCTTCCAGTGTCGACGTCGTAGAAAGCAGCATTTGTTCTAATTCTTCCTTAGTAATGGTTCTAACACAGGCAACACAACTCGTTCGGCCACCATCTTGCAGCCCTCAGCCGTGGGGTGGATCTGGTCCTGCTGCATCAGCGCCGGCACGGTCGCCACCCCCTCCAGAAAAAACTGGATGCGCGGAATCTTGTGCTTCCTAGCCAAAGCCGGATACATCTGCTCAAACTCGCGAATGTAGTCCGGTCCATAGTTGCGAGGCAACGTAATCCCCGCCAGCACCACCTGCGCCCCGGCCGCCTTGAACTCTCGAATCATTCGATCCATGTTCTCTTTGCTCATCGCCACCGGCAGCCCACGCAGCCCGTCGTTCCCACCTAGCTCCAGAATCACAATCGCCGGCCTCTCCGCCAACGCCAGTGGAATCCGCTCCACCCCGCCGCTCGTCGTGTCCCCGCTAACCCCCTGATTCACCACCCGATACCGATACCCCTTCGCATCCAGCGCCTTCTGCAGATAGTCCGGATAGGACTCTCCCGACTCCAATCCATAGCCAGCGCTCAAGCTGTCTCCGAACGCCACGATCACCGGTCGGTCATCTCGCTGGGTCTCTTTTTTCGGGGCCGGGGTCTCCACGGGAGCTGGCGTCACCATCGGCTCCGGCGGCTTACTGCAACTGGCCAGCATCACCACAAGCGTTACAAGGAAAAAGCGCATCTAATGCCATAATAAGGCTTGGCGACCACAGAAGCTCTCCCCGATTCGCCCGCCATTTGTGTGCGCGGCCTCACTAAGTCCATCACCACCCCTTCCCACCGGGTGGATATTCTGCGCGGATTGGATTTCGACGTTCCCCGCGGCCAATTCATCGCCATCATGGGCCCCTCCGGCAGCGGAAAGAGCACCCTCCTCGGACTCTTGGCCGGGCTCGATAACCCTACTGTCGGCAGTATTCTCCTCGACGGCGAAGAAATCGTCGGCCTCTCGGAGGACGCGCTCGCTATCCTCCGCGGCCGCAAGCTAGGCTTTGTGTTCCAAAGCTATCAGCTCATCCCCACGCTCACCGCGGAAGAAAACGTCCTCCTTCCGGCCGAACTCTCCGGTGCCTCCGGCAACCCCGCCCTTCGCGCCAAAGAGCTTCTCGACAGCGTCGGCCTCTCCGAACGCCGCGACCACTATCCTGTCCAGCTCTCCGGCGGCGAACAGCAGCGAGTGGCCCTCGCCCGCGCCTTCATGCTCGCGCCGCCCATCCTGATGGCCGACGAGCCTACCGGCAACTTGGACTCCACCAACGGCCAGCACGTCCTCGAACTCCTCCTCACCATGAACCGCCAGGAGAAGACCACCCTCGTCCTCGTCACCCACGATGCCCAACTCGCCGCCCGTGCCGACCGCCGCCTCATCCTGCGCGATGGCGTCATCGTCACCGACGAACTAGGCTCCAATGACTAGTGGCCTCTCCTATTCCACCGCCCTTAAAATCGCCTGGCGCGAATCCCGCTCCTCCGCCTCCCGGTTTCTTTTCGTCATCCTCGCCGTAGCCATCGGCACCGGCTCCCTCACCGGCGTCCGCGGCTTCTCCCGCTCTTTTCGATCCATGCTCCTCAAGGACGCCCGCACTCTTATGGCGGCCGACCTCTCCGTGCGGGTCTTCGAACTCCCAACCGACGCCCAACTCGCGGCGTTCCAAAAGTGGGAAAGCCAAGGCCTCGAACGCACCTGGATCACCGAAACCGTCTCCATGCTCTCCGGCGCGAGCGTGGCCGTGCCCCAGTTGATCGCCGTCAAAGCCGTCAACCCACGCCAGTATCCCTTCTACGGTGCAGTCACCACCGTGTCCGGAATTTCCCTCACCGAAACCCTTGCCTATGACGGCGTCGGCGTCTCCGACGACCTCCTCACCCGCACCGGCCTCCGCCTCGGTTCCGTCGTCCGCGTCGGCTCCCAGGACTTCAAAATCCGCGCCGTCCTCGCCCAGGAACCAGACCGCATGAGCGGCTCCATCAACGTCGGCCCCCGGGTCATGATGTCCCGCGACAACCTCGAAAAGACCGGCCTAACCCAACTCGGCAGCCGCGCCAGCCAACGCCATCTCTTCCGCTTCCCCCCCGTCAAGGCCGACGCGATGATTCAAATCGTCCGCGACGATCTCAAAATCGCCTTCCCCGACGCCGTCATCGCTGACTACCGCGAAACCCATCCGCTCATCACCCGCGGCCTCAACAACGCCACTACCTTTCTGAGCCTCGTCTCCCTCATCGCCCTCGTCGTCGGTGCACTCGGCGTCGCCATGGCCATGCAGTCTCACCTCCAAACCAAGCTCGATTCCATCGCCATCATCAAGGCCCTCGGAGGCCGTTCCTCCCACATTCTCCGCATCTACCTCTCCCAAACTCTCGTCCTCGCTTTAGCAGGGGGAGCCATCGGCCTCGTCATCGGAATCTTCGTCCAGTTCCTCTTCCCCATCCTCATCTCCAAGTTTTTTCCCGTCACCCCCGTCATGGATTTCAATTGGTTCTCCATTCTCGAAGGCCTCGGGCTTGCGCTCTTGTCGACCCTTCTTTTCACCTTGCCCACCCTCCTCGGGATTCGTCAGATCCGCCCCATCGTCATCCTCCGTCGCGATATGGAAGGCGAACCCCCGCCCGTCGGCCAGCGCTGGATGCAATGGCGCGCCTCCGCCGGAGCCAGCCTGTTCATCCTGATCGGAATGATCGGTATGGCGACCGTCCTCATTGATGCCAGTTGGAAAGACGCCTTCAAAATCAGCACCTGGTTCGTCGGCGGACTGGCCGTCGCCCTGCTCCTGCTTTCTGGCCTCAGTTGGCTCCTCCTCCGTGGCCTTCGGCTCCTCCTCCGCGCCCCGGGCCGCAAAGTCCCCGCCGCCCTCCGGCACGGCCTCGCCAATCTCTACCGCCCCGGCAACCACGCCGAAGCCGTCCTAGTCGCTCTAGGCGTCGGCGTCATGTTCACCCTCACGGTTTATCTGCTTCAGAGCTCTCTCCTGGGCCAAATCGCCGCCAGCGCCCCACCGGGGATGCCGAACGTCTTCCTCATCAACATCACTGATCGGGATCGCCTCGCCGTCAAATCGTTCCTCGACAAGGGCCCCGGCGTCGAAGGAGACGTCTTAGTCTCCGCCACCGCCAGCGGTCGAATCAAACTGATCGATGGCCGACCTATCGAAGAGATCGCCACAGAAGGTCCCGTAAAACGTTACCTCCGCGCCCGCAGCCTCACCTGGAACGCCGAAATGCCTAAGCAGACCGAAGTGGTCCAAGGAGCCTGGTGGAAAAGCTGGTCCCCCGATCGGCCCGAAATCGCCGTCATCGCCGAAACTGCTCGCCTACTCGGCCTCAAAGTCGGGTCCGTCATGGACTGGGAACTCGCCGGCCGCCGCATCCCCATCCGCGTTGTCGCCATCTATCGCAATGAAGCGGTCGGACCAGGCTCCGGCACCGAATTCATCACCAGCCCGGATACCCTGCGCCAAGTCCCGATGCTCTACTTCGGTGCCGCCCGCGTTCGCCCCGCCCTCATCGCCGAACTGCAAAAGCAATCGTTCGCCAAATTCCCCGCCATCACGGTCATCAATCTCGCCGACGTCCTCGAACGAGTCCAGGAGGTCATCGACCAAGTCGCACTCGTCGTCCGCTCCATCTCGGCCTTCTCCATCCTCGCCGGCATGATCATCCTCGCTTCCAGCGTCGCGGGCTCCCGCGTCCGCCGAGTTCGCGAAGTGGTTATCCTCAAGACTCTCGGTGCCACCCGCCGACGCATCGCCCGCACGTTTACGGTCGAGTTCTTCCTTCTCGGAGCCGTCGCAGGTCTTATGGGCAGTCTCCTCGCGAGCGCTTTTGCCAATCTCCTGCTCACCCGTCTCCTCGATGCCAAGTTCGTCTTCTCGCCCTGGCCTAACTTATTCGCCGTCGTAGCCAGCGCCCTCATTGCCGTCGCGGCTGGCTGGCTGGCCAGCTTTCGGATTTTGGGCCAAAAACCGTTGGAGATTCTGAGAAATGAGTAGTTTGGCCGTATGGTAGAATTCGAAAGAAGTTGCGCGCAATGAGTTACGACATTACCCATATTCTCCCGGCCTACAACGAAGCGGGACGCATCCGCGAAACGGTAGAGCAAGCAGTTGCCTATTTCGCTGCGAAACGGTGGAACGCGCAAATTATTGTCTCCGCCGACGGCGATGATGGTACACGGGAAATCGTCCGGGAAATGGCGAAATCCAATCCGCATATTTTGTGTATTGGAGAAAATGAGCGTCGGGGCAAAGGAAGGGGCATCCGCGATGCCGTGGCCATCGCCGAGGGTCGATACGTCGGCTTCGCCGATGCCGATAACAAAGTTCCGATCCAAGATTTTGAGAACGTCCTTCCTTGGCTCGACAAAGGAATTGAGGTCGTCATCGGCTCAAGGGCGCTGGTCACGACTAGTATCGTAAAGAAGCAGCCTCTCTACCGCCAGATCGGCGGTAAGAGTTTTCGCTACGTAATGCGAGCCCTCACCGGGCTTTCCGTCGGCGACACACAGTGCGGCTTCAAGTTTTTCCCCCTACACGTCGCCAAAGCTCTGTTCTCTCTTCAACAAGTGGATGGATACATGTACGATGTCGAAATTCTCGTCATCGCAACCCGCCTGGGCTACCGGATTCAGGAAGTCCCCGTCCATTGGCGCGACGATGGTGACAGCCGTCTCGATCTAATCAGCGGAAACATCCGCAACATGCGCGATATTTTAAGAACTTCGCGTTTACACCGAAAGCTCAGCCCAGCCTCGGCACCGCAGTCCGCTACAACCGTCGCGCAATTGCGCTAATAGGGAAGGTACTTCTTTGCGTTTTTTAGTCACTGGAGCCGCCGGATTCATCGGCAGTAATGTCGTCGACCGCCTGCTTGCCGACGGCCACGAAGTGGTCGGGTTTGATAGCTACATCACCGGTCAACGCGAGTTCCTCACGGGTGCCTTCGCCTCGCCCAAATTCCGGCTGATAGAAGGCGATCTCTTCGACCTCACGAGCGTCATTGAAGCCTGCGTGGGGATCGACACCGTCATCCACTTCGCAGCCAACGCCGACGTCCGTTTCGGCACCAACCACCCCCGCCGCGACCTCGATCAAAACGTCATCGTCACTTGGAATGTGCTCGAAGGCATGCGCCGCAACGGCGTCAAAACCATCGCCTTCTCCAGCACCGGCTCCGTCTACGGCGTCGCCCCCCGCATCCCCACCCCGGAAGACTGCCCCCTCCCCATCCAGACCTCCCTCTACGGCGCCTCTAAGCTAGCCGCTGAAGGATTCATCTCCGCCTATGCCGAAGGCTTCGGCGTCCGTGCCATCATTTTCCGTTTCGTATCCATCCTGGGCGAGCGCTACACCCACGGCCACGTCTTCGATTTCTACAAGCAACTTCTCGAACACCCCGACTACCTGCGGGTTCTCGGCGATGGCTCCCAACGCAAAGGCTACCTTCACGTCCAGGACTGCGTCGACGCCATCATGATCGCCCTCGACAAGTCGGACGAGAAAGTCGGCATTTTCAACCTCGGCGTCCCTGGCTATTGCCAACTCACCGACTCCATCGGCTGGATCTCTAACCACCTCGGCCTCAACCCGCGGCTCGAATACACCGGCGGTAAGCAGGGGTGGATCGGCGACAACCCGTTCATTTTCCTTGATTGCTGGAAAATGTGCAGCCTCGGTTGGCAGCCCAAGCTCTCCATCGAAGCCGCCGTTCGCCGCACGGTAGACTACCTCCAAGCCAACAAATGGGTCCTCGAACGGCGTCCCTAACTTCGATATCCGCATGACCCCGGACCAGCGCGAGCGCTATTCCCGGCAAATCCTTTTCTCCCCCATCGGAGAAGCCGGACAGGAGCGCCTCCTCGCCGCCCGCGTCGCCATCGTCGGTTGCGGTGCTCTCGGCTCCTTCCACGCCGCAGCCCTCGCCCGCGCCGGTGTCGGCATCCTCCGCCTGATCGACCGGGACTACGTCGAACCCTCCAATCTCCAGCGCCAGTGGCTCTACGACGAGGCCGACGCAGCCGAGGCGCTGCCCAAAGCCGCCGCCGCCGCCCGCGCTATCTCTCGCTTCAACTCCGCCATCACCGTCCAACCCCTCGTCGCCGACCTCACTCCCGACACCGCCGACGATCTCCTCGCCGACGTCGACCTCATCCTCGACGGCACCGACAACTTCGAAACCCGGTACCTCATCAACGATTTCGCCCTTAGCAATAACATCCCCTGGATCTACGGTGCCGCCGTCGGCAGCTACGGGCTCACCATGCCCATCATCCCCGGCCAAACCTGCTGCCTCCAGTGCGTTTACCCCGCCGCTCCCTCCGGCGCTCAACCCACCTGCGAAACCGACGGCGTCCTCGCCGCCATCACCTCCGCCATCGGTGCCCTCCAAGTTGGCATGGCGATCAAGCTTCTCACCGGCTCCGCCCCCGCCGCCAAAATTACGACCCTCGACGTCTGGAACACCTCTCTTCGCCAGATCGACCAGCCCCCGCCCGATCCCGATTGCCCCGCCTGCGGTCGCCGCGAGTTCATCTACCTCGACGGCGAACGCCGCGCCCCCATCAGCCTCTGCGGCCGCAACGCCGTTCAAATCCACGAACGCGATCGCCCCCTTAACCTCCCCGAACTCGCCGCCCGCCTCGAACGCCTCGGCACCGTCCGCCAAAACGATTTCGCGCTCCGTTTCTTCCTCCCGCCGTACGAACTCACCATCTTCGCCGACGGTCGCGCCATCATAAAAGGAACCCAGGACGTCGGCATCGCCCGCAGCCTCTACGCACGGTATCTCGGCACCTAGGATACTCCTGATAGCGTTCCAACTGCACCAACCCACAAGATTTTGTAGTTTTCCACAGCCTCCGCACAGCAGTCCATGTTATGCTCGACTCTGAAACGTGGTTACTCAGCAGTCTTGGACCCGCGACCAGGTCCGACGCGTATTGTCGGTAACGGAGCGTCATCTCCGCAGTTGGGAACAACAGGGCCTCATCCCGCTACAGGATCGGTACGGCCTCGGCGACCTCATCGCCCTTCGCGCCCTCAACACTTTGCGCGAAAAGAAAGTGCCCGTCGGACGCATCAAGCGCAGCTTCCAGTCTCTCCGCGACCGACTGCAACACATCGCCAACCCGTTCATTGAACTCAAGATCTTCACTGACGGCAAGTGCATTGGGGTCCATCTCGCCGGCCAAAAGATGGATTCCATCTCCGGCCAACTCCTCCTCGATTTCGACTCGACCGCCCTCGAAACACTACGCTCTTTCCCTCGCCCCGAAGGCCGCGCAATGGAAGATCTCCGCAAAAAACGCGCCGAAGGCGACGAATGGTTCCAACGCGGCCTCGACCTCGAACAAACCGGCGGTCCCGTCGCCGACGCCATCGCCGCCTACGAAAAGGCCCTGTCCTTCAACCCGCAAGCTGCCGGTGCCCTCGTCAACCTCGGAACCATTTACTTCCATCAGCGCCGCTGGACTCAGGCCGAAGAAAACTACCGCAAAGCCGTAGATGCCGACCCCGAATACGCCCTCGCTCAGTTCAACCTCGGCAACCTCTACGACGAACGCGGCGACCGTCTCCGCGCCCTCTCCCACTATCACAGCGCTCTCCGCCTTAACCCTAAATACGCCGACGCCTATTACAACCTCGCCCTACTCCACCAGTCCTCCGGCGACATCATGCAAGCCGTCCGGCACTGGAGCACCTACCTCAAGCTCGACCCCTCCAGCCAATGGGCTCGCATCGCCCGTCGCGAACTTACCAAGTTGAAACAAGCCACCGTCATCAATGGCTCGAAAGCCATCCCTCACCACGCCTAGAGCGATACCCGCCTTGATGGGGGCGTTCTGGAAACCCGAACTACTGGCCCCGTATTGGGCGGACGTCAAACTACGTTTGTCCCGGCTCAGGGCCCCGTTAATGCGTGCGCTTGTCGTCGATCTCGCCGAGGCTCTCTCCCCCCTCCTCTCTCCCGACATTGCTCCGGATCTCTTCAGACGTCGCGGATTCGCCCTCTGTTAAGTCACGACTTGCTATCGAGCGATACCCGCCTTGATGGAGGCGTTCTGGAAACCCGAACTACTGGCCCCGTATTGGGCGGACGTCAAACTACGTTTGTCCCGGCTCAGGGCCCCGTCAATGCGTACCTTTATCGTCGATCTCGCCGAGGCTCTCTGCCCCCTCCTCTCTCCCGACATTGCTCCTGATCTCTTCAGACGTCGCGGATATGCCGTCTGTTAAGTCAAGACTTGTTGTAATCCCTAGCCGCGCAGCGCCACTCCAATCGTTACCTCTAACCCCGGCTCCGCATTCCGCGCCACAATCTCCCCATGGTGCAGATGAATTGCGCGCCGCGCAATCGCCAGCCCCAACCCCACTCCGCCGCTCATCCGCGCCCGGTCATCCTCCACCCGGAAGAACGGTCGGAAAATCGCCTCCCGCATCTCCTCCGGCACCCCCGGCCCAAAGTCACGCACGACAATCACCGCGCGATCCCGCTCTCGACCCATGCGCACTCTCACCTCACCATTCACTGGCGAATATCGAATCGCATTCCGCACCACGTTCTCCACCGCCCGACGCAGTAACTCCGCATCGCCCTGCACTACCATCGGCCCCTCAATATTCCGCGCTAGCCTTATCCCCTTCGTATCCGCCTCAATCAACAAATCATCCAGCAGGTCCTTCAGCAATTCCCGCAGATCCACCGGCGCTATCGTCCGCTCGGCTGAATCCCCCTCCGCCCGCGTCATCTCGATCAACTCCCCCACTAACGTCGAAATCCGCTGCGACTCTTTCTTAATTCGATCCAACCCCCCGTTACGATCGGCGCACGTCCGCGCCAGTTCCACGGCCACACTCAGCCGAGCCAACGGGCTTCGCAGCTCATGCGAAATGTCCTGCAACAATCGCCGTTCGGCGGTCAGCAACGTCTGCATCCGGTCGGCCATCTCATCGAACGAACGCGCCACATCGCCAAACTCATCGCTCCGCTTCGATCCCGTCCGCGCCTCTAACTCGCCCGCCCCGAACCGCATCACTGTCTCGCGCAGTTGCCGCAACGGCCGTCCCAGGTAGTAAGCCAATAGGTAAATCCCCAGCACGAAAACCAACAGAATCGGGAGATAGTAAGGGGCATAGTTGGGCGGCTCAAACCGCGGATCCTCACTGAGCGCATACAGCACATACTTCCCGTCCCCGCTCCTATGTGCCATGTTGCCCCGCCTCGGTGGCCCAAAAAATGGAAAGCGCAGCGGAGGACGACCGAAAACAACTCCGGAGATGTCCACCATCTCTCCCGTCAACACATCATTGCCACCCCCGTCCAGCAGAGAGTGCTGGCCCGGAAACCGACCATTAAGCTTCCCCAGCTCCGCCCGCAGCGCGGTTGCCCCCCCTTTCTCCCACACCGCCCGCGCATCCTCAAGTTGCGCGTCCAGTACCCGCCGCATGAAGTTGTTCACCGGCGGAGCCCGGCGGATCAGGTAAATAGAAGTCCACACGAACGCCACACTCGATACCACAAACAGCAGCGCGGTCGAGACCAGAATCCGGACAAAGATCGAATTCATCTACCCCTCGTACAACGGCGCGCTTAACTGGTAGCCCACCCCGCGAACGGTCAAAATTTTTGCGCTCAAACCCTCTAACTTCTTCCGGATGTGGCTCACATGAACATCAATTGCCCGGTCGAATGCCGTAGCGTCGCGTTGGTACAATCGTTGCGCCAACTCATCGCGGGAAACAACGCGCCCCGCCCCCGCCCACAACACCTCGAGAATTTCGAACTCCACCGACGTCAACTCCAACCGGTTCCCATCCGCCGTCACCGTTCGCGTACCCGGCTCCACCCGCAACCCGAATTGCTCCATCGAGCCACTCTGCAACCCGCTCCGCCGCAGAATCGCCCGCACCCGTGCCAGCAGCTCCATCGGCTCAAATGGCTTCGGCAGGTAGTCGTCCGCCCCGCCCTCCAATCCGCGGATCCGGCTCGACGATTCTAACCGCGCCGTCAACATCAACACCGGAACTTGACTCTTCTTCCGCAACCGCTCCAGCACCGCAAAGCCGTCCAACCGAGGCATCATCACATCCAGCAATACAAGATCAAACCGGCGCTCCGCTACCTTCGCCAAGCCACTCTCCCCGTCATGGCACAACTCCAACACCACCCCCTGCGTCGCAAAAAACTCCTGCATCAACATCCCAAGTTCGAGGTCGTCGTCGACCATCAGCAAGGTAGGAGTCATCGGACTAGCGCCCGGCCCGAGACGGCGCCGTCAATTGTGGAATCATCGCGTACAGTGTGTCGGCCTTCTTTTTCTGCCCGTCGCTCAACATCGCGAGGACTTCACCGTAGATCTTCGCTTCGGCCGCTACGAGTTCAGCCTGCACCCCGCCGAACGCCTCGAAAAGCGGTGCGGCATCGCCTCCGCTCTTTACCGCATTCCGAATCAGCGCCCGCGCCTTATTCGAGTCCTGATGAAACGGCAGCACCGTCTCTCGACCCTTATCGAGGATCCCCTTGAACTGCTTCTTCTGGTCTTTCTTCAAATCAAGCTGATCGCAGATCAGATCAAACATTATCCGTTCTCGTTCGGCCGAGCTCATCGGGCCGCGCATTCCCCCGCCCTCGACCATACCTCCCCCGCCACCCCCACGGCCGCCGCCGCCCCCACCGGGGCCCTGGGCTAGGGCTAGCCCGCAAATCAGAAGTGCAGTCGCAGTCATCCTCATGGCTTCCAAGATACTGCTACGCCGCCCCGCTGCATAGGCCCCCTTTGCAAAGAATTGTGAATGGCCGCCTCCCTTCGGGCGATCCCCCCCCTCCTCCGACTCATCTTATGAAAAGAAGTCCGTTTGCCTCCGACCCTCCCCACTTCGCTCGACGCCGATCTTGCTCTTGCGCGACCGCAAGGCCGCCGCCGAATTCGTCCAAACGCACTCCGACCCGCTCGATCGCTACGTCCGCTCCCGCCTCCAGCCGCGCTTTGAATCTGTCGATGAGGTCGTCCAGGAGGTCTTCCTAACCGCCTTGAAGTCGCTGCCCTCTAATCGCGGCGATGCGGTCTTCCGTTCCTGGCTTCTCGGCGTCCCGCGCCGTAAAGCGGAAGACCACTACCGCGAACGACTTCGCAATATTCCCCTTCCCGACGAAGCCAAAGATACTCTGCCTCTGATCGGCCCCGACATCGACACCACCCTTGACCCATCCCGCGCCCAGCAGGTCGCGGGTACTCTTTTTACCGAGTTTCCCGAAATTTACCGACTCGTCCTTTTTTTGGCGTTACTGGCTTTGGCGTTACTGGGAGCATCGCTGCGCCGAAGAGATGGCTGAGCGAACCGGTAAAACTCCGAAAGCAATCGAATGCCTTCTGGCTCGGGCCCGCCAGGAATTCCGTGTCCTCTGGCTTCCCCCAACTCCATAAACGACGACCTTCGGTTATAAACACGTCGCCGAGATGCCCCTCGAAGACCACATCCTCGCTCCCTCGTGCCCGAAGTCTCGTTTATTCCGCCCTCATCCTCGCCGCTGAAGACGAAGGCCCCCTGCTGTCCCTAACCGATTCCAAAGAAGCCGGCCGCGGCCTCTGCGTATTCGAGCACCTCGTCCAAATTCTCCCTCCCCCGACGCTGTCCCGTCTTTCCAGTACTGCAAGGTCTGCCACGCCCGCGTCCTCGGCGAGGGCTTTGAAAACGCGCCCATCTCCTGGTCCTGCTACCCCGATTCCGAATCCCGGAACCGCTAAAAGTCCTTCACAAATCCAAACATGTTCTGAAAGGTCGCCCAATTGCGCCGACCCGGCGGAACCAACTCTCGGCTAAGTGGATTCGCCGAAACATTCTCCCAAAAGCTATACCGAAACCGCCTCCAATCCTTTAGCCGAACGTCCATCCCCACCGCCTTCCGCCAATTCACTCGCGTAGCCGAAAAGCGTTCTGGCGATAACACCACCTCCTCCCCCGCCCTCGAACTCGCGCTCACCGTCCCCAACCCACCGAGTACATAGGGGCGGAGCCGGCTGCTCCGCTGCCGAAAATAGATCAGCCCCTCGCCCGTCACCACGTTTTGCCTACTGCCCCCCCCTCGATCCGCGTTCCCGTGAACTGTAACGGGTTTCGATTCCACGAATAGCTCCCGTGCGTGCTGAAATACTCCCGCCAATGCCGCCCCGCAAAGTGTTGCACCGCGGGTCCGTTCTCGGGCGTGTAAAGGGAGATCGCCGTTGAGCCTCCGTTGATAACCGTCTGCCCATCTGCCGAAATCGTCTACAACGTCATCGACGGCAACACCCTCATCTATCGGGTTGCCGCTCTCGAAAACCCCAACGCGACCAACATCGCAAGGAACAACCGCACGACCCAAATCCAGTCGGGCACCTCTGGTGGGGCGTCCATTCAACCGCCCCACCAAAAGAATTGATATAAAAGCGAAGACTCTTGATATAAAAGAGAGTGCGCTCCCCGATGCCCCCTAACTCCAAGGCCCCCCACCGACACCTCCCTACCATCCGCATTGGCCATCTTTCCATCACCCTCCTCCCCGGCGAAACCATCGAACGCGTTCAACAGCTCACCGACCAAACCTGGAACCGCTGGCAGCCCGCCAACATCGTCGAACAGTTCGACTGCGACATGATCATCCACGCTCTCTTCAAAATCGAACGCTACGAACGCTTCCGCGATCAGTTCATTTCGAGCGGCATCCAAGGCCACGATCTCGACCGCGCAATGAAGTCCTACCAGGCCACCCTCCACACCGCCGAACGCAGTCTCCTCATCGCCCGCGAAGCCCTACCCCGCAATTCTCACAACAAAGTCACCCCCGACATGCTTGCCGACATGACCCCCGAAGGTCCAATTCAGTAAGCCCCGTTGTATCCTGTTATATTCAGGAGTCTTTCGTTGTCTCGCATCGCTGACGCTTTCTCATCTTTCTTCGGGATCCTCTTCTCCGGCTCCCTCTCGGCGGATATCGCCAAAACTTACGGCTACTTCAAACCAGTTGAAAAGAAACCGGAACCCAAAGCCGCCCCCGTGCCGGTCGTTAAGTCCAGCGACGGGGCCCTCCAAATCCTCGGCCTTCTTCAGCGCGAAGCCCGCCTCATTGACTTCCTGATGGAAGATATCTCGGCCTATACCGACGACCAAGTCGGTGCCGCCGTTCGTACCCTTCACGAACAAGCCGGCAAGGCTCTCGGTCGATACGTAACCATCAGCCCCGTCATCGACGGCGTTGAAGGCACCTACTCCGAAACAAAGGCCGCCGGACCTCTCGCCAAAAACAACGCCGCCGTTAAGTTCCTCGGCAACGTCCCCGCGCAAGGCAGACCCCAAGGCGGCACCCTCCGCCACAAAGGCTGGCACGCCTCCAGCGTCGACCTCCCGGAGGTAAAAGCGGCCATGTCCGTCCAGATCATCGCCCCCGCCGAAATTGAAATCGAATAGCATGAAGCCCACGCTTGGCATCGACCTCGGCACCACCAACTGTGCCGTCGCGCGCGCCGAAGAATCTGGCGTTCAAGTCCTTCCCATTCCCCAACTCGTCAACCCCGGCGAAGTCCGCGCGGAGCCCCTCTACCCCTCCAGCCTCTATCTTCCCGGTCCCACCGAGTTCGCCCCCGGCGGCCTCGCCCTCCCTTGGGACGACGCACCTTCCTATCTCACCGGAGAACTCGCCAAAAAGCGGGGTGCCGAAAACCCCTCCCGACTCGTGCACTCCGCCAAATCCTGGCTCGCCGTCGCCGGCGAAATGCCGCACCTCTCCCCCCTCGAAGCCACCCGCGCCTACCTCGCCCACCTCAAAGCCGCCACACCCAACTTCGACGATCACGACGTCCTCATCACCGTCCCCGCTTCCTTCGACGCGGCCGCCCGCGATCTCACCCTCCAAGCCGCCCGCCTCGCCGGCTACCCCACCCCCGTCCTCCTCGAAGAGCCCCAAGCCGCCTTCTACGCCTGGCTCGAACGCCATCCCGACTGGCGCGAACGCATCCACCCCGGTGCGCTTATCCTCGTCGTCGACATCGGCGGCGGCACCACCGACTTCACCCTCATCCGCGTCGCTGCCACCAACGGCGAACTCACCCTCGAACGGATCGCCGTCGGCGAACACATCCTGCTCGGCGGCGACAACATCGACCTCGCCCTGGCCCGCGCCGTCGAATCCGAAATGCCCAAGCTGGACGCCGCCCAGCTCCACGCCCTCTGGCAGCGCTGCCGCGTCGCGAAAGAAAAGCTCCTGGCCCCCGGCGCAACCCAGTCTGAAGAACCCGTCACCATCCTCGGCCGCGGCACCGGCCTCATCGCCGGCACCCTTAAAGCGATCCTCCGCCGCTCCACTCTCGAACAAATTCTTCTCGAAGGCTTCCTCCCCCTAGCCACTGCCACCGACGCCCCCGCCAAAACCCGCCGCGCCGCCCTTCAGGAAGTCGGGCTGCCTTACGCCTCCGACCCCGCCATCACCCGCCACCTCGCCGCCTTCCTGCGCGGCCAACAACCCACCCACGTGCTCTTCAACGGAGGCGTACTCAACGCCCCCCTCGTCCGCGAACGCCTCCTCGCCGTCCTCAATAGCTGGCTGCCCGCCCCCGTCGCAGTCCTCTCCGGCGAAGATCTCATGCACGCCGTCGCCCGCGGTGCCGCCTACTACGGCCTCGCCCGCCAGGGCCGCGGCCTCCGCATTCGCGGCGGCGTCCCCAGGACATACTACCTCGGCATCGAATCCGCCATGCCCGCCGTACCCCGGCTACCCCCTCCCATGAAGGCCCTCACCATCGTCCCCTTCGGCCTCGAAGAAGGCTCCTCCGTCGCCCTTCCCAAGTACGAATTCTCCCTCCGCACCGGCGAACCCGCCGAGTTCCGCTTCTTTTCCTCCACCACCCGTCAAGCCGATAAACCCGGCGATCTCCTCGACCCCATCCCCCCCGAAGTCGAAGAACTCGCCCCCATGGAAGTCACCCTCTCCGGTGCCCCCGCCCGCGTCTCTCTCGAAGCCCAAGTCACCGAAACCGGCATGCTCGAGATCTACTGCGTCGCCACCTCCGGAGAACGCTGGAAACTCGAATTCAACCTACGCTCATGAAAATTGGCATCGACCTCGGCACCACCAACTCCGCCCTCGCCTACTGGGACCCCTCCGACGACGAAGCAACCATCAGCGTCTTCGAAATCCCCCAGTTCACCGCCCCTGGCCGTATCGAGAAGCTGCGCACTCTCCCCAGCTTTCTCTACCTCGCCGACCAAGCCTACGTCGGTGCCTACGCCCGCGAACAGGGCGCTCTCACCCCCACCCGCTCCGTTCATTCCGCCAAGTCCTGGCTCTCCAACCCCGAAGTCGACCGCACCGCCAAAATCCTTCCTTGGGAAGCCCAACCGGAATCCCGCGAACTCTCCCCCGTCGATGTCTCCGCCGCGTTCCTGAAGCACATCCGCGACGCCTGGGACTCCGCCTTCCCCGCCACGCCTCTCGCCGACCAGGACATCGTCCTCACCGTCCCCGCGTCCTTCGATGAGGAAGCCCGAGAACTCACCGTCATGGCCGCCACCCAGGCCGGTCTCGACAAAGTTACCCTCATCGAAGAACCCGCCGCCGCGTTCTATTCCTGGATCGCCAACCACCTGACCGCTTCCCAAAAGCAGCTCTTCGACGGCCAGACCGTCCTCGTCTGTGACGTCGGCGGCGGCACCAGCGACTTCACGCTTATCAAAGTCTCCCGCACCGGAGACATGGTTGAGTTCACCCGCACCGCAGTCGGCAAACACCTCCTCCTCGGCGGCGACAACCTCGATCTAACCCTCGCCTGGCTCGTCGAAGCCAAACTCAACCAGCAGCTCTCCCTTCGCCAACGCTCCGCCCTCCGCCGCCAATGCGCCGCCGCGAAGGAGCGTTTACTGAACGAACCCAATCTCGAGAAAGTGGAGATCACCGTCCTCGGCGCCGGCAGCTCCCTCATCGGCGGGACACTTCGTTCCGAAATTCTCCGCTCCGAGGCGCTCGAACTCGCGCTCGACGGCTTCCTCCCTGGAACCCCCCTCTCCGAACGGCCGAAGGATGACAAACGCAGCCTCTTCCGCGAACTCGGCCTCCCCTACGTCTCCGACCCCGCCGTCACTAAACACCTCGCCGCGTTCCTCTCCGACAACGGCATCACCGACGGCCCCGACGCGATCTTGTTCAATGGCGGCTTCTTCATTCCCGAACTCCTCCGACAGCGCGTCGCCGACGTCCTCGAACACTGGTACGCCAAACGCCCGGCCATCTTTGAAAATCGCGATCTCGACCTCGCCGTCGCCGTCGGCGCCGCCTATTACGCCAACGTCCGCACCGGCGGTAAAGGCGTCCTGGTCCGCGGCGGCCTTCCCCGCGCTTACTTCATCGGAATTTCGAACGATCTCACCCAAACCCTTTGCCTAGCCCCCCGCGGCAGCGAGGAAGGCTCCGAACTTTCTCTTGAACACGACGGCCTCCAACTCGTCGCCAACCGCCCCGTCAGCTTCCGCCTCTACAGTTCCCTCCACCGCACCGAAGACCAACTGGGCGATCTCGTCGACCTCTCCCAGGAAGCCGAACTTCACCCCCACGCCCCCCTCCAAGCCCTCATTCGCTTCGGCAAGCCCACCGGAGAACGCCTTGTCCCCGTCAAGCTCGGTGCCCGTCTCACCGCCGTCGGAACCCTCGAAATTTGGTGCGACTCGAAGGTCAGCGACAACCGCTGGCGTCTCCAGTTCGAACTCCGCAAGGCGGCCTCCCCCACCGCCCAGCGCGCCGCCACCGTCATCGCCGACGAAACCGTCGCCCAAGGCGAAGCCCTCATCCGCCAGACTTTCGAAGCTGGCACGCTCCGCCCGGAAGAGCTCCCCGCCAAACTCGAACAACTCCTTGGCCTCGGCCGCAACAGTTGGCCGCTCAGCGTCATCCGCCGCTTCTCCGATCTGTTCCTCCAGCTCTCCGACTCCCCTAAACGCAGCGCCGCCCACGAATCCCGCTGGCTTAATCTCTGCGGCCTCTGCCTCCGCCCCGGCTTCGGCTTCCCCGGCGACGAACTTCGCATTGAACAAGCCCGCCGAGTCTATGCCAGCGGCCTGGCTTTCGCCAATCAAATGCAGCCCGAAATCGAGCGGTGGATCTTCTGGGGCCGTGTCGCCGGCGGTCTCAACCGCAATCAGCAAACGGACATATACCAGCGGTTAGCCAATCAGATCCTCCCCAAGGGCAATAAGAAAGTGCCTCGGATCAACTCGAGCTTACTCCGCGAGCTTTGGCGCACCGCCGCCAGCCTCGAACACCTCCCCGCCGGCACCCGAACCGAGTTAGGCGAGGCCATCCTTAAGCGCCTCCGAACGGACCAGTCTACCCACCCTGACGCCGACCTCTGGTGCCTCAGCCGCCTCGGTGCCCGGAAACTCTTCTACGGTCCGACGAACCAGGTTCTCTCCGCCGCCACCGCCGCCCGTTGGGCCGAGCAGCTTATCAAGCACCCCCACGCCCACATCCCCGAAACCATCGTCGCCCTCTGCAAGAAAACCGGCAACGCTTCTCTCGACGTCGCCCCGGCCACGATCAGCTTGGTGACCGCCCGAGTCGGCCAGGACAAAGACGCCGAAAAGCTGCTCGCCCGGCTCAATGGGCAGTCCACCGATTCCGCCGAGTCCCTCGCCCGACTCTTCGGCGAAGAACTTCCCAGCGGCCTCGTTTTCGCTCCAGCCGATCAATAGCGTTTCGAGCCCCGCCACTTGCGGCGGGGCTCGATCTCTTGCGCCAATCACGTCGGCATCGGTCTTGCTTGCCACCGGGATTTATCGCCTCCTCGCTGTTTGGTGTGGGCAAGGACGAGGGGGGGCGAAGCGACGGCATTTGGGTGTTGGAGATGCCGGGTTGGATGGTGTCGCGAATCCATCAGGGAAGCTCGGAATATGCGGTGCTCCTGTTTCCGTTTGAGCGGTGAAGCGACAGCCTCGCCGTCGCGCCGGTGGAAGCTTGCTCGCCTCTCGACGGCGAACTTTCACTGGCGCTTCTACCTACGTAAAAGAGCGAAGAGCCGATCTATCTCGATTTTCTCTCCCGTGCCGATCCTCTTAAAGTGGTCGCTGGCGTCAAGGGTCCGCTCCGCCACGCATATTCGCGCAGCCCTCACTCCTCCGGACCACGTTGAAGCGTCGGCTTAGAGCGATACCCGCCTTAATGGAGGCGTTCCGGAAACCCGAACTACCGGCCCCGTATTGGGCGGACTGCAAACTACGTTTGTCCCAGGTCAGGGCCCCGTCAATGCATGCGCTTGTCGTCGATCTCGCCGAGGCGCTCTCCCCCTTCCTCTCTCCCGACATTGCTCCGGATCTCTTCAGACGTCGCGGAGTTGCCCTCTGTTAAGTCAAGACTTACTATAGACGGGAAAGACAACCGATCTGAACACCGCCTTTAACTGCCTCTTCGCTGTTCGGTGTGGGCAAGGACGAGAAAGCGAAGCGGCTGCTTTCGGCTTTTGGAGATGCCGGGTTAGATGGTGTTGCGAATCGAACAGGGGATCTCGGAGCGTGCGGTGTTTTTGTTTCGGTTTGAGCGGGGAAGCGAAAGGATCGCCGTAGCGGCGGTGGGAGAGTGGAAATCGGGCCTTATGGCCATTTCCAAGGGCGGTGGGAGGAGAGTGAAAGCCGCCATTTCCACGGCCGACATTGACGACCAAGTACGATTGCTCGCCCCTCGCTGGCGAACGTGAACTGGCGCTGTACGCACTTCAAACAGCGAAGAACCCTTTCACTTGATCTGGCATTCTGATATATCGTTACCCGTTGCACAATGCTTTGAACCAGCGGATGTGATCAACTTACAGAATCACTTTCAGGAGATATCGATAGATGCCAATTGACCGCCGAACTCTTTTGCGAGGTGCCGGCCTCGTGGGCCTGGACGCGATGTTCACCGCCGCCCGGACGGACGCCGCGGCCGTAGGCCCGAACGATGTGATCAAGGTCACGAAGATCGAAACCTTCGTGCTGAAGAACTCGTGGGTGTTTGTAAAGATCTCGACCGACGCCGGCGTGACCGGTTGGGGCGAGATGTTGAAAGATGACGCGAAGGCCTGTGCGGCTGGAGCGTTGGAGGTCGGCCACTATCTGGTGGGGCAGGACCCGTGTCGGGTAACCCATCACTGGCAGGCGATTCATCGCGGCGCGTTTTATCGCGGCGGGCCGGTTAAGACGGCAATTCAGAGCGGCATTGACCAAGCGCTCTGGGACATTAAAGGCAAAGTGTACGGTGTTCCCGTCTATAAGCTGCTCGGTGGGCCGACGCGGGATCGGGTGCGAGTGTACGGGACGTTGAACGACAAGACGGGCGTGAACGCGATCAAGGTGCGCCTGCAAGGGACACGGCGGTACCCGTTCAAGTACAACGAAGGGCAACTGTTCGTCGAGGAGGTAGTGGAGCGGTTCAAGGCGCTGCGGCAAAAGGTGGGCAAGGGAGTCGACATCGGGGTGGAGTTTCATGGGGCGGTGCAGCCGCCTACCGCGATGTCTCTGATGAAGGCTTTGGAGCCTTATCAGCCGTGGTTCTATGAGGAGATTGCGCAGGCTCTGAA
>JANXMS010000299.1 GCA_025354525.1 Acidobacteriota bacterium
TCATTCGCCCCCAGATCTTTGCCAGTTTCCTAGCGTTTTGGGAGTTTGTGTCGCAAAGGGCCCGTCGAAATCATGCCACAGGCTCGCGCAATGCTACGGAAGCCATTGAATCTATTGGGCCGGAGGCCGCTAATCAATTACCCTCTTCCGCCGGAACCCGCGAATCGGAACAACCAATCCACATAAACTCCGGCTTCTGATCCAGCGCCGATTGCTGAAAAAAGTGCGGGTCAACGCTCATCTTGTCCTGAACAAACGCCTTATTGGCGAGTAGTAACTTGCGGAATGATTCCATAGGGTTCACTTCCAATGATCCTGGACGTTCTTAACTTCCACCACAATATTCTTATACGGCGCTGACCGCTGGAAATCCTCAACTACTTCGAAAATATCCCGGTCCATGTAGAGAGACCTTGTCCCGTCTATGATTAGTGTCGTATTGGCTGGAATCTCGTTCAGTTTCGTTCGCAACTCGTTCTTGTTCACGAACGTAATGTCTTTGTTGAATCGCAGCAAATACCAATCGTCCTGACTGACCACCGAAATCGCCGTCCGATGATTCGCCCGCATCACAAAGAACACTCCCAGTACCAGCCCAATCACCACCCCTTTCAACAAATCCGTAAACACAATCGCCACCACCGTCACCAGAAAGGGAAGAAATTGGTCCCACCCCAGCTTGAACATCGAGAAGTAAATCGTCGGCTTCGTTAGCTTAAATCCCAGCATAATCAATACCGCCGCCAAACTTGCAAGTGGTGTCCAGTTCAAATACGCCGGAATCAACAAAACCGCCACTAACATCAATAGCCCGTGAAAAATCGCCGAAACCCGCGTTCGCCCCCCCGAAATGACGTTCGCCGAAGTCCTTACCACCACCGAAGTCACCGGCAATCCACCAATCATCCCCGAAACCATGTTGCCCATCCCCTGCGCCATCAACTCCCGGTTCGGCGGCGATATTCGCCGATACGGATCAATCCGGTCCGCCGCTTCAATCGAAAGCAAGCTCTCAATACTCGCCACTACAGCAATCGTCCCCGCCACCGTCCAAATCCGCAAATCCCCATATCTCGAAAAGTCCGGCAACATAAACTCCAACGCATTCGCCATCGGCAACTGCACCAGATGCTCCGCCTGCACCAACTTGAACTCCGGCAAAAACATCCCAAAAGCATTGTTGATCGCAATCCCCATCACCACCACCACCAGCGGTCCCGGAATCATCAACGGAATCCGCGAGCCCTTCACTGACCACTGGTCCCATAAAATCAAAACCAACAGACTCAACACCGAAATCACCACCGCACCCGCGCTCGCACTCATCACACTCGTCACAACGTCTGTAAATGTATTGCTTCCGTTCGCCGCAACAAACGACAAATCCCCCTCAAAGTCCATATCCCGCCCCAATGCGTGCGGAATCTGCTTCAAAATGATCACCAACCCAATCGCCGCCAACATCCCCTTAATCACAGAGTTCGGTACATAATCACCGATCACCCCCGCCCCCACCTGTGGTGGACCCCAAAAACTAGACACAAAAATGGTTATTGCTTAAGTGTAGGAGGGCATTGAAAATGAAGGAGAATCAATGCCTCGAACACGCAAGACTCACTCGCCGGCTTTGAAAGCTAAGGTGGCGGTGGAAGC
>JANXMS010000302.1 GCA_025354525.1 Acidobacteriota bacterium
GCGTTGCCCTATCCTCCACTCAGGTGGAAAACAGTTTACCTAATCGTGACCAACTGTGTCATCCTGGTCTCGGTAATCAGCCCCTCGATACACTTAAGACTCACTTACTTTCGTGTCTAGCCAATGGGGTCCACCTCAGAATTCCGCTCGGCCCAGATTCTGGGAAACCACTAGCGATTGGAATCCGGCTGGTGCCTTTGACGGCCAAGTATACGCAACTCAGGCACGTCAAGCGATCAACCCGCTACAGTGTTCTGGCTGGAATCGTTCGATTGCTCCCAATGGCCAGCCAGTGCTCGTAGAAATGAACAACTGCCCGATCCCAATCCGAATATTGCAGTTTGTCGCAATCAATCGAGCAACCGGTCGAACCGAGCATATACCGTGTCAGGGCAACGTTTGCTATGTCCCTCCTGGTGCGCAGTCGACGTTCCCTGATTCCGAAAGCCACGTCTTTCAGACCTTCCATATCGCTTGGTAGGCACTTACGCGGGATTCCTAAGGAGATAGGAGTTCGCTATGAGACATTCGGATATGATCACCATCGCGATGCGCATAGGGTTTAAGACATTGTGCCTCGCCAGTGCAGCTTCGATAGTCTGGCGCACCTGCTACGGCCCGAAGCGGTCACGCGTGCATTGCTGAACAACACCACTCTCGAAATCATCGCCCGCTTCGGCTACAACGTCTCCCCCCGCCACCTGGCTCGAATATAAGCCACCAACACCGCCTCGTCGACTAACTCCGGCCCGATCTTCCCCGAGAGCGGCCGCGCCCTTTCAAATTGCCCCCCTACCTCCGCAATGCCAGCGACCAGTTCCACCGCTGGCTCACCCCAACTAATCTTTCTCGCTCCAGTCCTCGGCCTCCTCAGCCCCCGCCTCACCAACCTCCAGCGCCGCCGCCAACACCGCTCGCGCCTCCTCCAACTGATTCCGCGCCACGCTCACTTCAAACGGTACGCTCGAAAAGCCGATCGCCCCTTCCACCACCGCTTCAATCCCCGCCGCCCGCAGCACGCTCTCCACCGCCCGCGCCTCCATCTCTCCGTTCGGTCCCTGGAAATTCACCAGAATCTCCATGTCCAGTTCACTCGTCAAATTAGGTTCTTCATTGGTCATCGTGCTTTAAAGTATCATGGTCCCCGTGCGTCTATCCATCTTACTCGCCCTCACCACGCTCTCCCTCGTCGCCGCCGACTACTTCCCTCCTCCCGATTCGAAAGGAGGCTGGCGCACCAAGGCCGATCCCGCCCTCACCGCCAAGCTCGATGAAGCCTTCGACTATGTCGGGCGTACCACCCAACACGGCGGCCTCCTCGTCGTCCACAAAGGCCACCTCGTCTACGAACGCTACTTCGGCCGCGGCCATCGTGAAGCGCTTCCCGAACTCGCCTCCACCGGCAAAGCCTTCACCTCCCTCGCCACCGCCATCGTCATGAAGCAGAAGCCCGCCCTCTTCCCCCAGGGCCTTGATACCAAAATTTTCTCCCCAAAACTCCTCCCCGCCGAAGCCTTTCCCCTCAACGATCCCCGCAAAGCCGAAATCTCCATCGGCCAAGTGCTCTCCATGTCCGCCGGCATCCGCGGTACGAATCCCGTTTATGTCAAAGGTGCCCGTCAAACCTGGGAGAACCCCACCGAAGATAACGGCCCCTACTCCACCACCGACGGCTTCGCTCTCAAGCAAACTCTCTGGTGCGCCCCCGGCGATTGCTACTCCTATTCCACCGCCTCCAGCCACATCCCCGCCGCCATGGTCCGTCACGTCTCCGGCATCGAAATGGAAGATTTCATGCGGAAGCACCTCACCACCCCCCTCGGCTTCGGCACCTGGGGCTACGCCATGTACCGCCCGAAACTCAAAGGCGGCATCGACGCCAATGGCCGCATGCTCCACACCCCCGGTGGCGGCAGCATCGCCGTCCGCTCCACCGACATGCTCCGCTTCGGCTACCTCCTCCTCCACCAAGGCCGCTGGGGCTCGAAGCAAATCGTCCCCGCCGACTTCGTCAAACTCTGCGGCCAATCCGTCAAATACAACCCCCACTACACCCACTCCTTCAACTTCAACACCAACGACGACGCCCACGTCGCCGGCCTCCCCAAAGACGCCTTCTGGAAAGGCGGCGCCGGCGGACACGGCATCTTCATCGTCCCCTCCCTCGATCTCGTCGTCTTCAAACTCGGCGGCACCGAAGGCCAGTACGATCCCGCTCTTACCCGCCTCCCTGTCCCGTACACCTACGACGGTTCCCGCGATAAATGGGCCGCCCCCGATAAAAAACTCCTCGGTGATACCTCCACTAAAACGCTGGAACTAGTGGTCGCCGCCTTAGCCGAACGCCAACCATAGTCCCCCGTCTCTACCCCCCAGTGCATAGTACGGGCGGTCGAAATCCGCCCAAATTTGTGTAAAAGTGAGGTTTCCCAACTCCATCGGCAGAATCACGGTCCTGGATCCTTGCGCGGCGTCCTAGTCCCTTTGTTCTGTTTGTTGAAACGAAACTGAACCCCAAACTCGCAAACGAGGGAACGCAGTCTCTCTCGTCTCCTATGCCCATGTTTACTCGGCTCGCCCTCCTGTCCGTCCTGACGCTCCCGCTCGCCTCCGCTCAACCCAGCCAAGTCGGCCAATGGACCAGCCTCACCAGTTGGCCCTTCGTCCCCATCAGCCTCGCCCACCTCTCCGACGGTCGCATCGTCGCCTGGTCCTCCACCCGCCCCACCACCTTCCCCGCTGGCGAAACTTTCAGCTACGCCGCTGTCTACGATCCGACCACCGGACAAATCACGTCCCTCAACAACACCGCCCATGACATGTTCTGCGCTGGCCTCGCCTCCACCGGCGACGGTCGCATCATAGCCTCCGGTGGCGGCGCCGACGTCCGCACCACCTCCACCTTCGGCATCATCCCCAAATATGCCCAATCCTGGGCCCGCCTCGGCGACATGCTCTCCGGCCGCTGGTACAACTCCTCCATCACCCTCCCCTCCGGCAATCTCATGACCATGTGGGGACGCTCCGGCGGCACCCTCACCGAAACCTTCAACCAGAACACCAACACCTGGAGCGCCCTCTCCGGCATCTCCCTCAACAGCACAAACGACCCCAACGACAACGTCGACGACGACAACCAATGGTTCCCCCATTTTCATCTGATGCCCAACGGCAAGATCCTCATGGCCGGACCGCTCAAAACCATCCGGTGGCTAGACTTCAACGGCGTCGGCAGCTCCGTCGACATCGGCTTCCGCACCCCGGACGCCAACCGTCATCGCAAGCTCGGAGCCTCTGTTCAATTCCTCCCCGGCAAAATCCTCTTCACCGGCGGCCGTGACGACCGCTACTCCCCCTCCGTCTGGAACTCCGCCATCGTCATCGATGCCACCTCCGGAACCCCCGTCGCCACCACCACCGGCAACATGAACTACGCCCGCGCCTTCCAAAACCTCGTCATCCTGCCCAATGGCGAAGTCATGGTCCTCGGCGGCAACACCTCCGGCATCAAATTCTCCGACTCCGGCGGCGTCACCGTTCCCGAAATCTGGAACCCGACCACCGGCCTATGGCGCACCGTCGCCGCCCAAGCCGTACCCCGTGGCTACCACGTCGCCGCCGTCCTCCTCCGCGATGGTCGCGTCATGATCAGCGGCGGTGGCCTCTGCGGCTGCTCCGCCGATCACCCGGACTCGCAAATCTATTCCCCCACCTATTTGTTCAACGTCGACAATACCCCCGCCCCCCGCCCCACCATCGACCTCGCCGCCGCCGACCTCAAACCCGGCCAAACCTTCGGCCTCAAAGGCTCCGACAATATCATAGGCTTCCGCCTCATCCGCCTCCAAGCCACCACCCATGGCATCAACTCCGACCAGCGCTACGTCCCCGTCAACCACACCAAAATCTCCACCGGCAACTACAACCTCACCCTCGACTCAAACCAAAGCGTCCTCCCTCCCGGCATGTACTGGCTGTTCGCCCTTACCGCCTCCGGTACCCCCTCCATCGGCTACCCCATCCAAATGCATACCCCCTCCACTTGGCCCGGCGGCGTCGCCGGTGAAACTAATCTGGCCAAGGGCAAGCCCGCCACCCAGTCCTCCACGGACACCAACTCCGCCGTCGCCACTCGCGCCGTAGACGATAAAACCAACGGCGACTACTTCCAAAATTCCGTCGCCGTAACCGCCAGCCAATCCCAGCCCTACTGGCAGGTTGACCTCGGTGCCTCAGCCTTCCTCACCTCCGTCCGGCTCTGGAACCGCACCGACTGCTGCACCAATCTACTCTCTAATTTCCACGTCTTCCTCTCCGGCCAACCCTTCACCGGGACCACCGTCGCCCAATCCCAAGCCCAGCCCGGCGTCGTCGATGTCGCCTACCCCGGCATCGCCCCCACCTCGACCACCCTCGCCCTCAACCGCTCCGCCCGCTACGTCCGCGTCCAACTCGAAGGAACCTCCACCCTCCAACTCGCCGAAGTCGAAATCTTCGGCTCCGTCATCACCAACTTCCCTCCCGTCGTCTCCCTCTCCTCCCCCGCCAACGGCGCCACCTTCACCGCCCCCATCTCCCTCAACCTCACCGCCAACTCGACCGACCCCGAAAACAATCTCGCCCGCGTCGAGTTCTACAACGGAGCCACCAAACTCGGCGAAGACTCCACTTCGCCTTACTCGCTCGCCTGGAACAACGTCCCCGCCGGCTCCTATTCCCTCACCGCCCGCGCCTTCGACGCCGCCGGCTTGTTCACAAACTCCACCGCCGTCAACATCACCGTTAATCCCGCTCCCCCCGCCAACGTCGCCCCCATCGTCTCCTTCGCCGCCCCCGTCAACGGAGCCATCTTCCCTTCCCCCGCCAGCGTCTCGTTCACCGTCAACGCCTCCGACCCGGACGGCAATCTCGCCCGCGTCGAATTCTACAACGGTGCCGTCAAACTCGCCGAATCCTCGGCCGCCCCTTTCCTCTTCTCCGCCGATAACTTAGGCCCCGGGACCTATACTTTCACCGCCCGTGCCGTCGATTCCGCCGGCCTCCTAGCAAACGCTAACCTCGCCGTCCGCGTCCTCTCCCGCCAACTCCAATCCCTTAAAAGCGTCCCCGTCCCCGAACCCACCACCCTCACAAGCTTCGTCAAAAATCGCGCCGCCGCCATCGCCCTCGGCAAAGCCTTCTTCTGGGATACCCAGCTCTCCAGCGATAGCGCCATCGCCTGCGCCACCTGCCACCTCCACGCCGGATCAGACTCCCGCATCAAGAACCAAGCCAACCCCGGCACCTTCCGCACCGGCTCCCCCACCCAGACCTTCGAGAACTCCCGCACCGGTTCCCCCAACGGCCCCAACTACACCCTAAAACGCGCCGACTTCCCTCGCCACGTCCTCTCCAATCCCGCCGACCCCAACTCCACCGTCGTTTATCAAACCAAGGACGTCATCGGCTCCCACGGCGTCTTCCTCCGCGACTACACCGCCGTCGGCTTCGCCCCCGCGGAAGACAGTTGCGCCAGCGTCGCCGACCCCGTCTTCGGCGCCTTCCGCCGCGCCACCGGCCGCAACACTCCATCCGTCATCAACTCCGTCTTCAACCTTCGAAACTTCTGGGACGGCAGCGCCAACACAAACTTCAATGGCGTCGATAGCTTCGGCCCCCGCAACACCGCCGCCGTCATCTATCGCGGTGCCGTCCCCGCCCCCGTAGCGGTAAATCTCGACAACGCGAGCCTGGCCTCCCAAGCCCTCACCCCCGCTCTCAACTCGGGCGAAATGTCCTGCAACGGCCGCACCTGGCCCGAAGTCGGCCGCCGCCTCGCCGCCGCCATCCCCCTCTCCCGCCAAACCGTCCTCCCTACCGACTCTGTCCACGGCACCTACGCTTCCGCATCCGGCAAGGGCCTCAACAACACTTACACGCAACTAATCCAGGCCGCCTTCCAAGACGACCTCCATGCCTCCGCCACCCCTATCTCCATCAACGGCCGCAATTACTCTCAGCTCCAAGCCAACTTCTCCCTCTTCTTCGGCCTCGCCGTCCAACTCTATCAAGCCACCCTCGTCTCCGACCAAGCCCCTATCGACAACTACTTCGCCCCCTATCCCGCCACGACCGTCGCGAACGCCGCCGCCCTCTCTCCCGAAGCCCTCACCGGCCTAAACGTCTTCACCGGCAAAGGCCGCTGCCTCACCTGCCACCATGGCCCCCAGCTTTCTAACGCCGCCACCCCGGCCCGCGAAGCCTCCGCCTTCGGTGCCCTCGTCTCCTACATGCGGAATCGCAATGGCGACCCCGTCGCCTACGATCTCGGCTACTACAACCTCGGTGTCCGCCCCACCGGTGAGGACCTCGGCACCGGCGGCCTCGACCCCTTCGGCAACTCCCTCTCCCTCTCCCGCCAAGTCAAATCGGGAGTCATCAAGGATTCCATCGCGACCGACGCCTGTACCTTCGAAGTCACCCCCTGCGTTCCACTCGCGCCATCCGCCCGCGACGCCGCCGATGGTGCTTTTAAAACGCCCAGTCTCCGCAACGTCTCGCTCACCGGTCCCTACTTTCACAACGGTTCCGCCGCCAGCCTCGAAGAGGTCGTCGAATTTTACAACCGCGGCGGCAACGCCACCGGGTCCATCGGCACCGACTCATCAGGCTTCGCCGGAACTACTTCGAATCTCCATACCGACATCCGTCCGCTCGGCCTGGCTGAATTCGAAAAAACCGCCCTCGTTGCGTTTCTGAAAACTGCCCTCCTCGACGACCGCGTCCTCTATGAGCGTGCGCCCTTCGACCATCCCGAACTACCGCTGGTCAGTGGCCCCGAGGTCATCCTTCTGCCCGCCGTCGGCAGCGCCGGCCGCCCCCAGCCTCTACCCACCTTCGAAGACATCCTCAACACGCCGACGATTGCCCTCTCCGTCCCCGCCACCACCTTCACCGCCCCCGCGACAATTCCCCTAACCGCCATCACCACCGGAACTCTCTCCAAAGTCGAATTCTTCAACGGTGCAACTCTACTCGCCACAATAACCACCGCCCCCTACACCTATAACTGGACCAACGTCCCCGCCGGGGCTTTCTCCACCACCGCAAAAGCCACCGCCACCAACGCCCTTACCGCTACCACCCCTCCAATCACCATCACCGTCACCGCCGCCCCTGCCGGACCCGTCCTCGCCGGTCGCTGGCCCCTCGACGCCGTCGCCGCAAACCAAACCGCCGACATCTCCGGCAACAACAACAACGGTCTCGTCACCGGTTCCTATTCCCTAGTCCCCGGAACCATCGGCCAAGCCCTCAAACTCGATCCCAACACCGGCGGCGTCCTCACCCAACGCTCCGTCATTGACCCCACCAAGAGCTTCACCGTCTCCGTCTGGGTCAACCTTACTAACACCTCCGGAACCCAAACCTTCGTCAGCCTCCCCGCCACCAGCGTCTCCAACTTCTATCTCCAACTCGCCGGCTGGTACCACGATGGCTTCATGCTCGACATGTACTCAGCCGACAGTATCTCCGCCGCTGAATCCATCGCACCCTCCACCACCATCCCCGTACCTAACCGCTGGTATCACGTCGCAGCGGTCTATAACGCCACAACCCAACAGCTCAGCCTTTACGTCGACGGCCGCCGCGAAAGCCAAGTCTCCGCTTCTGCCGGCACCTTCGCCAACCCCAAACCCCTCGCCTTCGGCTACTCCCTCTATGGCGGAGCCCGCACCGACGGCAACGACGCCCGCATCGACGATATCCGCGTCTACGCTTCCGCCCTCTCCGACGCCGATATCACCACCGTCTTCAACGGAGCCTCCGCGGTGCCCTCGCCCACCATCGCCCTCTCCGTCCCCGCCACCACCTTCACCGCCCCCGCCATCATCCCCCTAACCGCCACCACCACCGGCCCCATCACCCAAGTCGAATTCTTCAACGGTGCAACTCTACTCGCCACAATAACCACCGCACCGTACACCTACAACTGGACCAACGTCCCCGTAGGAACTTACTCCGCCACCGCCAAAGTCAACGGAACCATCACGACGGCCCCAACGACGATCACCGTCTCCGCCGCCCCCACCATCGCCCTCTCTGTCCCCGCGACCACCTTCACAGCCCCCGCGACAATCCCCCTAACCGCCACCACCGCCGGCCCCATCACCTGTGGTGGACCCCAAAAACTAGACACAAAAATGGTTATTGCTTAAGTGTAGGAGGGCATTGAAAATGAAGGAGAATCAATGCCTCGAACACGCAAGACTCACTCGCCGGCTTTGAAAGCTAAGGTGGCGGTGGAAGC
>JANXMS010000305.1 GCA_025354525.1 Acidobacteriota bacterium
ACTACCGGCCCCGTATTAAGCGGACTGCAAACTACGTTTGTCCCAGCTCAGGGCCCCGTCAATGCATGCGCTTGTCGTCGATCTCGCCGAGGCTCTATCCCCCTTCCTCTCTCCCGACATTGCTCCGGATCTCTTCAGACGTCGCGGATTGGCCCTCTGTTAAGTCAAGACTTTCTATAGCCTCCTCGCTGTTTAGAGCGATACCCGTCTTAATGGAGGCGTTCTGTAAACCCGAACTACCGGCCCCGTATTGGGCGGACTGCAAACTACGTTTGTCCCAGCTCAGGGCCCCGTCAATGCATGCGCTTATCGTCGATCTCGCCGAGGCTCTCTCCCCCTTCCTCTCTCCCGACATTGCTCCGGATCTCTTCAGACGTCGCGGATTTGCCCTCTGTTAAGTCAAGACTTGCTCTAGTGTGGGTAAAGACGAGGACGGCCAACGCGGGATTCGGTCCTGGGAGTTGCCGCATTGGGATGGATCTGGAATCGGTCCGTGGGGCCTCGGAGTGCGCTGGGCTCCAGGGGAGAAGCGATACAGCCGCCGTCGCGGCGGTGGGAATGTGGAAATCGCATTTTATTGCGAAGCGCGACAGGCGCGCCTGCGGTTCGAGGCGTTCCACAAGCTGTTCCACGAGAGCGAACAGGATTTCATCCGGCAGACGGTCGAAAATCTTCCACCGCGGTAGTTTTTATTTGTCCTTCTCTGTCCCTTTTGGCACGGTAAGCACGCTTCTATACTGTTAGAGAAAGGAGCGGAGAAAACAATGATCCGGAAAGCGGTGCTTTTTGTGGCTGGCGTCCTGCCCTTCGTGGCGAACGCGCAGCTTTTTTATAACCAGCAGCGGGACGAGACGGCGCAGAAGGCGTTGTCGCTAGCCGAGTCGGTGTCCAACGGCGCGGTATTTCAGAAACAACTGGCAAACCTGGAGCGGATGAACCGCCACTCGCAGGACCGGGTGTTTGCCGGCGCCGAGGTCCAGATGCGGACGAATCTGTTGACGATGAGTTCCTGGAGCAGCGTGAAAGCGCTGGTGGACAGGGTGGCGGCATCCATATCCAGGAACCAGGCAGCCATCACGAAGGCTGAGTTCGACCGGTTGCGAGAGGCGGCGGACACCAAGGTCCAAGAGGCCAAATCCGATCTTGAAGCGCTGAAGAAGAAAGTCACGGGCGACCCCAACGGAGAGAAGGCGGTGCGGGAGATCGGAGAGATCCTGGCCAAGCTCGGAAAGCTCGACGAGTTGACTGGCATTCTCGACTCCGTTGCCCGTAACGTCGTAGCCACCTCCCCGGTGCCGCAAGCGTACGCCGACGTTGCCAACCAGGTTTTTGCCACTGCCGCCTCACTCGGCGCACTCTACAAATCCTTCACCATGACGGCACCCAAGTCGGCTGAGCTCGTCGCCATGGAAGCGCATCTGGCGGCCTTGGAACTCGAGGAATCGCACCAGGCGGCCTTGGCCGCAATCGCCGCGCGGCGCGACCGGGACGTGGGCGATATTTTGGACGGGATTATGGAATTGGGGAACGAATTGGCCCAGATTCGCAGCAATCAGGGAATCGACGACGTCGCCCAGTCCTTGGCCGCGATGGCGTCCGCCGCCAGAACTCCCGGCCCTAATCAGAAAGCGAGCGGCAGCCTGCTTGGCATTATGGTTCATACACTTTATGGAGCGGCGGCGGTGGCCGCGCGAGAGGACACGCCGCAACGCCTCGCCGTCCTGCGGATCGCCTCAGAAGGGCGTGCGTTTTCCATCCGGCAAAGCGCCGCGGCCGCCAAAGAGTACGAGGACACGATCCTCAACGGCGCGCAACGGCTCGCGCTCTATCACAAAGGTGGACTGAAAGCGCAAACGGTAGCCCAGATCGTGAGCGCGCTGTCCACGCTCGGTTTGATTCCCACGGTGTTGTCCAAATAAGGATTGCGCAATGATACGTCTACGAACCTACTTGTTTTTGGCCCTGGCGGCCCAGGCAGCGCTTATGGCGCAGAATCCCGCTCAGAAGTACGCGGCGGAACTGAAAAAGCTTACCGAATCATATCTGAAGCAACTGGCGGCAAAAACCGGTGCCGAACAAAACGCGTACGCGGAGGCTGCGGCACTGTACGCGAAGGCCGCCGAGGGTACCGCATACAAAGGGCTCGCCGCCGAGCGTCTGGGGCTGGCGATGAGCCGAGTCGGAGACCTCACCGATGGGTCGCTCAGCGTGAATCACCTGATACACCAGGAAATACCATCCTACGCGGTTCGGGACTTCAGCCGTACCAGGGACCTTTTCGCATCCGGCCTGACGGCGGAAGCCGCCTACCTCGAGAACCTCGAAAGCCTGGACGTCGAGAAGAAGAAAACCAAGG
This sequence comes from Acidobacteriota bacterium, assembly GCA_025354525.1. Classification (GTDB taxonomy): domain Bacteria; phylum Acidobacteriota; class Terriglobia; order Bryobacterales; family Bryobacteraceae. The sequence continues at coordinate 2,357 of JANXMS010000305.1, forward strand.
CACTCGCGGAAGTGCTGGAATCGCTGGCCCGGAAGGGCAGCGTGACCGGATTTTTGAAAGAAGTCTTCGCGTTCCGCAAAGCGGAGGAAAAACAACTTCCCTTTACGACGTGTGCCCTGTTGCTCAGCCGGAAGAACCCCGACCAGGCGCAACTCACCGCGACGGGCGTGTACGACGCGGCGGCAAAGACGTGTAAGGCTCCAACCCCGTAGCTCATTCCTCAGGAGGACTCATTCCATGGCCACCAAGGGCGCCGCCGCACAGAAGAAGGCGGCAGCAAAGGAAAACCCGGCAGCCTTGCAGGCTGCCGACAACGCGGGCGACGCCGCGGCGTCGTGCGCGGCGCGGGCAAGATTGATCCGCATTGCCTCGCTAGACTTGCAGGAGAAGGCCGCGGCACTGGCAGAGGAGGTGCGGGCGACCAACCTCTCGCACGATTGCGCGCAGATAGAGATCGACGTCCGCGCGGCGGCGATCCGCGTGGAACGGATCGATGTGGCTTCCCTCGCGACACTCACCGGGCTGGCCAATACGCTGGATCGGCAGATTGTCGCCAGCCAGCTTCTCAATGCCGCTCTCACCGGGGTGGCGCAGGTTCTGGAAGGCGTGGTGAAGGTGAAAGACATCTTCGGGGATCCGGCCCTGCGCGGCTAGTGCTGAGACCGCTTGAAAGGGTTTCATTAACATCCAACGGTTTTTCGTGCGGTTTTTCTATCGAGCTGCCGTAATTGATTAGCGGTGCGCATTCCGACCCAATAGATTCAATGGTTTCGGTAGCATCGCGCGAGCCTGTGGCATGATGTCGAGGGGCACTTTGCGACACAAATTCCAAAAACGCTAGGAAACGGGCAAAGATCTGGGGGCGAATGATCCCGAAACTTGCTAATCAAGTACGAACTGCCAATTGATCTTGGTAGCTGCTTTGTTAATGCGGCGATGGTCGAAATGATTCATGAAAACTATTTCCAGCGGTCAGAGCACTAGGACGCGAGAGAAACAGGTTTTTGCGATGGTTTGAGTAAGCGTAGTTGGCGCTGTTTCACCACACAGTGCACCTGATGCTATCAAGGCCGACAAAGCCTTCGTCGAGACGTTCTTGCGTCTGGCGGCGTAAACTCTCCAAGGTACCAGTGAGCAGGATGATGAGTCGGTAGCCGACGTCTCCTGCTTTTATGTCGCGGTCTTGCCGGATTGCACATCTCCGACCACGAGGATGCGACGCTTCCTCGGCGTCGTTTGCGTTGGATATTCCGGCACTCCAAAGAGTATCCGGTCCCAAAGATGTTGGGCGATTGAGCCGGTCACCCATCCGATCTCTTGTCAAACTCGGCGGCGGCGTAGCAGGTTCTCGAAGTACCTCACTTAATAGCGCAAGCGCCTATTTTCCTGGAAAAATCACCGAGCGATGATATGCCATGAACTGGGGCGCAGGTGCAAAGCGATCAGGGCGAGCTAAAGTCCGGCCCTCGCGGCGTACAAATTCGGATTCCAGTGCCTCGTTTGGAAGGTATGACCGAAGGACTGGGCTCAGAACAAGGCGCATTTGCTCATCGAACGTGATCAGGCCAAGATCAAAGGCGCGATCAAAGTGCGCTGTCAAACAGAGCCCATTGCGCGGATTTAGTCTTTCCTTGGGAAAGTCACTCCAGGGAAGGATATGACTGGCAATCAGAAGTTCGGGAACAGGATTTCCGGTAACGCAGCAAGTAGCGTTGTAAGCAGCCAGAACAACTTTTCTGAAGACCTTTTGCACTGTTCGTACCATGACTACTCGCTGGACCTCGGTGACAGAATCGACCAATACCTCAGGCGACAGGTCATTGGCGTCAACGCTCGCCTGATTTGGCTGATAAACATTGAGTTCTTCGAGTTCTTCCAATTTCATCTCACTGGCCAGACTCATCTGATCCCAGTTCGTTTGAAACTCTTCCCACATAAGTTCATCTGCGCGGGTGTGGTTCGCCAGACCTTTGATGCCTCGCGCCTGGTGTGCTGGATCTAGCGACGCGAGGTTCACAAGTTTCATAGCCACACTCGAAGGTGTTCGCCCCAGGAGTCGAGCCAATTCTATGACTCTTGGATTTCTGGAATGCATTTGTCCAAAAGGCAGCGTGAAATACTGCCCGCATACGATCAACAGGTTGTCGCGTGACCAGGGAACTCTGGTGCCAACAGGAATCACGTCCGCCTCCGAATCGAAGATTGAGAACGTGCAGACGAACGGTGAGTGATGCGAGCCGACACATCCGATTTTGCAAGGCTACTCCGACTTCGGGCAGAGAAGACACCAGGCGAACGGCCTACGACCCTCGCATAAGCGGTCGCGAACAGATACCGGTGAAGGTCGGACGCCATGTGGGGGCGGGACGCATGATTCACGGCACCTTCAATGCGAGGATCAAGGAACCAATCAGGCCGAAAACCTACATTGGCTTGGCAGGGCACAAACTCACCACCGCGATCTGCCCGGTAATTCTTTATGGCATCAAGTCCGTCGATGACCGCGCGGCGCACTTCAGAATAATGACCGTTAGGAATGGTTTTGAGGACATTGCTGACGATCAACTCGTTCAAGGTCGCACGCCACTCGTCCGGGCCGTCGGTCGAGCGAGAAAGACCGCTACGCAGCTTCGGCAAACCTTGTAAGACCTGTGAGACGGGAATTTCCCGCGACGCAGGTGTAAGCATCGAAGGTCGATTCGTCCAAAGATCCTCACGTACACCCAGGAGAATTACGCGGTGGCGTGTTTGCCGCACGCCATACTGTTCGCTGCGGATGACGAACTCTTGCGGATCACACTTTGGATTGCCCGCCATGTCGAAGCATTTTGGTGCCTGAACGAGGGATAGCACCCTGTACTTTGCGGTACTTCGTTTGTGCCCTACCGATGCGCCGGGGGCATGTAGGTCAGCAAGAATCTGCTCGAACAACCCGGACCCGGCGACTCGTGAGGAGAGCAGCCCCTTGACGTTCTCCATAATGAAAACGCTCGGTTCGTGCTCGGCAAGAATTCGTAGGTACTCTCGATAGAGGTAGACACGCTTGTCATCATCTGCGATGCCTCCCCGACGAGACCGCCCGACAATCGAATAGGCTTGGCACGGTGGCCCACCACACAAGACCCACTGCTTACTTCCCCCAACGGCTTGGCGAATGCGCTCGTGTAACTCTACTGTCGGCACATTGCCCAGTTCTGCAAGCCAGGCCTCGGCTCGGGCGTGCTCCGCTTGGACCGGATATTGAGCGAACAGATCCGGCGTCGTGATCGTCCCGCGTAACCGTTCATAATATTCGTCAGGGGCACTGCCTTTAGGGAACTGGCGAAAGAAGCTGCGTAGCTCCAGCGTGGTGTGTGCCTGAGGGTCCATCTCGATGGACAGACGCACATCAAAAGCGGATGTCTGCTGACCTGTTGAGCACGAAGCAAACCCCTCACCAAGCCCGCCAGGCCCAGCAAAAAGATCGACAACAGGAATCGGTCCGCTCACGCGTGCAAGCCCGTCAGGGCTGCGTTCAGTCGCTTGGCGACAAGGGCCTCGTCCGCCAGTTCGCACTCCCATACCGTTATGACCTGCCAGCCCAGCGCTTCGAGTTGCTCGCCAATACGCGCATCACGGGCGACATTCCCCCTCAGCTTCGTCTCCCAAAAGGAACGCCGCGTGGATGGCATCGTCGCATTTCGGCACCCTGCGTGCTGGTGCCAGAAGCACTCATGCACGAAGACCACAGCATGGCGGGCGGGCATCACGATGTCCGGCTTGCCCGGCAACTCTTTGCGGCGCAACGAGAACCGAAAACCAAGACGGTGCAACAGAGAACGCACATCCTTCTCCGGGAGCGTATCGCGACTGCGAATACGACTCATGTTCCAGCTTCGGTGCTCGGGTGTTATGCGGTCCATCTCAATGGGCGCAGTAGGACACGTGGCGCATCTCCTAGAATCCGCCTTGCGTGCGCCTTCTAGCAAGTGCGACAGACCACGCGTCGAAGCTCTCATCTCTTCACGCTTTGTCTTGTCCACTGGTCGTGGCCGAGTGCCGGAAGATTGCGCGCCGAAGTCGCAAGTCTCATTCTTGGGTGTTCACCATGGAATTATTCCGCGCGAATCGCGCTAAAATCCCCGCTGTTTACGGAAGAGTGCAAATGATTTTTGCAGCACGTCCACCATGCTCATGCCCTGCCGGGCGGCGTAGATTTTGGACTCTCGATGAAACTGAGCGGGCACGCGGAAGTTCATGGGCGCGAGGTCTACCGCCCCCTGCTTGCCGAGGTTGGGCAGAGCGATAACCGCAGGCTGGATATCGGCCTTTTCGGGCTTTCTTCGGGACGGCGAGTTGGGCATAGGCTTGGTAACCTTTCGCTGCATATTCTCTTTATCTTATAGAGTATTAACGAAAGAACGCAATAACAACGTTGCGGCGAGTAGTCCGGCGATGTGATCTTTCGAGTCGGTATCATGCCCCTGACCGTTTTGGGTTGCCAAGCGCGCCGGTGTGCTCCTACAACAACGCCAGGCCCGCCACAAGCACTCCAGCCCGGCATGACGTTGCCCACCCTCTTGAACAATCTTTTCAACCAAGACGGAGCGCGGGTTTCACGTTGGTTGAAATCACCATCGTGCTGGTCATCATCCGACGTATCATCGGCGGAGTCCTGCTAGGCAGAGTGACGATCCGCAACGCCGCGATTCAGAAAACCCTTCGGCAAAAAGATTCCATCATGGCTGGCATGGCCGCGTTTCGTTTGCAGTACGGTTCCTATCCGGGGGACTTGATGACCGCCACGAACCAATGGGGAACGGCGGCGACGTGCCCGAACCCTTGTTGCCGTGACTCAATTGTGACGACGGGAGTCACCCTGTGGTGGACCCCAAAAACTAGACACAAAAATGGTTATTGCTTAAGTGTAGGAGGGCATTGAAAATGAAGGAGAATCAATGCCTCGAACACGCAAGACTCACTCGCCGGCTTTGAAAGCTAAGGTGGCGGTGGAAGC
>JANXMS010000308.1 GCA_025354525.1 Acidobacteriota bacterium
CGATCCCGCCAATCCCATCGCCGTGTTAACTTTCATGCCCTTTATCGAGAGCGTCACCGCACTTGTTGCTTCAATGATTTCAGAGGCACTTTCCCACCGCCGTCCTCGCCCACATCGCGCGAGCACAACACGAACAGTGCACCCAGAAACACCACCATCCAGCCAAACGGCACAATCAGCACCAAAAGCGCAGGAATCTGGAAGTCTCCGCCGCATCGCGCTACAGAGTCCTCCAAATACGATCACCTCACGGCCGCGCCCAATACCGGTTCCGCGCCTGCACCACCAGCCCCCCTTGCCGCGTCGTCAACAGTATCTTGCGAAACTCCGAAACCTCCGCCGCCATATCGGAAACGTAGCCCAAGTTATACTGACTCCGTAACTCGTGCTGGATCAAAACAAAAATCGCATCAACGGAAAGCTTCTTCGTAACTTCAAAGAAAGCCCCTCCCGTCTCCTGCGCCAGTTTCTGGAGCACCCCCCGTCCCGAGTCCCCATTCCGATCCGCAAAAAGAATTGAATAGATGATCGTGTCCTGCTTCTGTGCCGCCTCAATCGCCTCCGCCAGCGTCGAACTGCTCCCGTAGTCCACCCCATCCGTCAGTAAAATCAACGCCTTCCGACCGCTCACCTCTTTCAGCACGAAACGCGCCGAGGTATCGACGGCGTCGAACAGCTTCGTCCCCGCCCCAATCCCGTTCCGAAGTTCATTCCGGCTCGGCGTATCCACCTGCGAAAGCGCCTCTTCCAACTTGATGTAGGAGCTAGTCCGGTTCTGCCGCACCATCACCCGGCTATCGAACTGAACCACAAAGACGTTGTCTTTCTCTACTCGCATTACCTGATCGAGAAACCGCAGACACGCGCTCCGTTCAGCCACCAACACCCGGTCCTGGCTCATGCTCGTATCCACCAGCAGCCCCAGCGTCAGCGGCAAATCGCCCTGCGGCGAAAAGTATTGGATCGTCTGCGGCCGCCCCTGCTCCAACAGCACAAAATCTTCCTTGGTCAAATTCCCAACAATCGCGCCCTTCTTCGTCCGAACCGAAGCCAAAACATTCACGACGCGAACGCTCGTCGTAAAAGTAGCCTCCTGAGCCAAAGCAGCGAGCGGCAAAGCAAGCCACGCGCGACGGGCGATCAAAGTAGGCACTCTAAAACACGATCCGCGCCTGCACCTGATACATGCGGTTAAGTGATGACGTCTGACTCGTGATCCGGCCGAAGTTGGTGGACGTCGGATTCAACTCCGGCGGGTTCATCTGCGAACGGTTCATCAGGTTAATCGCGTCGCCGCGCAGTTGGAACCGAACCCTCTCAGTAAACTTGAACTCACGCAAAACGTTGACGTTCCATTGGTTCAAGCCATCCGCGCGAAGCCCGTTAAGAAAGCGTGGGAACACGCGGGTCTGGAACGCCGCAGGCTGGTTGTTCGCTACCCGCTCAAACGGCAGTCCCGAGTTGAACCACTGGTTGTAGGTCTTGGCCCCACCCAGCGAAGCGTCGTCCTCAAGCTTATTGACATCGCCGTTATAGAACAAATTGCCCCAAGCCAGTTGCGGACCGTTCTGGAACTCGTAGGTCGCCGCCAGTTGCCATCCACCCAGCAGATAGTTAACGATCCCATTCTGCAAGTACGCCCGACCCCGACCGAAAGGAAGCTCGTAAATCCCGGTTACCGTAAGGCGGTGCGGACGAGCCGTATCGCTCGGCCACCAAACCGAGGGCACTTGGTTGAACTCATTCTCGAGAATGTCGAACCGGGTTTGCCGCGTTCTCGCGTAGGATGCATTCAGGTTGAAACCCTTTGCAAAACGACGTTGGAAATTCACTTCTAGCGAATGGGTCATCGCCTCCGCCGTCGGCACGGCGTTGTTGAAGAGCCCGTTCATGTGCGGAAACTCCCGCAACAACTGGTGCTTCGGAATCGTCGGGCTCGTGAACCGTCCTAACGTCGACAGGTGCTGATACAGTACTGAATTCGAAGTCCGCAGCGAATCGAAATTACTAAGTAGGAACGGATTCGCAACATTGCGATTCAACTCGTTGGCCAACGCGTTATTCCGCGAATTTGATTTGTTCCAATATCCCTCCGGCAGGTAATCCAACCGCGTATTATTGGCCGGGGCCACGCGATCCCCCTTTTGGCCCCAATAGGCGACCTCGATCATCATGTTCTTCGAAAGCTCGCGCTGAACGCCGACCCGCCAACGTTGTACGCGCGGATGCTGGCGATTAAAATCGGTGTAGGTGAAACCCTGCCCAGCCCGAGCCATGGAGCCCAGTGTCTCGCGCAGCGGCACATCGAACCGGGTACCGTTGGCTCGTATCGGGAACGGATCCGACAAAGGAGAGATCCCCGCCCCGGGATTCCCCGCATTCCAGGTCGTGCCGAAATCGTTAGTCAGATTCGTCACCGTCGCCCGCGCGAATCCATATTGGTCCGCACCTTGGTTCATTACGTTCAGCGTGTCGTAGTAAGTGCCGTATCCGGCGCGGATAACCGACTTCTCGTTGGCTTGCCAAGCCACGGAAAGCCGCGGCAGCCACATCAATTCGTTCCGCCACAGCCGACGCGACGCCCCGTTCACCCCCGCATAAACAGTGCCACCCCGAACCTGGAACTGGCTGGCCGGCAGTTCGGGCAGCGGGTTGCGAGCGTAAGCCGCCTGGGCCGCTGCAGTAATCGGAAGCTCCAGCTTCGGGTCGAAGTAAGTCAGCGCACGGTTATACCGTTCCGTCGGACCCTGCTCATACTCCATCCGCAAACCCAGCGTCACCGTCAGCTTGCGCGTCACCCGCCACGTATCCTGCGCAAACCACGCATAGTACGGGCTCGTTAAGGCGAAGTTGTCATTAGTGTCCACCGATACCGCCGTCGGAATACCCAACATAAACGACGCCCAGCCCAGCCCCAGCCCAGCCGCGGGGACAAACCCGTCCTCATCCTTCCGCACATAGTTGTTCGCAAAACTGAACGTTCCGGACGTAAAACCTCCGTTTTGTAACTGCGTCCGGAAATGCTGCCGCATGTCCACGCCGGCGCGGAACGAGTGGACGCCGCGAATGTGCGTAGCATTGAATTTCAAAGCTTGCTGACGGCCCTTCGTCCCCGGGTCTACCGCGGTTCCCATGACCATGTCGCCGTTCCAAAACGTCATCCCCGGAAACAGAATGCGCGGCATCACACAACTCGAAGCGCACTTAGTATCCATGTAAGTCGGAAGCCCCGCATCGCTCGGCTTATACTTGCGGGTGCCCAATCGCTGATTCTGTAACAGAAACCAATTCGTGTCGGCCGTGACGTTCAGAATCGTCGAAGGACTCGCCGCGTACGTCCAGTCAAACGCACCGCTGGCAGCCGGCCGTTTTTCATCCCAATTCATCAGCCCGGGCTCGGTTTCGTAAGTGAAATCCTGCGCGCCTTCCAAAAAGTCACTCTTAAACCAGCGGAAGAAGAAGCGGTGCTTCTGCGTTGCTTGGTAGTCAATCCGGTTGTTCCAGGAGCGGTAGTCCACATTGTTGGGCATGCCCGACGCCTGGTAGTTATTGATCGGATCCCGTCCCGTGGTGTCGACGTTCGGCAGCGGCATTCGCTTGGCATAAAAATCGTACATCGGGTTCTGTACGCGATTCCGCGGAAGCAAATTGCCCGCGAATGGAGTTCGAATCCAATGGCCGGCCCGCGCGGGGTCGGGCCGTGTCGAGACAGGATCATAGACTTGGTACCGGACCGCGTCCACTCGCAGCAAGTCGGAGTAATCCCCGTTCCGCATCGCGATCGTCGGCACCGTATGGTTGAGTTCGCTGGGCCTGGCGGACTGCCGGTTCTTCAACTCCGAAAAGCCCAGGAAGAAGAAGAGCTTGTTACGGCCATCCACTACCTTCGGGATATAGATCGGCCCGCTGAGGGTAGCTTGATAGTTCAGAGTCTTGCCGGAATTCAGCATCGGCGAATCGGCCAGTCGCTGAGCCGCCGCTGTGTTGCCCGCCGTATTCAGCGCCGACACCTGCGCCCAGCGGGTCTGCTTCACGAAAAAAGAAGCGGCGTTCCAACGCTGGTTGATGAACTGTAATGTGCTCGTACCGTGAAACTGGTTGGCGCCCGACTTAGTCGACATCGAGATACCAAGGCCGGTGGCGTGGCCAAACGAGGCGTCGAAGTTAGAAGTCTCAATCTTGAACTCGTCGATCACATCGGGGCTCGGCATGATCGACGCCCGACGATCCGTGCCGTTGGTCGAAGCGCCGTCAATCGACCATTCGTTGCCACCCACCGATCCCGGCGAATTATACGCCGACCCGCCCCCCACTTGGCCCTGTGGTGGACCCCAAAAACTAGACACAAAAATGGTTATTGCTTAAGTGTAGGAGGGCATTGAAAATGAAGGAGAATCAATGCCTCGAACACGCAAGACTCACTCGCCGGCTTTGAAAGCTAAGGTGGCGGTGGAAGC
>JANXMS010000312.1 GCA_025354525.1 Acidobacteriota bacterium
TTCACCCGAGTCGATTCCGTCAACAACGGCGGCTACTCTGACTACCATTCCCTCCAACTCCAGTTCAAACGCCGCGTCGCCCGCGGCCTGCAAGCCCTCGCTTCCTATACCTGGTCGAAGTCGCTAGACACGGCCTCCGATGAGTCGATCACCAATCTCGCCGCCCCCTTGGCCCGACTGAACCCCGACAACGATCGCGGCCCCTCCTCGTTCGATATCAGCCACGCCTTCACCGCCTCGACCAGCTATCAAATGCCCAAGAAACTTGGCGGTTTCGCCGTCGATTCCATCGTCCGCCTCCGCACCGCCGCCCCCGTCACCGTAGTCACCGGCCGCGATCCCCTCGGTCTCGGATTGACCAACCTCGCCCGTCCAGACGTAGTGCTCGGCCAACCTTTGTACCTCTTCAGTCAAGCGCTCCCCGGGGGCAAGCGCTTCAACCCTGCGGCCTTTGATGGCGTCACGCCGTTGTCCCAAGCCCGCCAAGGAACTTTGGGTCGAGGTACCCTTCGAGGCTTCGGCTTGCAGCAGGTCGACATCGCTATCCGTCGGCGCTTCGCTCTGCAGGAACGACTCGGACTCGAGCTCCGCGCCGACGCTTTCAACGTATTCAACACCGCCAACTTCGCCAATCCAATCGGCGTGTTGACCAACACGAACTTCGGTCGGTCGACCCAAATCCTCAGCACCGGCTTGGGCGGGTTGAACCCCCTGTTCCAGGTGGGCGGCCCGCGCTCAATGCAACTCGCTCTGCGGCTCCAGTTCTGATCTTTATCGTCCTCCGGCGACGTCTAAAAACGCTGCCCGTCGTGTCGGAGGCTGCCGACGACAACAGCCAAAGGTAATTGATTAGCGGCCTCCGGTTCAATAGAATCACTGGTTTCCGTAGCGTCGCGCGACGCCTGTGGCATGATTGTGAGGGGCTCTCTGCGGCACAAACTCCCAAAACGCTAGGAAACTGGCCCAAATCGGGAGGCGACGGATCCCTAAACCCGCTAATCAAGTACAGCCAAAGAATCGCATAAGCGACCTCCTCGGCTGTCCCTCCTCGTCGCATCGGAACCAGCGTCTTCACTCGGTCAACCCGGCCCGGATCTCCCCCCTTGGCATGGAATTCGGTATAGATAAATCCCGGCCGAACCGCATTCACCCGAATCCCTTCCTCCGCCACCTCTTTCGTGTCTTGGTTCAGCGTGATCATGAGGATTGCCGCTGGCCATAACGGATTGGTTCCGCCCCGCGGGCGGGGATTTTGGAGGCAGTGGGGACTATCGACCCGATCTCCGTCGGCCTGCTTGGCTTCGGAGACGAGAGCCGAGACCGCAGGATTCGACCGCAAAGCGGGCCCATGGCCGTTTGGCGAGTCCTTCGGAGCGCCGCTCGACTTGGTTGCAAGGCGGTTGACCCGCAGAATTCACAGCGCTGGGAAGCCCCCAGAACGTCCTTACCTCAACTCGATACCCCTCCGGTTTCAGTCGAGCCGAAACACCAGTCCATCGGAGCGCAGCTCGGTTTGGCTTCAAGACCGTTGGCACGAAGAATTCATACCGACGGGAAGCCGCGAAGGTTCCTTACCTTAACTCGGCACCCCTTCGGTTTCAGTCGAGCCGAAACACCTTGAAGGAGCAGTTTCGAAACCAATCGTGGTTGCGATCAAGTACCGTTGCCACCGGACGATAAGACCGCACTGGGGCCAAACAGTGCGGTTTCCGGCTGGGTCCGCCGACGCGACGAGGCCGAAAGAGATCGGATCGATAGACCCGAAGACTTCGAAAACCCCTGCCCGGACTGCGGAACGATTCCGGCGAACCTAGCGACAGGACGGATGATCACGCTGGACCAAACTAGGCGGGAGGCCGCGGAGATCGAGATAGACGCGGCGGGCGAGGGAATGGCGGTCGGCAGGGGGGAGGAGGCGAGGTTGGCGCTTTGGAGATGTTTTTTGGTGGCGGGATGCGGCTTGGTTAGGGGGCGGAAGGACCACCATTCAGCGACCCAGCGGGTGAGGACGGATAGTTCAGCAAGGGACAAGGGAGGCCGGTGTTGGCGACTTTTTGGACGGCTAGGGGCGTTGTTGAGACGAAGCCGGGCAGAGGGATTTTCGGGCTGATGGCAGGCGCTTGCAGCGTTCGGCGAGAATGATGGGCGCGACGGTGAAGAGTGCTGCGATGGCGTTAGAGGCGTTTGCCATCTGGCCCCCAGGCGCTTTGGCAGAAGTTGGATGTTCGCGGGGTTTGGTAGCGGATGCGGGCGAGGGCGGGGGTATCCAACTTCTTGTGTCCTTGGATGCGGGATTCGAGGGCGAAGTCGAGAATGCCACTCGTGAGGAGGGTACGCTCGACGGGGTAGGGCGATTTTCCGGTGGCGAAGAGCTCTTCGATGCGTTGGACGAGGCAGCCGAAGTGATGGTGGGGACGGCCGTCTTGGAGGTTCATGAGTGTGGAGATTGGCTTGGCTCGACCGACGACGTCGAGGGCGACAGTGAAATCTTCGAGGGCTCCAGTGAGGAGGAAGGCGGCAGAGAGGAGGCCGTCATTGGATTCGACGACAAAGACGGCGGGGGATTTGACGAGGGTTTTGAGGTCGCCGGGCTTTCGGGTTTCGCTGTGGGATATGGCTTGGTCGAAGAGGCGCTTGGCCCAGGGGGTGGCGTCGAGAAATTGCCAACAGGCTTCGCCTTCGAGGCACTGGACACTTTTCACGCCGGTCTCGCCGCCGGCGCGGCGTTCGGTCATGGCTTGGAGGGCTTCGAGGACGTGGAAGCCGTAGATGTCGAGGCCGCTGTAGGAGATGGCGACGGCGTGGCGCTGCTTTTCGCCCCAGGGGGCGTCGATAGCGGGCTTTCGGTAGGCGACCGGGACGGAGGAACCTGCCAGCATGGGGAACTTGAGTTCGCGGGAGATTTCGACCATGCGGTTGGCTTGGCGGAAGTTCCAGGATAGGTGTTTGTCGTTAAAGAGGGGGACGGAGCGGCGGCTTTGCCGAAAAACGTCGGTGATTTTGAGGAACATCTCGAAGCGGGGGTAGAGGTGTTGTTCCTTGTCGTTGAAGGGGTAGTCGCCGTGTTCGCCGATGAGGATAACGCCATCGACGGCGAGGCTGTCAGTGCCGAGGGTGAGGGCGTCGGCGACGGTGCGGTAGATGGGCACGTTGAATTTGCGGGCGCGTTCGCGGCTGATGTCTTTGTCGGGGAACTGTTCCAGGAACATCGACACGATTTTCGAGCGGGGATACGGCGGGCGTTCGTCTTGATTGAAGCCTTCGAGATATTTGCCGATGATGACGTCGGCGTGAGAGCCGGGCCGGTATTCTGTGATGATGGCGGCGATCCGCTTGGGAAGTGGTTCGGCGGCCCAAGCAGCCGCTGCTGTTGCCAGGAAGGCTCGACGTTTCATATTCGCTCCCGTTAGAACTCAAACTGCATCAAGAATTGTATTTGCCGCCCGGGCAAGCTTTCGAGGGGGGTGCCGTAGGAATCGAGGCGACCTTGTGGGCCGGCGTAGAATTGGCTTACACGTTCTAAGTTACTATGATTCGTCAGGTTGAAGCTTTCGACGCCGAGTTGGAGAACGGCTCTGCCTTCCCGCACCTTCCAGGTTTTCATAATGCGGAGGTCGAGACTGCGGGTAGGCGGGGAGACGAAGGGGTTACGGCCGAGTCCGGCGGGGCGGGCGTTGAGGGGATAGGCACCGGTTCGGTAGGTGTCGCTGGTTAGGAGGGCGTTTATGGGTCTGCCACTGCCGAGGGTGACGATGGGAGCCCAGGAGATGCCTTCGAGCCATGGGCCGGGGAGTTCGAAGACGGCGCTGGCGGCGAAGCGATGGCCTTGGTGTTGGCGGGAGAGTGCCCAGTCACGGCGGATGTTGAGCGGGTCCATGGGTTGTTCGTCGAAGTCGGATCCGTCGTCACGGGTGCGACCGATCGAGTATCCGATGAGGTAGGTGAGGTCTTGGCGCATGCGACGATTCAGCGAGATAGTGGTGCCGGCGAAGTTGCTGCGGCCGGTTTGTTCGAGTTCGTAGCGGGGAGGGAGGGTGGCGGTGGTATTGCGGGTGCGGGGGAGGCGGAAGCCTCGGACGTGAGTGGCTTCGACGGAGACGGAGGTATCTTTGCCGAGGCCGTATTCGGCTCCGGCGGAGAACTTTCGACTGTAGGGGGAGGCGAAATCGGCGGCTGTTTGGTAGGTGGAGGGGCCGACGCCGGGGAGTGGATTCGGCAAGGTTCCACCGCGACCGAGAGCCCAGGCGCGGACAGCGTCGGGGCCGACGGCGTATTGCTCGAAGCCGCGGATGCCGTCCTTTTGCAGGGCGTCGTTGAGAAACGCGAGGGGGTAGCGATCGAAGAAGAGGCCTGCGCCGAGGCGCAGGACGAGGGGCCGGGTGGGAGAGGGACGCCACGCTATGCCGAGTCGGGGGGCAACGTTATTAGAGGAACGCGAGACTCCGACGGGCATTGCTTGGCGATCGACGCGGGCACCCAGTTCGAGGAGTAGGCGGGGGCGTAGCTCCCAGCGGTCTTGCAGCCATGCGCCGACGGGGATGGTACTGAAGGCCGTGCGGGGATCGCCAAAGGCTTGGATGAAGAGGTCTGGCTGGCCGAGCCGGAACGTTTGTAGTGAGGGGAAGACGAAGATTCCGGAATAGCGATTTCGGAGGGAGGCGTCTAATTGGACGAGATGGGCATCGGCTCCGACACTGAGACGGTGATGCCCGAGGACGAAGTTAAGATTGTTGGCGAGTTGGAAGTGACGTTCGGTTCGTTCGGAATTTAAACGATAGGAGGAGCCGAGGGTGACTGCACCGGGAATTTCCCACATCGGGCCGGATCCGTTTGGGCGGAGTTCCATTTGGCGGGCAGCGACTTGGAAGCGGAGATCGTTGACGACCGAGGGAGAGGCGACGCGGAGCCAGTTTCCGACGAGGGAATGGTCGATGGTTACGCTGCTGCCTTGGGCAGAGCGGTCGGCGAAGTTTTCGGGGCCTTGGACTTCAGCGCGGACGCGCCCGCGGGAGTAGGCGTAGCGAGTTGAGAAGGCGTCCTTTTCGTTGGTTTGATGATTGAACTTTGCTGAGCCTTCGGTGCCACGGGTGCTGGTTGGATAGAGGCCACGATAGGCACCGGGGACGCTGGCGAGCGCTGCGGGGCTTACGTTGGACCACTCTTCGGCGGATTCGTTTTCGTACTCGAGAGCTGCGGCGATGAAGGTACGGTCTTTGCGGATGGGACCGTTGGCGGATACGCCTGGTTGTTGGCGGCGGAAGCGGGGTCTCGACGAAGAGGCGACTTCGGTTCGCTGGGCGTTGGTGGCTTCGTGTTGGCCGAAGAAGGTCACGTCGCCGTGCCAGAGGTTGGTTCCGGACCGAGTGACGAGGTTGAGAAGTCTGTGGTGGACCCCAAAAACTAGACACAAAAATGGTTATTGCTTAAGTGTAGGAGGGCATTGAAAATGAAGGAGAATCAATGCCTCGAACACGCAAGACTCACTCGCCGGCTTTGAAAGCTAAGGTGGCGGTGGAAGC
>JANXMS010000313.1 GCA_025354525.1 Acidobacteriota bacterium
CTGGAGAATCTGACAGAAAATGCTGGATACTCGTGACAGGGGGTGTAGCCTCGTTGGGGTAGGATCGTTCTTGCTGGAACTCCTTTCTACCCTAACAGGGCTTCACCCCCCAAACACTTGACCTAATTTGGACACGAGTGAGGAGTACTAGGCTCTCCGGAAATCAATGACCGACTCCCCATACAGATGCGCGACAGAACGAGAGCGGCCTTACTTGCTCCAAACAACTCATGGACACTATCACCCCCCAACCCTGCAGGAGTTGCAGATCTGGAGTGGAGCGCTTTAGTAGAGGACCGATTCGCCGAGGTACTTCGAGCCGGACTCTTGACGGTTCAGGAAATGCGTCCGCCGATTCTAAAAGCGGAGCGGGGCTTTCACTATGTCAAGCCTTCCCGGAAACATTCAAATTACTTCATTCGGGGCGCGAACCTGCTAGTTCGCGGTTCGGAAATCGATTTCCTCGCGTTTTGCGTAGCTCGGTACTTGGCCCATAGTCCTTCCAGAATCTGCACGGACACAGGCACCATAAATTCAATAGCATACGCAGTCTCCAGCATCATACGAGACATGTTCCCCGACCAGCCCACGGCAGATATTGACAGCTTTGGGTCATACGCAAAGATTGACGACTACCCGTTTCCACCCCAATGCTTGGTGCTAATGTCGGCAACGACCTCGAATGATCTGGCAAAGAAACTGATGAATCGACCAAATTCACTGCCAGCGAGAGTTGTTACTCTAATTGGACCCTCCACGGCGTACTCGGCGGACTCCCCGGCGCTCCTGACCCTTGAAGATGTCGGTGCTGCTGATGTGCGTAACTACAGCGAGGAGTCCTGCCAATTCTGCAAAGACGGCAGTACAGCTATACATATCCGAGATGAACACTTCTTACCATTCACACCTCATACACGGGCCGAACTTCTCAACGAAGGCCACGCGAAACAATGGCTGCTCGGCGCATCCAGTCGATTAATAGGCAAGACTGCATTCAGGGTTCATCCAGTTGCTACTCAACCGAGCCGAAGGCCCTCGTTGTTCATTGATGTCGAAGCCCTAATGGAGTCGACGGGCACCGGCAGCTACTCGGATCAGTTCAGGCGTATGGTTCTCCACTACCTCCCCGCATCAGTGACCACGATAGTTTACTCAGATGATAAATCGTCGAGGCAGATGGCGCAGATCTGCGAAGAGGTTGCGAAGGAGCGACTTAATTCTCGAATCGAGCTTTTGGTGCTTTCGGCTTCCGAACTCTTTCGCAGATCAGATCTTGACACATTGGGCGGAACAATAGTAGTGGTTTGTGGTGTTGTGAATACAGGATCCTCCCTTACACGCATAAGCTTAGCTCTGCGGAACGCTACTCGGAAGAATGGGATCCTATATCTCTCATTATTTACGCGGATGCCGACGGCTGCCGACCGCCAGAGAGTCGTTTCTGATTTGACTTATGGCAAGCGCCCTGCCGACTTCAACTTCCAAAGCGTGGAGACGCTATACCTTCCGCCGTCGGACCGAGGGGGCTGGTCAGTTTGGGAACGTGAAGCTCGTTTCTTGCGTGAGGCACTCTCTGGCGGTAAGTGCGCTGAGGCCAGTTCGCGGGTGGTTCTTGAGCGCAGGCTCCAGACGATTGATACGTCGGGGCAGACGGGAATGCTCGATCAGCTATATTGGAATGACGCCCAAGGTCAGGCGCTGAAAGTCAGGCCAGGGTTTGCTTTTTGGCCCAAGGAAGGGCGGAATCTAGTCGAGAAGGCCACACAAGCTGACGTCTACTTTACAATATCCGCTGTGCTTCACCAAGCACGGAATGGTTCGGATGTGTCGACCAGGGAAATCGGGAAGTTTGGTAGGGCTGAAGGAGAGCGCCCATGGACTCAATCCGAACATCAGCGAGTAGCCCTATCGCCTTACAATTTTGCGCGTTACAGCGATGGAGTAATTCAGGCGTCACTACTGCGTGTGGCTGACCAGCGAGAACTCGACTACTCCTATAGCGTCGAGCTCAGTCGAACTCTTGCGGAGATCGTAAAGCAGCTAAAAGAAGGGAGAACGAGCCAGACAGGTGAGGCGTTCGACGAGTTCTTGTTGGCACTAGCGGATGGTAGGGTTCAGTTGGAGCCACAGGTCAGGAGTGACCTGTTCGACTTTCTTGGCGAATCACTGGGCGTAGAGAATTCCGTTTCTGATTCAACTCGCGCTCTAGTAGGATTGATTCGTAGCCAGGCAATCAACGCGCCCGTTTGATCGTCGCGCACGTCTAGATGAGTCGGTCGACTTATCGATCAAGGACCAGCGCAGGATCTCTCTCCGCACCCGGATGACCAAGCGCGCTATTCCGTCGCCGACTGATCTTCTCTCCGCCACCGCTTTACCAA
The DNA here is from genome assembly GCA_025354525.1 of Acidobacteriota bacterium. Classification (GTDB taxonomy): domain Bacteria; phylum Acidobacteriota; class Terriglobia; order Bryobacterales; family Bryobacteraceae. The sequence continues at coordinate 2,382 of JANXMS010000313.1, forward strand.
CTTTCTGAATTCAACATTTTTCCAAGGATTCTGCCATTCGGTATGTGTCCTCACGCTTTGAGACTGTGGCGGAGGTACCGGCATGTCTAATTGGGTCACGGCTGGCATCAGAACGCAATCGCCAACAACGACACATTCCCCCGCCCTCAAGTTAGGCAACGCATCCGCGATGCCGTTGACATTCTCAGGGAACATTCGTCGAATGAAAAGCTGATCGGCGTCGCTCGTTAAGCGAAGAGCCAGAATGTTGCTGCATTGAGCAAATATCGTCTCCGAGACTTCGGAAGGGCGCTGACTAACGACCACCATGCTCAGCCCATATTTTCTTCCTTCTTTGGCGATTCGTTCTAATGCTTTCCGGGAAGCTCTGTAAGCGGCGGTCTCTCTGTTCGGCAGGTAGTTGTGAGCCTCCTCGCACACAATCATGATAGGGACAGAATTTCTTGTCTGTTGCTCAGCGCATATCTTTGAATGATGGAAACAGAAATCAAAAATCACCCTCGAGACCACGCTCACAACGATGCTTAAGACCTCGAATGGGACACCGCTGAGATCAACGACGGTCACATTCGACTGGTTCGAATACCCCACGCACTGGCGTACTATGTCATCAAATTTGTCGCTAGTATAAGGGCTACCATCTGGAGTGACGGGCTCGAGCATGAAGCTCAAGCGGCGGTCGCTTACCCTGCTCTCGAGACGAGAGACCAAACGCGTGAAGTCCCCGTGGAACGGGCCGTGCGTAGCCTTGGTGTCCTTCGCTGTCGATTGCTGAATAAACTCGTGCACCTTTTCAAAGTAATGTGCCTTTCGTTCCCTGACGAGTGTGTTGTCTTCAAGCTTAGGGCAATTCTCTTTGGGCAATCGGCTAATCACTTCTCTATCTAAATTGTCGATGTAATTCAATACCTCACGGATTGAGAAATAGATAGGCGAGTCATAAGTGACTTGGACTTGCTTGGGGTTATGCTGCTCTTTGTTAGCAATTACTGCCTGTTTGAACACTGCAGCCTGATTCACTCCACCAGAATCGTCATTTCGATCCATGAACAGACTCTCTAATTCCTCCGCGTTCATGAGCCAATACGGAAGTCGAAGGGATGCGACGTCCAGTCGATTTACGGAAAACTGCTGCTCCTCGGCTAGCGCAAATGCGGACGTGTACTCATCGTGAAGGTCAAATAGCACTATATGAGCATTGTTCTGGCTTCCGCTATGTTTGTAGCGTGCTTCGCTTATGCCGATGACGTCTTGCAGAATTCTTGCTACAGCGCATGATTTTCCGGATCCGGTTGAGCCGACGATGGCGAAGTGCTGACCGAAGAGCTTGTCGGGATTAACCATTAACGGAATGGCCCGACTCACCGACAGCTTTCCGAGCGGATATGCGTACTGCGCGTCGCCCGCAAACAGGCTTCGAATCGTTGATTCTTCGGCAATGAACACCTCTTCGGTTGGAACTGGCAGCAGAGATACCCCCCTCAAGAAGTTCCCGTCCGATTCGATCCCGCCAATCGGCTGACAGTCAATCTGGAATTGCCAGTGCTCCGCATCTTCGCGTCTCTCAAGCATGCCTCGAATATTTCGGATTGCAACGATGCAGAAGTCCACATTACCTTGAGCAATCTTGAGATACTGGCCTATTTGCAATTGGTGTTTGCATTGCTCAAAGACTTCGAGACTCTTGACTAGGACGGTAATTAGCCCGGGACTACAGGAAAGTACGGAACCGATACTATTCATAGTGTGTGTCAATGTGGAGGACATATCGAAATTCACCTAAGTTTAGTCCAGCAAAGGTTTGGACTGTTACCCCTTGGAAGTGAATGAGTCTGTGGTGGACCCCAAAAACTAGACACAAAAATGGTTATTGCTTAAGTGTAGGAGGGCATTGAAAATGAAGGAGAATCAATGCCTCGAACACGCAAGACTCACTCGCCGGCTTTGAAAGCTAAGGTGGCGGTGGAAGC
>JANXMS010000319.1 GCA_025354525.1 Acidobacteriota bacterium
CCCGGCTTACTTGAAAAGTTGCCGCCAATTTCTTCAGGCCAGTATTCCCGCTCTCATAAGCGGCAACAAACTTTGAGCGCAAATCGTCTGAGTAGGCTCGTGCCATATCCGTGCGTCGTCATAATTTCCAGAGCGCCTCCATTATGTCAGGTTTTTCTCTAATCGTGACCATCTGTGTGATCCCTGTCTCGGTAATCAGCCCCTCACTACACTTAAGACTTACTTACTTTCGTGTCTAGCCAATGGGGTCCACCTCAACCAGACTTACCGCTTCTTCCAGCAGCACGTGTGGCTTCAGGCCTTTTTTGCGTAGGCGCGGAGCGTTCGCAATTCGACATCGGAGAGCAACACCTCGGCGGGCAGGCCCGGCGTCTCGCGGCCCAGCAGGGTCATCAGTAGAATCCGCCATGCAATTCCCAAGCTCACCGCAATCGCCCGCCGTACACGCTCGGCGTGCGATTGCGCCATATCCTCAATGCGACATCCCGACTTCAGCACGCGATGCAAGTCCTCATAAGCGCCAGCGCAAACCGCACCAGCGCAGGCAGTACTCGGCATCTTCCGGCGAGCCGAGTTTGATCGTCGTCAGCAGGAACCACTCGACGGCTTCGGCGTCCGGCGGCGGATTTCCCTCGCGCGCAGGAATCACCCAGATAGCAATCGGAGCCTTGTCGGCTGGTAGTGCGCCGGACGGAGTTGGACGCTCCTATAGCGCACCGACAGATGGGCCGATGCGGCCGGGCGCTTTGGCGCGTGACCGGCACGCGAACCCGGCTCTGAATCGATGTCTGGCCAACCGCTTCCCACCGCTTGAACGGCCCCTCGGCGATGTTACGGTTATGCTTGGCTCGGACTAACAGTTCCACAGATTTGTTTTGGCACTGCTCGTCGAACATCGATCAGGCGGGTATGGGGCATGTCCGCGGCCACGGTCGCCATGTCACGGTGATGCTCAATCCAAACGAAGGTTTTCTTCTCCTTGATCGGGATGGCGAAGGCGGGCCGCTTATCCTCCGGCGCTCTCGGCTCCGGGGCCAAACACTGAGCCCGAAGCACGCCCAGCGGCTGGCCGCTGGGTGAGATCGCCAACATGGTGTGCAGATGCAGTCCCCGGCTTTTGGCCCCAGTCTTCTCGGCCAACCCGGTCCATGCGGCTAAGCCGCTGTAGTTCAAATCGCTGCCGTCCTGCACGCACAGCACGGTTTTCTGCTCCAGTATGCGCCGTATGGTACGGTCCCGGTGCGACCGCAGGATGTTGTCCACCGTCACCTCCGAATCCTCCGGCATGTCGATCAGCCGGAGTAGCCATTGACGGCGGCGCCGTCTCCTTGGGCCACTCCGCAGAAGGCCCGCCCCGGTGTGCCGGCTTTGGCGCTGACGACGTTCGCCAGTCTTTTGTTTAGCCGCTCATCCCCCAGCGGTGCGCCGCCGAACTCCTTTTCCGCTTACGTTTCCGCCTCCAAGCCGTCGGCAGGACGGAGGGCGCTACGGCGGGCATCGGCCGCCAGCCCCCATTTGGGATCGGAAGTCTTTCTCCAACAGGTACACACAGATATCTTTGACTGTCTCGCCGGCCTGCCGGAAGCGATTCTGTCTGCCTCGGCCCTGCGTCCGGCCCACCCGTATCCAGTTGGCGGCCTGATAGCAAGTGCCCGCAAAACGGGCGCTATCTACAAAACTCTCCAGGAAAATTGGCCGGTAGTGGTAGCGCTGCTCGAAGTCTTCGGGCAACTGCCGCTCCGCCATCGCCAGGAGTCGTGAGGCCAGATTGGGGCAGTGCACGCTCGGTCGGATCAGAAACCGGCTCCTGTTCACCACCGTGTGCAGCGAGGCTCGCCGCTGTTCCACCGTCCAGCCAATCGGTCGGCCAACTGCAGGGCGGGCGCGGCAAAGGTTATCGCGCCCAGCCACCCGTATTCAGACTCCATCAAATAGCGCACTCGGCGTCCCACCAAAGGCCCTTAGCCACGCGGGAGTTCGCCATTCATCCTCTCGTTCCAGATCCGCATCTGCGCCTCGGTGCTCACTTGGATCAATGCCAGACCGTGAACCTCACCCGCCTGGGTGGGCACCCCCGCTGGATCGGCCACCGCCGCCGCCAACCGCTTGGGCCTTCTCGGCCCAAGCTGGCCCCTCGCCTCCGGGAGGGTAAAATGGCCGGATCCTTCGAGTTCCCGCGGCACCTTTAAGCAGCCATCGCGCTGCAGGTGGCCGCGCGCGTCGTCGAAGTCGAATTCCTCGCACAGGAAATCGGCCAACTCGGTCCGGTGGACGAACTCGCCGCCGTCAGTCAGCAGCCCGGCGACCTACGCAATCGCAGGAGACTGCGACAGCCTTCGCTTAATTTACTTCTGGGCAAATATGCGGACACCTGGTTATTTGTTTAGCACTATTTGTGGGTCAACGGCAGGCCTAGCCCGGATTAACCTGCTATATTATTCGGTGACGTGGAAGAGGAAGAGGGATTACGCTTTACCTGCCAAAAGGGCTGCATCAGGTGCTGCGATACTCGCGGCTTTGTCTATCTAACCGAAGAAGACATGGTCCGGGCCGCTACCTTCGTCGAACTCACCCCGACCGAGTTCGAAGCCCGGTACGTCTACCGCACCAAACACTTGCTCCGCCTCCGAAAGCCGAAAGGGAGCCAATGCCGGTTCTTGCGGTCCGACGGCTGCTCCATCCATACCGTGAAGCCCACCCAGTGCCGCCTCTTCCCGTTCTGGCCAGAACTGGTCGCTGAGCGCAGCCTTTGGCGCGATACCGGACGTCTGTGTCCCGGTATCGGTCAGGGGAATCTGATCCAAATTGGAACAGCTACCGAAATCGCTTCCGAAATGGAACGCGCCTATCCGACAACTTATAGTCGCTACTGACGTAATTATGGCACTTTTGCTCCCTTTTAGGGCAATTCCTCCGATTGGCAACACGCGTGCTAACGCATCTGTGACATGTTTGATCGCATTGCCGCAACTGAGGAACACTACCTCAATCTATTGAGCGTCCGGCAGAAGCTGGTCGCCTCCAATATCGCGAACGTCGACACCCCTGGCTATCAGACCCAGGACATCGACTTCCAGCGCGAATTTCTTACGCTGGTCAAAGGCGGAGACCCCGCCGTAATCGAGCCCGAAGGTCTGATCACGAATAATGACGGCAACAACGTCAACATCGACCAGCAGGCTCGCCTCCTGGCCGAAAACACGATTCGATTTCAATTTGTCGCCATGCAGGCTAGAGGCGCGTTTAAGGACGTGAAGCTGGCGTTGCAGGATGGAAGGAACGGATGAGCCTTTTTAATCTGTTGTCGGTGAGCGCCTCGGGCATGTCCGCCCAGCGAAAACGGGCCGAAGTCCTCGTCGAGAACTTGGCCAACGCTGAAACGACGCGTACCCCGGCGGGGGGCCCCTATCGGCGAAAAGATGTCGTCTTTGAAACGGCCGGCACCGAAGGCCCGTTTTCGAATATCTTTCAAATGCAACTCTCGGGAAGCTCCCAAATGGGCGGAGCCCAGATGCAGGGCGTTCGAGTCGCCGAGGTAATTCAGGACGATCGCGAGCCCGACAAACGGTATCAACCCGGCCATCCCGACGCCGACAAGGAGGGCTATGTCGCCTATCCCCGGCTGAACCCGGCCGAAGAGATGGTCGATCTTATGAACGCCAGTCGCGGCTATCAAAGTAATGTGGCCGCCATGGCGGCCGCTAAAGACATGATCCAAAAGACGCTCGACATCATGCGCGGCTAAGCCGACAACCGAATTAAAGCGAGGAGCGAAACACAATGATGGACAAAATCGCCATGCTCGGCTTAAAGAACGTGGCTCCGATTACGCCACCCTCCCCCATTGGGGGAGCCGACAAGTCGACCGGAGAGGAGTTTCAATCCGTCTTGACCGATGCTATCCAAAGGGTCGAACAATTTCGGCTCGACGCCGACAAGTCTTCAAACAACTTCCTCTCGGGCGGAGAAGAGGAACTTCATCAAGTCGTCCTGGCCGGCCAAAGGGCCGATGTCGCGTTCGAAATGTTTCTCGGCGTGAGAAATAAGGTGGTCTCAGCTTACCAAGAGATCATGCGCATGCAGCTTTGATTCGGCGGCGTAAATTGCAATGAGCGCATACATCGAACAGTTGAAACAACTTTGGCTTCGGCTAAGCCTGCGCCAGCAAATCGTCGTCGGCTGCACCGCCGTTCTTTTGCTGGTCGGGATCCTGTTCCTATCGCGGCATCAAAAGGAACAAGGCTTCAAGCCGCTTTTCCAAAACGTTAGCGGTGAAGACGCCGGCCAAGTTGTCAATCGTTTGCGGGAAGCCGGAGTCGAATTTCGTCTCGCCGATAACGGCACCACTATCAAAGTACCCGCCGAGCGACTCGACGAACTTCGCATCCAGATGGCTTCCGCCGGACTGCCCAAGTCCGGCCGCATCGGTTTCGAACTGTTCGACAAAGCCAACTTCGGGGCCAGCGAGTTCTCCGAACAAGTCAATTATCACCGCGCGATGGAAGGCGAACTCGAACGGTCGATCATGTCTCTCACCGAGGTGGAACAAGCCCGAGTCCATATCACGTTCGCCAAAAACAGCATTTTCCTCGAGCGGCGCGAGGCGGCTAAAGCCAGCGTACTGGTAAAGCTGCGGGCCGGAGCGAAGCTCTCGCCCCAAAACGTCCAGGCCATCGCCCACCTTACCGCCAGCGCTGTAGAGGGGCTCTCTCCGAATCAGATCTCCGTACTCGATATGCGAGGCAATCTGCTTAGCCGTCCAAAGAAGGA